>CAKMZJ010000011.1 GCA_929200395.1 Candidatus Gorgonimonas eunicellae | reverse complement strand
TAGATTTTTTAATTAAAAAGTTTCCATTTAAAAATTATGAACAGCAAATGCAGCATATATATGCAAATTATGACTTATATTTTATAAGAAATTATGATGAAATACTATCAAGAATAACAGAAGTTTTTTCTGAATGGATTAAAATAGTTACTAAAAGAAAATCACCAGGGTTACTCCAAGAAGCAAAAAAATATGCTAATAGTAGTATATTATTTATATATGATACTTATAAATCATCATTGTTGCACAAAGATAAAGATTTAAGTGAATTACTCAAACATACACTTGGAGCTTTGGTTCCTACCATCGATAAATTGGATCTTGTAGCACCTATGCTTCAATTTTTAGAAGATTTAAAACTAGATGATGCTTATTCAAAGGATGCAATTAAAGTTTTAGATAACTTTTATCAACAACTAGCTGAAAACAAGCAAACACAAATTGAATATATACAAAAGAATAAAAAGCAATATGATTTAGTAGATACTGAATATGTAGAACTATCTGGAAAATCTAAAACACTTTTAAATGCATTGCAAAGAGTTTCGTTAAAAAAATATTGGAGCTATACTAATACGGGTAAGTCACCTAATTTAACTAGATTAGCTACAAAAAAACCAGCTTTTTCATTTAGTCAAGATGCAAAAAATAGCCAAGTAGCTACTTTTATCGTAGCATCAAATGGTCATAATCTGAAAAATGAGTTAACAAAAATTTTTACTGATTTTATCAATAATCAGGCTAATAATGCAAAAATTCAACAGCGTTATGCTGATTACAATGGCAGTATAGATATTGAAAAATTGTCAGAAAAAGCTACGACTGTGGTATCTTCTTTTATTGCCTCGGTATTTCAAAGCTGTGCTAATGATTGCACTATATTGTTTGATGATAATACCGGTATTGGAGATATGCGTGTAGCTAGATTACATATTGGGCATTTACAAGTAGATTCAAATATATATTCTTTTGAAGAATATGCGACATTATATTTAAATTGTAATAATGTTATTTTATATGAAAGCAGTATAATAAATTCAGAACCTGACATTGAAATACTACGTAATAATTTTAATAAATCTACAGGTTTATTACTAACTACAGATTTTTTATCTAGCTGTTTTGAAGAGTACTTAGAAACTATTAATTGGAGCAAGCTACTCAAATAAAATTGTTAAAATACTCAGTATGTGAATCAACGAAGGTGTTCCAAATTCTTTGTCATTAGTAAGTTTAGATGTTAAATAATCATCTAAACGATCTTCAAAATGGATTGCTAATCATGATAATGCAATACCCCAAATTTGAATAGGCATGATCTATTCTTTAGATATACAGGTAGCAGTTGGAAATGCAAGTTTTTAGTTGCCACTTTCTAAATAATTGTGCAAAAATAATGCTAGGGTATCAAGATATAACTCTATTTTAGCTAGCTTATTAACAGCATTATCTTTTCCCCCTATAATATCTACATTATTAAATTTATTTTTTAACTGATTATATAATACCTGTTGCTGATAAATTACATAAGGCTGATTACTGACAGCTAGCACGCTAGTTTTTTTTATATCATCATTATTCATCCAATAATTTATAGTGTCTGCGGTATTAGCTCTAAATATAATATTATCTGCTCTTTTAACATCAGGAGCAGATATTAATGACACAGGCAAATTTTGCATTTCTTTAGGGATTGCAGCAATATGAAACATTGCTAGCGCCGCATCGGCTTCTGTGGCTGTTGTAGATAAATAATTAGAAAAAATTTGTAATTTATGATTCTTTGCAGTTATTTCTTTTGCTAAAGCAAACTGCTGATTATAATCAGTATTTGCATCTTTCAATACTGATGTAATTGTTATTATATCTTTTTCATTTGCAAGATTATTATTAATAATATATTCAAAAACACCTCGTAATATACGTTCGCTATAGTCTTTTTCTGTGTTTAATTGTCTATTTGATCCTAAAAGTACTATCTCATTAACTCTTATTCCATTATTCCACTCTGTAGCTAAATATTCTATTCTTGATTTTATTGTAGGAGATGTAGCTCCTAGGATTAAAGCATATTGAAAACAGCTCTCTGATGCATGAATATCCTGAATTAAGTTTAATTCAGAGATTAAATTTAATATCGTTTGTCTTTGTTGCTCGTTGATTACAACTGGTTTTATCTGCCATCTTTCTTGATTGCTAGCTCTTCTGAATCTTTTAAAACATTGGTAAATACTTTGAATATCATTTGGATCATGTGGGATATCTAATTCATTAAGTATTTTAGAAAAAATTATAGTATTTTTCCTTTCGCTCATGTCTAATATCTTATTAACGTTTGAATAGGTGTTATGTATATTATTACATGCACTAGCACATATTGAATAATTATACATAAATAGTGTAAATATTATAGTACGTATAGTAGCTTTTATAATGTTATGAATAAACATAGAAAATTTATTTAATATCCTTATTAATAATTATATTTAAAAAGTAGATATTTTAACTGCCTAAAAATATCGTATCCTAATGCAGGATTTTACAGAATCTAAAAAAACATTATACACACAACAGATAAAATGATAAGATTATTTTGCAAGCTACCCTTAGAATTAAGAAGTTTCATCTACTATCTGTGTTTTTGTAGTCTCTTTTTCTATAGCACCTGAATCTGTCTCTATATGATAAGTTGTTTTGGTTGTGTCTGCTGAAGCTTCTGTTATATCATTAATTAAAGGTAATGTAGCTGGAATCTCTTTTTTTACATTCACTCCTAGCTGCTTAAAAGCACTACATGTAGCTACTAAATTTCCCTTGCCTTCACTAAAAACTTTAATGGTTTCATTGTAGTTTTCAGAAACTTTAACTATACTATTTTTTAATTTAACTAGATTATCTGCTACTGAAGTTAATTTATTGTATACTGAAGCTGCTTTTTCAGCGAGTTTACGAGTATTAGCGTTTTGACGTTCGATGCTCCATAAATTAGCTACGGTTTTTAAAGAAGCTAATAGCGTTGTTGGTGAGGCGATAATAATATTTTTTTGAAAAGCATCATATATTAAATCTTGGTTTTGTTTTATAGCTAACAGTAGTGCTGACTCTATAGGCACAAACATAAAAACAAATTGTGGTGAGTTAATATCAGTAGTAGCTGCATAATTTTTTTCAGCAAGCGATTTGATATGATTACGAATATTATTGCAATGTTTTTTTGCATGCGAGTCATATATTGCATTATCTTCAGTTGCTACACATTCTATATAGTCTACTAGTGAAACTTTAGAGTCAATAATTAAATGCTTGCCATCAGGTAGATTAATAATAAAATCTGGTCGTAATTTATTATTATTTTCGTCTTTAATCTCTGGCTCACGTTGAAACTCAATATCTTTTATTAAACCACTAACCTCTAATAGACGCTCTAATTGAACCTCTCCCCAGCATCCTTGTAGTTTTTTATCACCTTTTAGTGCTTGAGTTAGCTGCTGAGCATCTTGTGACATTTGATTATGTAACTTTAATGATGATTCTAACTGACTAGATAAAGCAGATCGTTCAGAAATTGACTCCTTATAAACATTTTTTATTTCTGCATTAAATTGAGTGATTTGTTGTTTTACAGGTTCTAAAACTTTAGTTAAGTTATCTTCATGACGTTCATTTAAAGATTTGCTTTTAGTGTCAATTACTGCATTAGCTATGTTAGTAAAGTGTTCGCTTAATAGATCTTTGCTTTTTTCAATAAAATTCATTGACTTAAGCTTTTCTTCTAATTCAGCGGTTTTGATTTTTTCTTGGTTATATGATTGTTTAGCATCTTCTAATTCAGTTTTTAATGATGATATTTCGACTGTTTTTTGATTTATATCTTGTTGTATTAAGTCTAATTTAGTAGAAATTTTATTGTATTCAATACTTTCATGCTTAGTTTCTGCAATAGTTTCATTTAAATTATCTTGTAATTTGTGCAGCTGTGCTATTTTTTCTTGCAATTGTATTTGTGAATACTTTAAGGTTTCACTAGTTTTAGTATGTTGTAATTGTAATTGTTGATATAATTTATTAATCTCATTAAACTCGCTTTGTAGCTCAGTAAGATCATATTTTGCACTCTGCAGTTGTTTGTCATAACTACCCTCTAGTTTAATCATATTCTGTGTTGCTTGTTTTTTAGTATATATCCACGCTATTAAAGCTGATACAGTAGAACATATTAAAGTTAATAAGAAAGTAATCCAAGATGCTGTAACCATGTAAATTTCCATTTAAGTAAAAACTGTAGGTAATATTAAAGTTAAGTCATTATACAACTTATAAATGAACCTGTATATAGGTAAAAATTATAACCTGATAATATTATTAGATGCATGTCATACCTAATTGTTATATACTATTTATTTATAGAATTTTTAAAAATATTTTTGTGTTATTTGTGCAAGCTAAATTTAGTTTTCATCATTACAACACTAAGATATAAAATGTTATAGTTACAGAAAATGATTAATGATAAACCTAAAATTATATTGGAAGCTGACGAACTCGAGTCGTTATTAGGTAAAGATGATATTACCGTTATACACGTTAGTAGCAATAACTATTATGAACAACTACATATTCCTACAGCAATAAATATTTCAGCACGAGATATATGTGCTAAAAACAGCAGATTTTTAGGAGATTTACCTGCTATTAATGAATTAACATATTTGTTTGCTTCTTTAGGTTATGACAAGCATCAGCACTATATAGTATATGATGACGAAGGCGGTGGCTGGGCAGGAAGATTTATTTGGCTATTAGATGTTATTGGTCATAATAAATATTCTTATTTAAACGGTGGTCTATTAGCTTGGGTTAAAGAACGACATCCTATAGAGACTACTATAAATAAAACAACTTTTAATGAAGTCAGCATAGACATAAACCATGCGCCCATTGCTGAATTAGACTACATTGAAAATAATTTGCACAATGAAGATATAGTGTTATGGGATGCAAGATCGGCTGATGAATATAACGGTAACAAAGTATTTTCTAAACGAGGCGGTCATATTCCTGGCGCAATAAATCTTGATTGGCTTGAATGTTTAGATGCCAGTAGAAATTACCGTATTAAACACAATATCGGATCAATTTTATCAAAAATAGGTATAACCCCTAATAAGCAAATTATAACATATTGTCAAATCCATCACAGATCAGGGTTGGCGTATTTAGTTGCTAAATTATTAAATTATCCGCGCATTAAGGCGTATCCTAAATCATGGGCAGAATGGGGTAATTTAGAAACAACTCAAATAGATTAAGTTTGATATTACCAACATACAGCTTTTACTTGCATAATGACCTATTGCAACAAGTAAAAACTGTGTTTTTTATTACATTAATTCAAGAGTATTACTAGTGAAACAAAATAATTTAATATGGATTGATTTGGAAATGACAGGATTAAATCCTGAAACAGATAGAATTATCGAAATAGCAACTATAGTAACTGATGATAATTTAAACATCGTGGAGCAAGGACCGGTTATGGCAGTTCACCAACCTGATCAGGTTATGGACAACATGAATAGCTGGTGTGTTAAAGTACATGGTAAAACAGGATTAACAACTAGAGTAAAAGAAAGTACAATAACTGAAAGACAAGCAGAAGAAGCAACTTTAGAATTTATAAGAAAATATACTATAAAAAATAAATCTCCTATGTGTGGTAACTCTATAGGGCAAGATCGACGTTTTTTAAGAAGATACATGCCTGAACTACATGAACATTTTTATTATAGAAATATTGATGTCAGTACTTTAAAAGAATTAGCAAAAAGATGGAAACCAGATATCCTTAAAAAACTAGTTAAAAAAGGTAGTCATATTGCTCTTGAAGATATTAAAGAATCTATAGATGAACTAAAATTTTACCGTGAACATTTTATTTCGTTAACAACAAATATAGATTAAACGAGGGCTCAATTTTAGCTATTATTTTATACTAACGAAATATTTGTGCCTTATATCCCGAACCTCAAAAAACGGGTTTTACGGCACTTATTGAGCAGATGTTGCAATTTTGTGTCATGAGTAAGTTTAGATGTTTAAATCAACAAATTACACAACGGCAAGTCACTGTACTTTCTGCTAATTTTTGTATATTTCTATTAGTTTTAGCCGTTTGCTTTGTTAAATCATTAATTATCCTGTTTAACTCAATAACTTCATCGTTTAATTTATTTATTGTTTTTTCTTGGCTTTGAATTTTTGGTATTATTGTTGCTAAAATATCTAAATAACGCATAATCCTACTTTGTAGTTTCTTTTGTTTTTGTTTGCAGGCAACTGCATAAACGTAAGAAAATACTTCTTTTGCTCTATCGGATATTTGTGCTCCCATATTAAATAATCTATCAATATCATCCATAACATTAAGTCTATATCTATTACCAGTTAACAGATCTTGCGCTTGTTTGTTTAGAGCTTTATTTAATACATCTTGCTTTATTTTAGGATGTATGATCTTCCAGCAGTCATAGGCTGTATCTATAAATATCTCATCTAAAAGACTTGCTATTTTTTCACTAAAAATAGCAAGTAATTCATCATCGATGGTTACACCGAGTTGTATCGAAGGTGTTATCATAGAGACACGTATATGTTTTTGTTCTTTTATGTGTTTTTTAAAATATTCAGTAACCTTACCATTTTTTTCTATGCTAATTTGATTTGCTTCTGCCATTCGTTTTAGCATACATAACTCGTAATCATTGTTTTTTTCAATGCTTTTTATAATGGCCTCATTAAATGCCACTTTAAACTCATCATTAGTTTGAATATCTACTTTATATTGATCTTGCAGTTTTGTAGCTTCATAGATTTCATAATTTTTTAGACATTGAATTATATTCCTAATTGCATAATCTGTATTTTTTATATTCCCATATGTATTATTTTCAATATTTGATATTTTATTTGTGAATAAGTTCATAGTTGTTACTTAAAAATATGTTATATCATTGGAGATGCTATTAAGCTTTATGCTTTAAATTTTTATCCAATAAAAAATTTATTAATTATGTGTTAATAAAAGTAGTTTTGTTTAGCACTATCTAATAAGTAGCTAGTGGCAGATGACTTAATATTAAGTAGTTTATTGTATATCTATATTTTTTTAAACTATTTTTTAAATCTTTTATTATCTAAAGGAAAGTTATCGCTATTATCTAGAGGTCTCTTGTTACGTGCAGATATCTCTCTAGTTAGTGCTGGAGTATTATTTGATTTATCCTCTGATTCATCCTGACTATATTCAGTTAAATTTATAACTAGATCATATTTTTCTGAAAAAACATCTGATCTAAACTTATCTTTTATAGCTTCTATCATTTCATCTACAGAACATTCTTTTAATGCTAATAAACCATTTATATAACCTGTTCCTCCATTACCGCATATAATATTTAAAAAATCGGTGTTTTCAATTTTAATATTATCCGGTAAATTTTTAACTACTGCTTTTAATTTGGTTGATATACTTTCTGCATCTTTACAACTTATATATTTTTTAGACAAAGTTCTAAATATATCTAATAATCCGTCTTTCATAGAAATATTTTTTTGAATACAGGTAGAACATATAGTTACATTAAGATCACCTAATATATTTGCTTTATCTTGATGACAATTATTAATAACTTCTTCAATTTGTTTTGTTATAGTAAGGTTATGTGATCGCTTACTTTCAATTGAAGCTTCTAAATTTTCAGTATTACGAACTTGTCGACCTGTTGCAACTGAAGCACCACGTTTTTCCATATTACAAACTGGTTGCCCTTCTGCAACAATCTCTATACATTCAGCTATAACACTTTCTGGTAGGCGCTGATCTACATTAACATTATGATCAGCTTGTACTTTTATAATTATATTTTTATCTTCAAGCTGCTGTCTTGTAAGAGCAAACACTCCATCTTTACATTGTTGCGCATACTGAATTAATTGTGGGTTTTTAGCAATTTGCTCTAGAATTTGGGGACTAAATTTTAATATAGCTACTAATTTACAGTTAGTAAGCGGACCATAAAAACCGAATAGCTTATAAATTATCGAAGTATCTATATACGGGTTGTTATCATCAATACAATTTAAAAAACATAAAATCTTCTGTAAAATATTTTTTGCAGGTAAATCTTGATTCGATAAAAACTTCTTTATAATATTTACAAAAGTATAATGGATAGAAATTTTTTTATTTTTACAAACTCTTTTAAACTCATCTAAAAATTGTGGATATATACTTTCAATTTCAGCATAGCGAGCAGCGGGTAAGTTATCATGTAGTACCTGTTCGATAGTATTTTGGCTACATCTGTTTGGATACTCGCCTTGAAGTATAGAAACAAACAGCTCTTTATCCTGAGCATCTTTTATTATTTGTTCATCTGTTAGCTGCATAAAACTCTGAATATTTTCTATCTTTAAACTACTATCATACTTCTTTATAAAACAATAAGAAAGAATAAGCTCAAGTGTATACTTTTTATTGTCCATATAATACTCTGTTTTAGGCATTGCGTCGATAAAAAGTGTTAACTTGTTTAGAAATACATCTAACCCCCTAGGTTTATCTACAGGAATTTGATCATTAAATATTCCACATATGCGAGGAAATGAAATACTTTTAATTTTATTAAGCAGCCTTATATGTGAATCTAGTGCTACTGGATCGCTAATTTTAGATTGCATATCTGTTATACAACTATCAATTAGCTCTTTATAAGGTATTTCGTTATTTACACCTTTGTTTGCATAAATGCTTTTAACATATCGCGTTAAAGCTTGTTGATTGAATAATAATGTATCAGAATTGTGGCAGGAGGCCTTTTTTTCTCCCGCAACTACCTTTACTTGCCTGTAATTGGAATCAACAGTAGCTTGTGTTTGTACATCAAGGGTACTATTTAACGTTAACTGATTAACAGTATTTGTGCTTGGGCCAGCTTGGGTAACTGTAGTGGAGGGATACGGCATTATTAAACATCCTTTTTAATAAAAACTTAAAACCTTTTATAGAATATCTAGTATATATAAATATAAAAGGGGAATATATCATAAAATTATCATTAAATAAAATTTAATTAACTTGGCGAAATGCTTTATATATAGTATTTAATTATATACCTTAAGGTAGAATGTATATCTATATTTTTTTAAACTATTTTTTAAATCTTTTATTATCTAAAGGAAAGTTATCGCTATTATCTAGAGGTCTCTTGTTACGTGCAGATATCTCTCTAGTTAGTGCTGGAGTATTATTTGATTTATCCTCTGATTCATCCTGACTATATTCAGTTAAATTTATAACTAGATCATATTTTTCTGAAAAAACATCTGATCTAAACTTATCTTTTATAGCTTCTATCATTTCATCTACAGAACATTCTTTTAATGCTAATAAACCATTTATATAACCTGTTCCTCCATTACCGCATATAATATTTAAAAAATCGGTGTTTTCAATTTTAATATTATCCGGTAAATTTTTAACTACTGCTTTTAATTTGGTTGATATACTTTCTGCATCTTTACAACTTATATATTTTTTAGACAAAGTTCTAAATATATCTAATAATCCGTCTTTCATAGAAATATTTTTTTGAATACAGGTAGAACATATAGTTACATTAAGATCACCTAATATATTTGCTTTATCTTGATGACAATTATTAATAACTTCTTCAATTTGTTTTGTTATAGCAAGGTTATGTAATCGCTTACTTTCAATTGAAGATTCTAAATTTTCAATATTACGAACTTGTCGACCTGCTGCAACTGCTACTGGATTTGTAATTTCAACTGATGCTACAGAGTTTTCAACATTACAACCTTGTTGCTCTACTTCAACTAATTCTCGAGTTAGATCTATAACAGTTTCTGGAGTGAAGTTAGTTACCTTATTATTATGAGCAGTTTGTGATTTTGCAGCCTTATTTTCATCTTCAAGGTGTTTTTCTATAATATAATATACTTCACCTTCAAATTGTTTTGCATACTCTAATAATTGTGGTTTTTTGGCAATTTGCTCTAGGACTTGAGGTTTAAACTTAATTATAGATGATAATGTTTTAGGATCTGTAGACTCATAAAAACCAAATAGCAAAAAAAGCATCGAGGTATCCATATACTGATTTTGATCATCAATACAAGTTAAAAAAGATATAATTTTTTCTAAAATTTCCTTTCCTTGCGCTATAGATAAGTCTTCAGTAAATAGAATATAATTTAGAATAAATTTAAAATTCTTCTCGAAAAAAATTTTTTTCTGTTTACAAATTTTTTTAATCTTATCTAAAATATTTGGATATGCATCTTCAAAATCATCATGTGTAAATTTATCTAAATTTTCCTGTAGTTTATTGTCAAAAATAGCTTGGCTATCTTTTTTTGGGTAATCGCCTTTAACTAAAAAATAACATGTTTCTTTATTTTGTGCAGTTTTTTTTATTTGTTCATCTGTTTGTTGCATAAAATAGATAATACTGTATACCTTTAAGCCATGATAACGTTGCTGACCTACAAAACTAGAACAAGCAAGAGTATCAAGTTCAACTTTCATATTGGCTTTATAATAAGGCATTTTAGCAACTTCTTCCGTAAAAAGTGTCAGCTTATTCATAAACACACTTAAACCATTAGGGTCAAATTTATTTTCTGAAGTATGCTGCATAAATATCGCATACATACGTTCAAATGAAAGACCTTTTATTTCGTCAAGTAACTTATTATATGATGCTAGTGCCTTAGGGTTGCTAATTTTAGATAGCGCATCTGTTACATAGCTAATCATTAGTCTTTTATTAGACATCAATACTTCATCAAATTGTTGTTTATGTTTGATTTTTGTATGTTCTTTTCTTGTTTCTAGTTTTGCAAATGTTGCATCACAAAAGCAACATGAAATATTACTTTTACTTGCAACTTTCTTTACTGTTCTACCACCACTGCTAGTACTTTGTGCCTGTGCATAAGGAGTATTATTATCTAACGTTAACTGATTAGTACTATTTACGCTTGGAATAGCTTGGGAAGCTGTAGTATAAAGAAACGGCATTATTAAACATCCTTTTTAATAAAAACTTAAAACCTTTTATTGAATATATAGATATGAAGGAGGGAATATATCATAAAATTATCATTAAATAAAATTTAATTAACTTAGCAGTGTAATGTTTGATTTATAGATAACCACACAATACTTACTTCTTCCATATAACCCTCTACTTGAAAAACAAAGGTGGTAAGCATAAAGATATTGAATGAAACAAGGGCTATGTTGAATTTAACAGCTAATTTTTGATACTTTAGATGAAGTTATATTGTAATCTTACCATTAAACACAAAACTTGCAGTTCCTCTCATTTTTATATTTTCTTTAATGTTATTACAACAAATATCTAAAGATCCATATTTAAAATCAACCTGAACTTTATTATTGAGTATTCCTGAAGCTCTTAAAGCAGCTACAGTAGCACATGCACCACTACCACAGGCTAAAGTTTCACCTGCTCCTCTTTCAAATACACGTAATTTAATTCGATTACGATTAACTATTTCAGCAAAACATAGATTACAGCCATCAACAAAAGGTAGTTTCGATGCTAACAATTTAGCTAATTTATTTATATTTGCTGTATATAACTCTGGAACTATAGTAACTGCATGATGATTACCCGTGGATATCAAAATAGTTGCTATAGTTTGATTTTCTATGTCTATTTGTGTTTGTATGTTTGAAGTTACAGTTACTGGTTGCAATTGATTATTTAATATTACTGCAGATCCCATATCAACTTCAATATTATGACAATCATCAATATCAACCATATAGCTATTTGTAGCTACTGTTAATATAAACTTTTTTACAGAAATTAATTTATTTTCATATATATATCTTGCTAAACATCTTAAACCGTTACCACATTGCAATGCTGTCGAACCATCTGCATTAAATATTTCAATAATAAAATTAGATTCATCTAGGTTTTTTTTGCGTATGATTAACAGCTGATCAAAACCAATTCCCAAATGACGGTTTGCTAAATGACATATAGTATTTGTGTTTAATGTTAATAACTGCTGCTGAGTTGCATCTATTATACAAAAATCATTTCCTAGTCCATGCATTTTTGTAAAAGCAATTACTGATTGCATTATTATATTCCATAAATTTTAAAGCTTTAATTATCTTCAAGCTAGTATTTGATTATTGCATGCTTTCAGTATCTTGTACACGTGAATCTATTTGTGATACTACAGGTGTAGTACGTGGCAATGGCACAAAAGATTGTTCTTCTGAAGTGTAAATAAGTGGTCGATAAAACAACCTTGCAATAAAGAACAGTGATAAAAAACCCATAGAGGCAATAAAAAATATCATTAACCCTTGATCCGAGTAATCCATTAATCTAGATGCAATAAGAGGACCAATACAAGAGCCAAAACTATAAGATAATAATAATGCTTGCGCTCCAGCTACGATATCATTAGCACTTAAATGATCAGAAGCATGGCTTATAGCAACAGGATAAAGCGTAAAAGCAGTGCCACCAATAAAGAAAATTAAAGCAAGCTGTGTAGTATGAGTTGAGTTATATAACATCATCATGGTACATAAACAGCATCCTAATATGCTAATTCCTATTAATACTTTACGTCTATCTAAGTAATCAGATAAATAGCCAACAGGAAACTGTAATAACATGCCACCAAATAAGGCAAAAGTCATAAACCATGACAACTTCTCATCTGAATGATGCAACACATTGGCAGAATAAATTGGTAACAACCCATAAAACGCACCAAGTACAACGCCTGCAATAAAGCAGCCTAAAAATCCTGAAGGTGTTAGCTTAAAAAGTTTAAATAAATTTAATTTAGATGGCGATTCTATTTCTGGATGTGGTAGCCTAGACATTACAGGAGGACAAATAGAAATAGCTAATAAAATACCAATTAGTATTAAAGGAGTCAATGAATCTTTTGGAAATATACCAATAAATATTTGACCTATAGCCTGAGCACCATATAAAGATATCATATAAATAGAAACTACTCTTCCACGCGTTTTAGGACTACTACTTACTAATAACCAAGATTCTATAACTACATATGCTCCAGCAGTAGCCATGCCGGCTATAAAGCGTAATAATATCCAGATAATTTGATTTTCACTTAATCCTAGTGCTAAAGTTGATGAACACAATATAGCCATAAAACCAGCAAATGATCTTATATGGCCTATTCTAGTTACTATGGTTTCTACATTAAAAGATGCTATTAATAAGCCAAAATAGAAAGCAGAAGCAGTTAGCCCAATTAAATTTTGACTTGCCTTTATAATTTCATGTTGTTGCAGTGGGATTAACGTCATTAAATAGCCACTAGCTAATGAAAATATAAAAAGCCCTGATAGAGGAGCGATAAATTTTTTCATGCTTTCATCTCTAAAAAAAAATATGATATTTATATAATTTAAAGTATATACGCCTTATACCTAAATAAAAAAATTAGTTTTTAAACTTTATGAGTGCTTATTAATAGTAATTTTAAATAAGAAACAGCAACATCAGTAAAAACATGTATTTTAGGCGATATCGAATGATATACTATTATCTTTAAATGTGTTTAATATTACAACTAAAATTTATGTTTTAATAGATAAATTTTAATTATAATATTAGAGCTAGCTACAGTATAGCTAAAATTCTACTTGTTTTATTTTTTATATAACTTTTAAATGAGTTTTTATGATGTTTACCACAATTAATAATAAATTAAATAATGACAATAGTATATTACCAGCACCTAAAAAACTTAGCCCGTATGATAATATAAAAAAAACATATAATAAAAATATTACTATTACTGCTCCGGCTAAAAAAAATATTATTTTAAAAAATATCACCAATAAACGTATTAGCAGCGACAATATCAAGAAATTATATCATATAAAAGATCAAGAGGATAAAGATAGTGTATATTGCTTAGGTATAGGAGGTAACGGTGCAGTTTATATGGTTTCTAAATTAGATAATAACAGTATTACAAAAGGAAAACAGTCCAATCAACTTTTTCGTGTTCCTATAAGCAAAAAAAAATGTAAACACTATATATTATCTGTATCTAAGCTGGGTATTACTAAAGAATTTCTGCTTAATGATGATGATCACCGGCATTTTAATAAGTATGTCAAATACGCTAAAGAAGAGTTAGAGTATAATATTCTCATGGGTGTGCCTGCTAAGTTATTTATAGATCATAACAATATGATAATACAACTAGTGTCTGAATATAAGGGTAATATATTAGAAGGTTATATCGATTATAAGCCATTAAATAATAATTCTTATATAGATATTTCTAGTGGTGAAATCATAGCACAACAAAATTTCTGCTATGATTTAACACGAATAATAACACGTCAAATAATCGAGAAGGTGTCAATATTTCATAATAAAGCTAAATGTATTCATGGTGATATAAAAAGCTCTAATATATTAGTTAATCAGCTAGGAGAGGTTACAATAATAGATTTCGGTTCTGTAATTCCTATGGATAGTAACGATCAAATTAATGCTGAAAACTTTCTTGGTACTTGTGTGTTTTTACCTCCAGAAATGTTTGGAACAGAGAAATATGTAAATGGTAAATGTTTAGATATTTATTGCATAGGTTTAACACTATTATACATTATGTTAAAAAAAGAAATTATCTTTGTTGATGAGTTTAAAAATAATAATTTTTGCTTTAATTATCGAAGATATAACAAGGCTATCCACGAATTTACCAATAAAACTGATATCCCAAACGATTTAAAGCAAATAGTTTTAGGAATGCTAGCAGAAAAACCTGAAGATAGATTATCATTAGAGCAAGCTCTTAATATTATATCACCCCAAAGATTATCTGGTCTTAGTAATTTAGAATTAGAGTTTGAAAAACAAATAACAATGAAAAGATTAGTTAACTTAAAAAAAAACAAAGATCTTCTATTACAAACCAATAACGAATTAAACAACGATGAAGCATTAGATATTATCGATTGCAGTAAAGATAAATCCGCACTATCTTATAATAGAGAACAAAAAATTTTAGAACAGCATTTAAAACAACTTACTAAAATAATTGAAAATAGAACAATAATATAAGTTATACTAAAATGCTCTAAGACAGTCTAATTTAGTGAGGGTGTTCATAAATCCGTATTATATGTTTTAATACATCACACGGATTTGTGAACATCACCGCTTTGGGATTAACTATTACTTTCTTTAATTTCATGTATTGAATATTTTTTTATAATATCGCTAAATGAATTACCTACAGAATCACCTATATAACAATATCCTAACCTAGTAATACAAGAACTATTTTTTGGTACTAAACTGTTAGCTATGCTAACACCTGCTGCTTCTAAAATATCTTGACATGCTTCCATTTGTAAAATTTTTGCTTTTTCTGGCTTAACTGTTCTTGATTCTAGACATTTATCAATTGCATTACCAAATTTGTTAGCTGAGTATACATAACAAACAGAACTTACTAATGGTACCCCTACTATATAGGAACTTATAGCAGCACATGTTCCGAGAAATGCCCCAACAGGTTTTTTAATGCAAGGTGTGGTATCTTGTTTATCTTTAATTTTAGCTATTTTATTTATATCAGTTGTCATATAAAAATACAGCATAATATATCTCCATTTAATTAATTATTAGAATTTTTTACTAAGCTATATAAAAATGTATATTCAAATATGAAATATATTGCTAACCTTAAAACAGTAATATTTATTTTAAATATTACCTAGTTTTACATAGGCATATATTTGTGGGTAGTTCAGTTTTTTATGTTATAGATTAACAAATAATTTTAAATTCGTAGCTTAAGTTAGTTATAAGAATTGATTAAGATGATTTTTTAGTGTTGTTGCTGTTACGTTATTCCATAAGCTAGCTTCCCCCATATTACTTAATATTACTATATTGAAGTTACCATATTGATTCTTTTTATCAGTTTTCATTAGTTCAACTAGTTTATTAATAGTTATTTCTTTAGGTAAATCAGTAGGTAAGTTTAATTGTTGCAATAAAGTTAATAACCTGTTTACTTCTGCTATAGTTAAAGATTCTAATTGATAAGATATTTTACTAGCAATAGCCATTCCAATAGCAACAGCTTCACCATGTAAATATTTTTTATAGTCAAAAAAACGTTCAATAGCATGTCCAAAGCTATGACCGAAGTTACAAATTGCTCTTTTATTGTTGTCATATTCATCTTCTAATACTATTGCTAATTTAATTTTTATAGTTCGATAAATCATTTCTTGTATTATTAATTGATGTTGCTGATTTATTAACTTAATATTTTCTGCTAGCCAATTATAAAAATCACTATCATAAATCAAACTATATTTTACTACTTCTGCTAATCCTGAAGCAAAATCTCGGTGACTAAGAGTTGCAATAGTGTTGGGGTTTATAAACACTGCTTTAGGGTGGTAAAATGTTCCAATTAAATTTTTTCCATACGCATTATTAACTCCATTTTTGCCACCCATAGAAGAATCCACTTGTGCTAATAATGTTGTAGGTACTTGAATCAAATCAACGCCACGTAAAAAGCAAGATGCTACAAAACCAACTAAGTCACCTATACTGCCACCGCCTAAAGCAATTAAAGTTGTTTTACGCCCATGTTTAGCTACTAATAAAGTATTAATTATATGATTAAACTGCTCTAATGTTTTTACTTGCTCACCATTATCTAAGACGATAACTTCGGGGTGATAATCAGATAGCGTTTTTTGTAGTGTTGTTAAATATAAACTAGCTACTTGCTTACAAGTAATAATTACTATTTCATTATTTTTCAAATATGGTTTCCATATTGATGCATCAGTTAAAACTGTATCCCCAATAAATACTGGGTACTGTTCTTTGCTAAATTTACAGTTAATAATTTTCATGTTTGTAAGCTATTTTAATATTAAGAAAAGTTAGTTATTAAATTAATACCCTTTTACTCGAAAATAATAACTTTAGCAAGATAAGCAAGCAATTAATCCATATTTTTCTTTGCTTTTTTGTAATGAACTTTTCTGTAATTTCATAACTCTATAAACAAATAAAATCTAACTATGCGAATAACTCTATAAAATAAATAAGGTAAATAATGTCTGAAGTAACTTCTGCTATCTATTCTAGCATACCCAATTTAAAATCACTTAATGTAAATATACAATCTACAGAAAATATTAAAAAACATGGAAATCATAGACATTCTATTTCAGATTTTAGAGGTATAGATACTTCACAATTCCAACAATCAACACATACTAGTCAAGTATATTCTAAACAACATAGTTCTCAAATATTGAAGCCTCCAGAAGAACATCCAGTTATTACAAATCGCAATATTTCTAGTGTTAATATTGCTAATTTAACAGAAGATAACAATAAAGTAATGAATTCTTCTGAATGGATTTCTGGAATGCCGTTGACTCCAGTTGGTAGCATCATGTTTGATGATACTGAAACCAATATAGCTACAACCTCGACAATGCAACAAAAATCAGATTATTCAGCTGTGACTGCACAATCCATGGAATCGTTAGCTACTGTTGAAGAATGTATAACTCCAGCAACTAGACAGTTTATAATATCAAGTGAATCAAAAAAAATATTTCTGCAAAATAAAATCAACAGCATCATACATGATCTGATAAATATAGGGATATTTGGAGTTAAAAATCTATCGAATCAAAATATTGAAATCGGAACTATCTATGAATTTATTACTACCTCACTAAAAAACAGAAGCAATCCAGTAGATAATTTGTGCGACAGAATAATACTAGAGCTTAATGCTTTATTAAGTTTGGTAGAAGACAATAATTATAAATCTGTTAAAGAAATAATTGATTGGTTAATTGCTAGAGTTAGCTTTAAAAATATAATAAGTAGCTTTTCTTCTAATAACGAACTATTAAATTTTCTTCGCCCAGTAATACTCAATAATATTCGTCAGTCTATAAATAATAATGACATTCATGTTAGCATTGAAGAATTTAATCAACTAGAAGAGCTGTTGCTAATTTATTGTCTAACTATTGGTAGACTCACAATCGATACTGATTTATATGAAAACATTGATATTTCTTTGGAAAACATAGCATCGGTAGATAAACCAATTTGGCGCACATCTTGTTCGCATATTATTGATAAAATGTTAAGCCCTACAGCTATGCTTATGTTGCATATGGTTTATTGGGCAATGACCATAGCTAATTCAACTGCCGAAGGCTATGTTTCCAATAATTTTCCTAATGAAAATATCATTGGCACAATTATGGCTGTTTATTGCTCTATTGCCATAACACATGGCTCTTTAATGAATTCAATTAGGATATATCGCTCTGGAAAAAACAACCCTCATGGCTCTAAGCCTTTAATGTGGTCAAGTATTTTGCTTAATACACTTAAAGATGCGACATCTCTCGGTGGTAGTGTACTTTCACTTATAAATATACCTCCATATATTCCTATATTTCAAGCTGGTAATATTATGTTTAGTACCTTGTTTGCTGAAGCTCTTGTCCTTCGAGCAAAAGAAGCAAATAAAGGGCACTTTAATGCTGAAAAACTTAAATTATTTGCTCCTCTTATATTATTGCCTGGTTTACTTTTAGGTAGCACTAGTATCGTTCTGCCTTATTGCATTCCTAATATATGCAAAAATTTATTTGGCTATAGTGGCGGAGACACTAATTTTTTAACCCATTCTTTGAGGTCATTAGTTAGCAACCTATTAACTGCTTCAAGTGAAGGACTTAAAGAAGCTAATCGAATTCTGGTTTTATCCAGTGTTTGTGCATCTATTTCCGTTACTACTTGGATGTTTGTTGATATTCACCGTTGCGAGCATCGCCAACTAAAACAAGAGTTACAATCTTTTAAAGGTTACTTAATTTTTCGCTACCTAGTTACTGCATTTACTGCCCTGTTTTCTATGGCAGATCCATATGCACCTAAAAATAATATAATTAAAAAAGCCACCTCTAAATTTTTAACGCCTAGCTCTCCACCTGCACAAACTATTAATAGCACGACAGCATCTTCGTTATCAACAAGCATTACAACTGAAATAGCAAAAAAAGTAGGAGCACTATACGTTTTTCTATCAACTTGTGATACTGGTAAGGGTATTATATGGGAACCTCGTGTAGGTGAGTTTAATCGTAAAGCTATAAAAAGTGTTTTACAAAGTAACCAACTTTCTAATTTACGTAGTCAGTTTCAAGATTCTATTTTTAACCAACTGAACCAAGTTGACAGTGTAGAAGATTATCTTAAAATAGTCGTAAAGGCTATAGAAAAAACTGGTTTTTCAGAGAAATTAGAAAAATTTCAAGCTACAGACTTTGAACCTGACTTGGTTGATATTTTAAATACTTTTCGAAATATTATAACAACAGTTGGTAAAACTAATCATCATCCAAATCGATCGAATATTGATCAACTTTTTAATCATAGTGAAGAAAATGATTCTTTACTTAATAAATCAGAGCATAAATCTCCAAAAATAACTAATGGTCGCTTCACTGTTGTAGTAGTAAATCATGATGACTTATCTTCCACACAGAAGACAACTGAGGTCTAGAAATTTTAACTACTACCTCTGTGTATATCTGTTAATAATACATGAATTTTATTATCTGTTGATGTTGATATTAGGAACTGAAAATTCTGGAGTACTTGAGCAACCAAGTCTACCTATTTTTTTATTTACCTTTATAAATTATTTTTATTTATACGACTGTTAAATAAAAATAAAAAGTTTAGTAATGCTAATAAAGGAAAAGTTCCATTAGTCATTCCTAAGTGATTATAGAGCTTTTCGCCTACTAAGTTTGTAAATTGTTTAGGATATTTTATATTTTTATCTATATTTATTTCATCATACAATTTCGATGGTAATTTACCTTGGTTTATATGGGTAGAAAAACAATCAGTTATATTTGTTTGTGTGTCATTAAATTTTATATTAGCTTCTTTTACCTCTTCTACTGTTGGTTGGCTAGCTGTCCAATAAAGAATTTCAGTTACTGTACGTTCTAACCATTGTGTGTAATCAGCACTAGATAATTCCATAAACTCTTGTATATTGCTAGTTTTACCTTGAGTTATTCCTAATAAAAAATTAGAGAAAATACTTTCAATAAAATCTGCCATATTTTTTTTAGCTTCTATATTTTTATAATGGTAATTAGACGATTGTTTGTGTAATCTTGCATACAATAATATAGCAGCTAATAGACATTCAGACACTGTATTGGCTGCAAGTATTTTTTGTGTAATATTAGAAAAAAGCTTTAACTGTTGGCATCCTGCTCTCTCTAAAGTACTGCTTATGTTACCAAATAATTCAAAGTCGCCAAAATCGCGTAACCCTGTGTAGCCATAATCTGGTCTTTCAGTTGCTGTAGAATCCCAGCTTTCCATTTTCCCAACCATATTAAAATCATTTCTTTCATTTAAATCAAAAAAGGATCTAATTGGTTTGCAAGATAATCTTCTTAATAACATATGTAAAGCAGTCCAGTTGCGATCATATTTGCCTAGATGATAAGCTGGTAAAGTATTAGTATAATATATACCATACGACATAAACACTCCTAAATCGTGGCATGCATTTAGGAGACCTTGTTCAGGTTTAAAAAATATATTTTGAGGATTGTTTATATCTTTTTTATGAGCATATTCTAAATAATCTTTGGAACAAGAAAATACTATTACATCTGCACACTTTACTCCTTGAGAGTTTGTGTATACTTCTGGTTCGTCTTCACAATGAAAAGCACATCTAGGAAGCTGTGTAATTGGCATGCTTACTAGTTTATTTATTATAGGAATATCACTTTTAAGTTGTTGTTTTAAGCGTCTTCCATTCTCTGTTTTTTCAAGGAACTCTAAAAAATATGCTTCAGCGGTAAAACTTTCTAATGATTCGTTAGATTTTCTAAATTTATAGAATTTTGCTATTGAAGCAGATATATTTACCTGTATTGTTCTACCACCACGTACCTCTGCACCTGCAAATACTTCTATAGCATTATTGATAGGAAGTGTCTTTTGTTTTGAATTTTGTATATATGCATCTAGCTCTTGGGCTACATCAGATAAATTAAATTTATATGGATTATTAAATTTGTAACAAGATGACAACAATTCAGTAACGAAAGGGGCAGATATAGCTGATTGCAACGGATTAATTCTGCTATATAACTCTTTTGGTTTAACTACTGGAAAGTAAAAATTTCCTGTAGTTATATGTTGCAAGAAATCATTTTTAAATGCATTAGGAATTTTAGTGGATTTTAATATTGCGAATACAACTGTAGAAAATCTACTAGCAACTTGTAAGCTGTTAGCTAATATTTTAGCTTTCATGTTGTCATCAAAAAATTTCAGTGCAAATAGAATTTCTAAAAATTTTATATCAAAGCTATTATTCCATTGTATATACTCATCAATAAATTTTACTAATAATTTTTTCGTAAATATTTTTTCTGGTATTTCGCTTATATAGCCTCTATCTCTACGAGTGCAAAGATAAAACCACATTTCTACAGTTCTGAAGTCAATAGGTATTTCAAGAATAAAATCACACTTGTTTTCAATAATTTTACGATATTCAATCCGTCCACAGGTTGTGGATCGCTCGATAGGAAGATTATTAAAAACTTCTTGGCATATTTTTTTAGTTAAATGCTTGCTATCTACAAAATAAATATTTCTTATGTTATCTTTTAATAAATTTATAATGATTTGTTCATCTGCTTTAAGGTTTTCTTCTAGGTCTCTATAATCTAAACTATTTTTATAGTTAACAGTTGTTTTTTGTGATGATGGCACTTGTTTGTTGCTAATATCTAACTTTTTTTCAATAAGCTGTTGTAATTTTGAGTTGTATTTTTCAAAATATCTACCTATAAGAGAAATGCTTTCTTTTTCTGAATAGTAAAACTGTTTAATCTGAGCTAATGGAGAATTTATATCTAAGTATTTTATTGATGTATCATCAATTAACACAGTTACCAGATTTATAATAATTTCTTCAGTAATAAGTTCAGGTAAGAATTTTGCAATAGCTGAAGTATCAACAATACAAGCTACTAAAATAAGTTCGGGATTTTCTTTTAATATTTTTGTAGGTAGTAATTCTATACCACGAATATTTTTTTGATTTACTTTATTGCCTTCTACTAAGTTATTAGCTTCATTTTTAATTCTTGCGATAATACATTCATATAATTGTTTGTTTGTACGTAGCTTTTTAGGTATTAATGAAATATCTATATTACAAGAATTTTTAATATAATTTATACACATCTTAATATTTTTAAACTTATCGTTAAAGTATTCAAAAAAACCACTGTAATAATTAAAAGCTAAATCGCACATTTGTTGAGTTTGATCATCTTTAGAAATATATTGTATAAATGAATAATCACCACTGTTAAATATTTGTAAGCATGTAAGAGGCATTTTTTTTATCATTTCTGGACTACGACAAAAATCAATTTTCCTTTGGTGTTGAAGTTGTGTAAGAAAAGAATATCTGCTATCTAGAGCTATAAAATCTTCTTGAGAAAAAATATACAACTTTGATAGTATTGTTAGTTGTTTATCACTTAAACTCGTAATATCGCCTCCATTTTTAAAATGCATGATAAGTTTATATTCTTCTATATTAAAAGGTATATGACTAATATTTACAGTTTTTAAATCTATAGTTGGTGATAACTGCAATATTGGTAATTGATTACTTATTTTGCGATCGTGCGATACTTTCGAGTTGATATCAGCGTTATTGTAATTGAATGTAGTGTTATTATTTACAGCTTGCATTGTTACTCTCTATAAGATAATTTTGTAAAAACATTATTTATTAGCTTAGTTTTAACTATTATACTGATAGAGATAGAACTAAAATAAAAGTTCAAAATTAACTTATTGTAATTTAACTTTTTTCCTGCTCATTAGTGTTAGCCTTATTTAAAATAGTGTAGAGGATTATCTTAAAATAGTTGTAAAGGTTATGGAAGAA
Source organism: Candidatus Gorgonimonas eunicellae (assembly GCA_929200395.1). GTDB lineage: Bacteria > Pseudomonadota > Gammaproteobacteria > Pseudomonadales > Endozoicomonadaceae > CAKMZJ01. Next base: position 15,802 of record CAKMZJ010000011.1, on the reverse strand, counting down.
ATTGGTTTTTCAGAGAAATTAGAAAAACTTCAAGCTACAGCTTTTGAGCCTGACTTGGTTGAATTTTTAACTACTGTTAGAAGTATTTAAACAGTTGGTAAAGCTAATCACGATTAAAACCGATCAAATATTGAACAATTTTTTAATTATAGTGAAGAAAACTATTGTTTACTTAATGAATTAGATCCTAAATCACCACAAATAATCAATGGTCGTTTCACAGTTGTAGTAGTAAATCATGATGAGTTATCTTCCAGACAGAAGACAACTAAGGTCTAGAATTTTTAACTACTACCTCTGTGTATTTAATAAGTGTAATAATTTATTTTAAAAATTACCAGTTATGGTTGATACCAGGAAATGAAAATTCTGTTGATCTAGGGTCTCCTATAAAAGGTCTATGCTTAGTTGACATATTTGGATGTCTGTGATTATCACGAGTCTGAGGTTGTATTCTAGTTGCCATTGAGAATCTGTCTGGTACTGAAACTCTATCCATAGGTGACCTTGTAGCAGCAAAAGGATTCCTTGTAGTTGGAGCAAAAGGATTCCTTGTAGTTGGAGCAAAAGGATTCCTTGTAGTTGGAGTAAAAGGATTTTCTGTAGTTCTAAATGGTCTATCTGTAATAACGGGCTTTTTTATAAAATTACAAGCGTTATTTCCTGTAGTTGTACTTGGTATTACTGGATTAACATCATGACTATAATCTTTTCTAACTAACCTTGGACGAACTACGTTTTCAGTAACTTCTTCACCTCTTTGAGGAAATTCTTCATCAAAATCTTTAGTATGTTGCTGTTTAGTTTTTCTGAGGAGTTCAGTTTTTTCTAAATCAAGATCTAGATCTTTAGAAATTAAAGGTCTAGAAGATCCTGTTATTCCTGCCTCTGAACATAGATTGTGAAATTCCTCATAACACTCTATAGAAAAGTCCGACATAATTGAGTAGCCATTTTCACCTATATGATAAGATTTCTCCTCAATAAATATTATTTTTATTAACTCTTTATGCTTATAATATATATTATAACCAGAGGTGATTAACTCATCGACATACCTATCTTCAGGAATTTTATCACAATTAGCATAATTTTCAGTAATAGTTATATCTGAATGGATAATTTTATTGCTATCTAGTAATTTTACTAAATTAGCTATATTTTTTTTATGGCTTGCGATTATATTTTCTTTTAAATGACTGTGATTATCTAATATAAATAATCCACGTTTTAAAGCCTCCTTTATTGTCTCGATATTCTTATTGCTATTACTTTTTGACGTATTTGTAATAAAGTTGTTATTTAAAACCATAGGCTGGTTATTTTGTACTGGATACATTTTTTATTTACCCTTAAATAGTAAATTTATAACTTATTTTTATTTATACTTGTTAAATAAATGCTAAAATTTGGAAATAACCACACAGTAAAAGTACTATCAGTTTTTTCCAAATGATTAGACATTCATACTTATAAACAGTTCAAGATATTTTATAAGCATGCACTTAGTTTGTTAATATAATAACCTTAAATTACTTAAACAAGCGGTATAGTAAAATTTGTTTCTATTAATTTACTAGTTAATAATGTAGCATTAATGCAATAAAGTAAAACATGTAAGCAATAAACTATAAGGATGGCATATGAGTAAAGTTGGAATTGTTCAAATGAACTCGGGAGCTAATCCTGAAGCAAATATACAACAATTACAATTACAATTAAAATATCTAAACTTGCAACAAACAAAATTAGCCTTGACGCCTGAAAATAGCATTGTCTTTGGAACAAAAGAAGATTATCAAAATTATGCTGAACCACTAGGAAATGGCAAACTACAAAACCAGCTAGCTAATCTGGCTTTAGAGTATCGACTTTGGTTAATTATAGGCTCGTTTCCAATTAAAAACGCAGACGGTGGTTTATCAGCCACATGCTTAGTATTCAATGATAACGGCAAGCTTGTTGATTATTATCATAAATTACATATATTTGATGCAATAGTTGAAGATTCCCATCATAGATATCGAGAGTCTGATATTTTTTCTGCGGGTAATGCTATTAAAGTAGTACAAACAGCAATTGGAAATATTGGTTTATCTATATGTTATGATGTTAGGTTTCCACAATTATATCAACTGCTACGTCAGCAAGGAGCTGATATTATAGTGATCCCAGCAGCATTTACTAAAGTAACAGGCGAAGCACATTGGGATATATTAGTGCGTGCTAGAGCTATAGAAACCCAGTGTTGGGTGCTTGCTGCTAACCAATGGGGACGCCATGGCGTACGTGAAACTTGGGGACATTCAATGATAGTTAACCCATGGGGAACCATTGTAGCTATACAACAACAAGGAACTGGAACTATTATTGCAGAGACTAACAATAAACAACTTGCCTCAACTCGTAACAAAATGCCTATAACTAACCATACTCGAATAAGTTCACAGCTAAGTAATTGATGCTATCAAGAAGTACGGTAAAACCATAAAGCTAGCTACTTTAGGTACGGGATAAAGTCACTACTTAATACTATCAATTTATTCTTTGTTAAGTTCAATAAAATAATTTTTCTTAGCTACTATTCTGTCATAATAAGGATTATGATATTTTTTTGCTAAATCTAGAGCATTATAACCATCATTATTTTTCTGCTGTAACATATCATAGTTAGCTTTTGCTAGAATATCTAACATACATTGGTGATGTCTATATTTAATAGCTAACATTAAACAATTGTTGCCTGCATGATTGGTAGTTGCTAATATTTCTGTTGTTATTGAAGATGCAAATAATCTTCTTAAACTCCGTACTACTCCTTTCATAGCAGCAAGCATGATAGCATTATTACCTCTATCATTTTGCCTGAAAGTAACTACATTTAATTTATCTATAATCGTCTGTACACAGTCATAGTGATGATTAATAAATGCAAGCATTAAACAATCATTACCATATATATTAGTAGCTGTTACTGCCTCTGGAGTTGCTTTTTCAAGTAGTAGACTTAAGCATGAAACATATCCATTTTTTGCAGCAATAGTAATAGCAGTATCAGCATACTTGTTAGATTTTTGTAGCTGTATATCTGAATTAGATCGTTCTAAAATTTGACAAACGGCTTTAAAATTATTTTTAGAAGTAGCAAGCATTAAACTATTATAACCGTCATTATTTATAGCTACTAACATTTTTATTGTTGAGTATTGAAGCAATAACGTTAAACATTCTAAAAAATCTTTTTTAATCGCTATCATTATAGCATATTCATACATATGCTCATATTTTTTTAAATCTATTAAATTTTTACATTCTTCAATCTTATTTACTAAAGTGGCAACACAGCTAATTTTATTACGCAAAATAGCCATAATTAATGCGCTATGACCAAAATTATCGGTTTCTAGTAATATCTCTCCTGTTTTCTCAGTAAGTTGCTCTAGTAAGTGAGATAAACACCAAGTAAATCCCATTTTACTAGCTATCATTATGGCATTGCTTCCATTTTTATTAGATTTTTGCTTTAATATATCAGCTAACACCTCTGAATTAGACTTTTCTATAATGACTTGCATACATTTAGTATTTTTTTTATTAACAGCAAGCATAAGGATATTATAGCCACTATTATTTGTTTTAGTTAACATTTCTGGAGTGGAGACCTTTAATAGATCAACTAAGCAAGTGTAATAACCCTTATTCGCTGCTATCATTATAGCTGTTTTACCAAATATACGATCTTGTTGATTTAATATTTTTTCCTGCTCATTAGTGTCAGCCTTATTTAAAATGGCATTCATACATTTGTGTGAATTATTACTAACTGCAATCATCAAATTGTTATAATGAGATGCAGTCAACATTGTTAATATTGTTGTATTTGCTTTTATAAGTAATTTTTCTAAACATAATAAATAACCTTTTATCGTTGCATGCTGAATAGCATACCAAATATCATGATTTATTTTATCAGTTGGTATTAATTTTTCATATTTTTCAATGATAGGAATTAGGCAGTTATTATGATTATGCATCGTAGCTAATATTAAACTATTATGACCATTTTTAGCACATTCAAGTAAATTTAGAGCAGTTGCTTTATTAAGTAATTCTTGTAAGCATAGCAAATTTCCTTTTTTAACTGCTATTATCATTGCAGTATCGCCATTATGATTTTTTATATTAAGTAGTTGTTCATTATCATAGTACTTAAGCAAAACACTAACAATATTAGCATTTCCATGCATAACAGCCAGCATTAAAGAATTATCGCCTCTAACTGTCTGCTTATATATAGCAGATAATTTGTATTTTTGTAATAATAACAATAGAGCTTCATCCGTTATACCATGTGTCGCTGCAAGCATTAAGCTATTATATCCTTGTTTATTACGATGCATTAATATTAACGCATTTGATTTATCAATTATTTTAACAAGATGCGAGCTTTTGTAGATGATAGCTAGCCCTAAAGAATTATTCCGATCATAATTATTATATTGCTTTAATATAGCTAGATTCTCATCATTTAGTCTTTCGATAATATCACTAGTAATATCATCACATTTCTTAATAATAGCCTGCATTAGAATATTATCATCATCTTTGTTTACCGCTGTTAATATTTTTGTAGTTGCTGTTTTTGCTAACTCTTGAAAACATAATAAATTTTTATTTTTTATTGCTAACATCAGGGCATTAGATCCACTATTACTTTGAGCACCAAGAATTTTTAGATTACAATAAGGCATTAATATTTTAACTAAGTTTATCTTATTTTTTACTACAGCTAACATTAATACAGTAAATTCACAATTATTTTTACTAAATAGTAATATATCTAATAAATATGAAGGTATCTGTTTGGTGATTTCTAATAATAATAATTCTTCAGCATTACCATTAACAATAACATGAAGTATATTATTTTTATCATCATCTTTAATACCTAAAGTAATATAATCTAATAAAAAATAATTACTAATATTTTCTTTGCTATTATTAAATATAATTTTTAAAGCTGATAACTGCCTAGCTTTTGGTAAATAATTAAAAAAAGCAAACTTCACATCTGAAGTTAATATTAGCCCGAGTAATTGCCATTTATGGTTTTTAAATAACAAATAAAATGCTTCTTGTAAATAAAAATTAACCTTGTGATGTTTCAACTGTTTAATGATTTTTTTTATATTATTATAATTTAAATTAGAGATATATCCATATAAGTTATTTAGAGTTAACAATGATAGAAAGTAAAAAACAACATCTATACGTCTTTCTAATAAATCATTTAATATATCTATAGTTAAAATATTTTTTTCGATACATTTCATACATAAATTATAGTTTATCCTATTATTGTGATTTACTTGTGGGTATAGTATTGCAGATGTTAATTTTTTTTTAAGATGTTCATTATATTTAGTACTATTATTTAATTCAACTATTAAATGTTTATTATTAAATAACTGTTTGTTTATATTCGTACTATTAAGAAAATTATAAATATCTTCTATAGATTTAGTTTGTTCTAAAGCTTGCATAAAAACAGCTATATAAATAATTTTATTTATTTTAAATATATTGCTATTTTGTATATGCTGTAATTGCAAAGGTAGTTTTTCTTGATTATCTTTCAGAATATAAAAATAACAATTGTTAACATTTATTATAGCTAAGTTATTTTCTATAACAGCAATCACCTTAGTTATCTCTTTAAAATTAGGAATGATATTAGCAAATTTATTTAGGTTTTTAGCAATAAAAAAATGTAATACATCTTTAATGTCAGCTAAGTATATGCTGTAACTTGTTAATTGCTCACATATTATATCTCTAATGCTAAGTTGTTCTTGAATATCTGTTATAGTTAAATATTTATTTAGTGGCTGGATAAAAAAAAATTTTAATTTAGTTGCATCTTCTTCAGTGAAATCTTTAATAGTATTATTATTTAACCAGTGTTCTTTATTAATTTTAATTAGTAATTCTTCAAATAAACTATATAACTCATTTACGATTTCAATACAAATATTGAATTGCGACATCGTATTTTTTATTTTTTTTACTATTTTATAGGTTTCATGAATTTTATAATCATACAAATTAGCATAGCTATCTATAATAGGATCTAAGTTATAATCAGTTGCAACTAAATTAAAAAAAGCCGTTTGCGAATGTATACTAATAACTTTTCTTTTTTCTATAATAATTTCTCTAATTTTGTTTTGTATCAAGTTCTTTAGCTTACATTTTATTTTATAATCAAGGTCATTGCTACTAATATATTCTATATAATCGTTTAATATAATAATCTTACCATTAAAACCGTCCAAACAAATATCTAAGCATTCTTTTAACTCAGAGCATACAATAGCAATATCATTGTTAATTACCGTTTCATTTTTATATTTAGCAAGATAACTTATAATATTATAAAGAGATTTCCTAATATTATTATAACTATAAAATAATATTTCATATTTAGAGTAATTTTTGTTTTGCTCGTAAAATTGCACCTTGTTTATAGAGGAGTTAATTATTTTATCTTTATTCAGCTGAGCAATATCATCAGTATGTGCTTTAATAAAATAATTATATAAATCTGCAATTTGATTAATATAATCTATATATTGCTGCTTAATTTCTATAAAAGATTCACAACATAAAAGTTGTTCGAAATTTGTTATATTTTCAGGAATTTCAACATAATTATCACCACTTACATTACTTTGATTATTGTTTTCGCTGTTAGTTGATAAGTTTAGTGTTGTATATAAATTTATTGGTAAATTATTATTATTTATCATGCTAGTTTTATTATTTTATTTAATCTTAGTTGATTTACAGACTAAATCTAAAAGAATACCAAGTCAAGTATAGTGATTCTACAATATAGATAAACATTTAATAGCAAAATAAAAGATATCCTAGATAAAGATTATAGCTCAAGATGCGATGTTTAAATTTGCAAAAATACTATTATACACCTGCTACCTGAAGGTGTATACACGTAGCAGATATAGTAATAGTGATGAAAGCTTGTTTAAATAATATTTTAACTTTAGTATTTTACAGCAAGCTGGGTATTAGCAGATACGATCTAAAAGCGGTATACCATCAGCCCCGCTCCTTTAGATGTTAAAATAACTCATTAGTAGATACTATTAACTTCCTTCTTGTTAAGTTCAATAAAATAATTTTTCTTAGCGACTATTCTGTCATAATAATGATTGTGATATTTTTTTGCTAAATTTAAAGCATTATAACCATTATTATTTTTCTGCTGTAACATATCATAATTAGCTTTTTCTAAGATATCTAGCGTACATTGGTGATGTTTATATTTAATAGCTAGCATTAAGCAGTTGTCACCTTCATGATTGATGGTTGCTAATACTTCTGTAGTTATTGAAGATGCAAGTAATCTTTGTAAAATCTGTACTACTCCATTTATAGCAGCAAGCATGATAGCATTATTACCACTATTATTTTGCCTGAAAGTAATTACATTTAATTTATCTATAATCATCTGTACACAGTCATAGTGATGATTAATAAATGCAAGCATTAAACAGTCATTATCATCTATATTCGTAATGGCTAATGCCTCTAGGGTTGCTTTTTCAAGTAGTAGATTTAAACATGAAACATATCCATTTTTTGCAGCAATAGTAATAGCAGTATCAGCATATTTTTTAGATTTTTGTAGCAGTATATCTGAATTGGATTTTTCTAAAATTTTAGGAAGAGCTTTGTAATTATTTTCAGAAGTTGCAATCATTAAACTATTATAGTCTTGGTCATCTGTAGCCGCTAATATTTTGGTTGTTGAATATTGAAGCAATAACGTTAAACATTCTAAATGATTTTTTTCGCTTGCTAGTCTGATGGCATGTTCATATATATGCTCATATTTTATTAAATTTTTACATTTTTCGATCTTATTTACTAATATACTAACACAGTTAATATTATAATGAAAAATAGCTCTATTTAATGCACTCTTACCAACTTTATCGGTTTCTAGTAATATATCTACTGTTTTATCAGTAAGTTGTTCCAGTAAGAGAGATAAACACTCAGTAGCTCCTATTCTACTAGCTATCATTATGGCATTGCTTCCATCTTTATTAGATTTTTGCTTTAATATATCAGTTAACACCTCTGAATCAGACTTTTCTATAATGACTTGCATACATTTAGTATTTTTTTTATTAACAGCAAGCATAAGGATATTATAGCCTCTATTATTTGTTTTAGTTAACATTTCTGGAGTGGATACCTGTAATAAATCAACCAAGCAAGCGTCGTATCCTTTAGCAGTAGCTATCATTATAGCCGTATTGCCGTTTATCTTGTCTTGTTGATTTAACATTTTTTCCTTCTCATTAGTATTAGCCTTATTTAAAATGGCACTCATACCTTTGTATGAATTATTATTAACTGCGATCATTAAGTTATTATAATTATATGTAGTAGACATTGTTAATATTGTTGTATTTGCTTTTATAAGTAATTTTTGCAAGCATAGCAACCTTCCATTTTTAAGTGCAAGCTGAATAGCATACCAAATATCATAATTTATTTTATTAGTTGGTATTAATTTTTCATATTTCTCAATGATAGGAATTATGCAGTTACTCTTATTACATATCGTAGCTAATATTAAACTATTATGACCATTTACATTACATTCAAGCAAGTTTAGAACAGTTGCTTTATTAAGTAATTCTTGCAAGCATAGCAAATTTCCTTTTTGAGATGCCATCATCATCGCAGTATCGCCAGTATGATTTTTTATATTAAGCATTTGTTCGTTATCATAATATTTAAGCAAAAACTTAACCATATTAATATTTCCATGCATAGCAGCTAGCATTAAAGCATTATTGCCAATAATTGTTTGCTTGTATATAGCAGATAATTTATATTTTTGTAATAATAACAATAGAGCTTCATCCGTTATACCATGTGTCGCTGCAAGCATGAAGCTATTATATCCATGTTTATTACAATGCATTGATATAGATGTATTTGATTTATCAATTATTTTAACAAGATGCGAGCTTTTATGGATAATAGCCAACCCTAAAGAATTATCCCCATAATAATAACAATATTGCTTGAATATATCCATATTTTCATCATTTAGTCTTTCGATAATATCATTAACAATATCATCGCATTTCTTATAAATAGCTAGCATTAGAATATTATCATCATCTTCGTTTACCGCTGTTAATATTTTTGTAGTTGCTGTTTTTGCTAATTTTTGAAAACATAACAAATTTTTATTTTTTATTGCTAACATCAGAGCATTCATTCCTTTCTTGCTTTGAGCACCAAGAATTTGTAGATTACAAAAAGGCATCAATATTTTAACTAGGTTTATATTATTTTTTTCTACAGCTGACATTAATACAGTAAAACCATAGTTGTTTTTACTCAACATTAATATATTTAATAAATATGAAGGTATTTGTTTAGTGATTTTTAATAATAATTCTTCATCGTTATTATTAACTATAACGTGAAGTATATTATTTTTGTTATTATCTTTAATGCCTAAAGTAATATAATCTAATAAAAAATATTTACTAATATTTTTCTTGTTACTATCAAGTAAAATTTTTAAAACTGTTAACTGCCTAGATTTTGATAAATAATCAAAAAAAGTAAACTTCACTTCTGAAGTTAATATTAGCTCGAGTAATTCCCATTTATGGTTTTTGAACAACAAATAAAATGCTTCTTGTAAATAAAAATTAACCTTGTGATATTTCAACTGCTTAATAACTTTTTTTATATTATTATAATTTAAACTAGAGATATATCCATATAAGTTATTTAGTGTTAATAATGAAAAAAAGTAAAAAACAACATCTATACGACGTTCTAATAAATTATTTAATATATCTATAGTTAAAATATTTTTTTCGATACATTTCATACATAAATTATAATTTATCGTATTGTTGTAATTTATTTGTGTGTATAATATTGCAGATGTTATTTTTTTTTTAAGATGTTTATTATATTTAGTACTATTATTTAATTCAACTATTAAATTTTTATTATTAAATAACAACTTATTTATATTCGTGCTATTAAGAAATTTATAAATATCTTCTATAGATTTAGTTTGCTCTAAAGCTTGCATAAAAATAGCTGTATAAATAGTTTCATTTGTTTTAAATATATTGCTATTTTGTATATGCTGTAATTGCAAAGGCAGTTTTTCTTGATTGTCTTTCAAAATATAAAAATAACAATTATTAACGTTTATTATAGCTAAGTTACTTTCTATAACAGCAATTACATTAGTTATCTCTTTAAAATTAGAAATAACATTAGCAAATTTATTTAGGTTTTTAGCAATAAAAAAATGTAATACATCTTTAATGTCAGCTAAGTGTATGCTGTAACTTGTTAATTGCTCACATATTATATCTCTAATACTAAGTTGTTCTTGAGTATCTGTTATAGTTAAATATTTATTTAGTGGATGGATAAAAAAATTTCTTAATATGTCTGTATCTTCTTGAGTGAAATCTTCAATATTATTATTATTTAACCAGTGTGCTTTATTAATTTTAATTAATAATTCTTTAAATAAATTATATAATTCATTTACTATTTCAGTATAAACATCAAATTGCGACATCGAATTTTTTATTTTTTTTATTATCTTATAGGCTTCATGAATTTCAAAATCATACAAGCTAGCATAGCTATCTACAATAAGATCGAAGTTATAATCAGCTGCAACTAAGTTAAAAAAAGCCGTTTGCGAATGTATATTAATAACTTTTCTTTTTGCTATAATGGCTTCTCTAATTTTGTTTTGTATTAAGTTCTTTAACTTACATTTTATTTTATAATCTAATTCATTGCTACTAATATATTCTATGTAATCGTTTATTATTATAATTTTACCATTAAAGCCTTCTAAACAAATATCTAAGCATTCTTTCAGTTCACTACATATAATAGAAGTTTCATTGTTGATTACCGCTTCATTTTTATATTTAACAAGATAATTAATAATATTATAAAGAAACTTTCTAATATTATTATAGCTATAAAATAAGGTTTCATAGTTAGAATGATTTTTGTTTTGTTCGTAAAACCTCAGGTTATTTATAGAGGAGTTAATTATTTTATCTTTATTTAGCTGAGCAATATCATCAGTATGTGTTTCAGTAAAATAATTATATAAATTCGCAAGCTGATTAATATACTTTATATATTGTTGCTTAATTTCTGTAAAAGACTCACAACATAAAAGTTGTTTGAAATTTGTTATATTTTCAGGAATTTCAATATAATTATCAATTGTTACATTATTTTGATTATTGTTTTCGCTGTTAGTTGATAAATTTAGTGTTGTATATAAAGCTATTGGTAAATTATTATTATTTATCATGCTAGTTTTATTATTTTATTTAATCTTAGTTGATTTACAGACTAAATCTAAAAGAATACCAAGTCAAGTATAGTGATTCTACAATATAGATAAACATTTAACAGCAATTTTGCCTACTATATTATACTTTTAATATCTTGTATATAGTGCTATAATGAAAGTGATTTTAACTAAATATTTATATCGTATAAGGAGTTTTGATATGCATACTAGTTTTAACACCAATAAACCTCAGAATTTTATTTCAACTATAACACCAGCTTGCAGGGTTACCAAAGATGACTACTTAAAGTCTAAAGTTACTACAATTAATAGAATAGTAAACTTTTTTCATCGTTGTGTTAGTATTTTTTCTAGAAAAATTAGTGTATTTACTGAAAATGCAGAATACATGAGCGATAAAACATATTTTCGTAGTAATATTAACAAAAATATGCAGTTTTATCTAGACTCGACAACAGAAAAAGCAAACACTAACTTAGAGCCAAAAATTACAGAAAAGTTAACACTTGAAGCAACCCAGCAACATGCAATAGATAGCTTTCAACAACTGTTAAATGCAGTGAATGATAACGAAACCGACAAATTAATCATAAAAATACCATTATATCCTACAACTGGAGAAGAAGAATCATATCTTGCAACTGGAGAAGAAAAGCTAAACGCTGACCAATTTATAGAAAATTATGTAAAAACATTAGATCCTTGCATTCGATTAGCTGAAAAAGAAGGTACTCTTAAAAAAGGCTCTCTAATTAAAGTGATTTTTAATAATGAAAATAGATCAGCTATTGTTAAAGGACTAAATAATGTGAGTAGCGCTGTATTTAATTACAATCAAATTATAGATAATGCAAACCTTATTATAGAAAAATTTATTAAAGAGCGTTCGGTAGAAGATATTACTAAGGATCTACCAAATTATGGTATAAACAACCTATACGCTATGCCAGAATTGATAGATAGTACTGAAGAACTAAATAGTACTGAAGAATCACGTAGTACCGAAGAACCAAATAGTACCAAAGAATCAAATGACTCTGAAAAATCAAGTAGTGCCGAAGTGCAAATTAATGAAGGGATTCAAGATATACAATCTAACAATATACCAAGCAATAGTCACGATAAAATATCAGTTTCTACTTCTGATTTAAATAGGTCAAAACAAGAAACAGTTAATGATGAACAACAGGCAATGACACAAAAGATAAAAGATTTATTAAAACTTAGCAACTTGGAAAACCAAAATAGTACAATCATACAAGAACTACCACAAGAGCAGAAAATACAAAATCTCAAAGATAGCTTAGAAGATTATGAGCAAATAGAAAGTATGGCAAAAGATATTTTAGCTAAATTAAATAGTTTAACACCCGAACAAATTAAAAATAAAAAACAAGAAATACAAGATGAATTAACCAATAATAAAGTAGAATTAGGAAATTTTCATGTTAGTGCTGGAGAAATACAACATCCGGAAAAGTTAAATCTTAATAAAGGCTATATTATGAATGCAGCAAATGCAGAAGGTTTTAACGGCAGAGGAGTTACTGGAGCTATTTATAATCAAGCATCTATAAAAAATTACGGCACCAGAGATATAGAAAATCAATTTCAACAACGGCTTAAAGATGATCCAAGCTTAGCAGTAAAAAATGACAGTGGTGAGATTATACAAACACTAGGCGGTATACGAAGATTAGCATTCGGGCAGTGTATAGTTACAGACCCTTTAGATCTTGCAGAACAAGGTGTACAAGGGATAATTCATGCTGTAGCACCTATGCAAGGCGATATTGCAACATATGATAGAATATTGTATATTGCTTGTCTTGCTAACTGTTTTAAAAAAGCTATGCTTTTTGCTACTGAACAAGATAATACCGAATATTTATCTATGGTATTATTAGGATCTGGCATATATGGAGGTAACCCTATGGATGCCTTTATTGCTGCTACAATTGCAGGAAAGCTACTTAAAAATAATGACAAAGTAAATAATTTAGATATTCGTATGATTACCTATAAAAGAATAGGTTACTCTTTAATCGATATAATATCTAAGTTAAAAGTTATAGATGAGTTATAGTTTATAAAAATCTGACACATAAAATTAAGTGTCACCCTTGTATATTTTTAGCTTAGCTATCAAGTTATTTTTATGCTCTATAGTCTCATTAAGCTTATTCTTTGATTTAAAATCATTACGAGTAGCTAAAGTACTAATCTGATCATCTAATTGTTTAATTTCAGTAGTAATTTCATTAACAGCTTCATTCCTGAAATTAATAATTTCATTTAATAAGTCTTTTATACTGTTATTATAATCTTTATTGGATCTTGCGTCTTCTACTTTACTATAAGCAGTATCTTTATATGAAGTGTTTACTTTTTTGTGTTTATTATTAGAATTTTTCTTGGAGATTGCGTCGTTTAATTTACTACTAGATTCACCATAATTAGTATTTTTATATAAAGTATTGATTTCTTTTTGTTGTTTTTTTTGGCTGTTATTATAATTTTTATTTAAAGCTTTTTCTTTTTTCTGTTGTTTTTGTGCTTCTTTTGCATATTCATTTCTGAAACCTTTTAAGTCTTTAGTTGAAATGTTATTATATTGTAAATCGGTACTAATACGAGTTAAGAGTTCTTTTATTTTGCTTTTTGCTTTGTCATTATCTGTAATATTACATTCACTTTGTGCTTCTTGTAATAATTGTAAAGTTTCATCTGAAATTATTTTAGCATTTTTATCTTCACAAAATTCTTGATATTTTGTTATTGCCTGCTTAATATTAGCTATTGTTGCTAAATTTTTCTTTTGTTGTGGTGATATTTTAACCTGGCTACTATTTTGTGATTCTTCAGTGGTATTTTTCCTGGTTTTTCTATTAAAAATACTTTTTGGGGAAAACTTTTTAAGACTACTAGAATTTGTCTTTTTATTAGAAGATGTCACTGTTGTTTTTTTACCTTTAAAATCCCCTTCTGTATCAATATTATTATTTCTTGTAGTTTGTGTTTCTTGTATACTTGAATTATTATTAATTTTATCCATGATATCCCTATAATTTTATCAACCTAATGTTGATAAAATTAATCGGAGAATAGCCCTATAACTTAATAACTATCTTATATTATAGTGAATGTTACAATGATGATAAATACTGTTCTGCATCTAATGCTGCCATACAACCCGTACCAGCTGAAGTAATTGCTTGGCGGTAGATATGATCCATAACATCTCCAGCAGCGAAAACCCCTGGCTGAGAAGTAGATGTAGCATCGCCTTTATTGCCACCTTTAACAGTTATATAGCCATCTTGCATTTCTAGTTGACCTTTAAAAATACCTGTATTTGGTGAGTGTCCTATAGCGATGAAAACCCCTGAAACGCTCAAATCATGTGTGGTATTTTCTTGATTATTAGCAACTATTATTCCAGTTACTCCCATGTTATCACCTACTACTTGTTGCAGTTCTGAATTTAATTGTAATTTTATTTTTCCTGCTTTTACTTTATCAAAGAGCTTTTGTTGTAATATTTTTTCTGCTCTAAAGCTATCTCTTCTATGAATTAAAATTACCTCTTTAGCTATATTAGCTAAATAAAGTGCTTCTTCTACAGCGGTATTGCCACCGCCAACTACTGCGACAATTTGATTTTTATAAAAAAAGCCATCGCAAGTTGCACAGGCTGACACGCCTTTACCTTTAAATTCTTCTTCAGATGGCAACCCTAAATATTTAGCACTAGCACCAGTTGCTATGATTAGAGCATCTGTAGTATAAACTCCATATGAACCTGTTAATTTATATGGCTTTTGACTAAAATCAACTACATCTATATGGTCTTGAATTATTTTAGTGTCGAATCGTAAAGCATGCTGACGCATGCGTTCCATTAAATCTGGACCTAATAATCCTTTAACATCTCCAGGCCAGTTATCAACTTCTGTAGTAGTAGTTAGTTGTCCGCCTGTTTGTATACCTGTAATTAAAACCGGATTTAATGCCGCTCTAGCAGCATAAATAGCAGCCGTATAACCTGCTGGTCCTGATCCTAATATAGTTAGTTGCGCATGATTATTTTGTGCCATAACGTTTCCTATCAATAAAAATATAACTTTACATAATATATACACTTTATGCCTTAATATAGAGTTTTAATTGTTATTATGGTAATAACTTTATTTTTAATTTAAATAAATAAGCATATATATTTTAAATAGTGTTCCTAGATAAAAAATCTAAATTATACACAAAAATAAAATTTTATATATAATTTATGCTTTAAAGTATGAATTTAAGGTAGGTAGATTTATCAAAAAGTGCCGTAAAACCCGTTCCTTTAGGTACGGGATATAAGGCATA
>CAKMZJ010000010.1 GCA_929200395.1 Candidatus Gorgonimonas eunicellae | reverse complement strand
GTATATAATCGTATTGACTATAAATTTAAACAAGACGAAGATATTTTACAAGTGTATCAAACTGCTATAGATAAACAGACAGAGGCGGATGAAATATAGCATCTTTAATTGTAAGGCGTATAATATTACACAAGGTACTTATTAATAACTTAAGTTATGCACTTAATTAAGAATTTAGATATATCTATAGCTGTCGTTTCTAAAATAAGTAATAGGTTACTTGATTGTAAGTTAATAATTTCAATCATTATTGCTTCATTGTATACTAGCTTTATCTAAACTTAACTTTGATACACCTTGGTAATAATTAAATGGATAAAAAAACATCGTTTTTAATATTATTTACTAAATTATATAAAAAAGTAAAATTTATTGTATACCTTTTATGTGTTATTGTTGCAATAATCTTGTTTGCCAATTTTATGTTGCAAAACCGTCAAAAAATAGATATTACGTTTTTAAATTATCACTTTGATAACTTAAGTTTGTATTTTGTGTGTATTTTATTTTTTATTGCGGGTAGTGTTATTGGTTTTTTTTGTGCATCATTAGTTATACTAAAAAATATACTTATAAAAAAATAACATATTGTATGATCTTTTGAAGTAAAGTTCTTTCTTTCAATTCTTTGGATAAAAGTATTAAATGAATTTGCCAATAGTAAACTCGATTATGGGCACTTACAAGTTACAAACCAACTATTCTAATCAGAAACCAAATACAGCAAGAATATTACAAAAATCAGTATCTTTACCAAACATAAATGAAAATAATCAAATATTAAGTAGTAGAGCTATAAAAATTGATGAATCATCTTATACTAAAGAAGTAATAGAGCCAGATGATGAAAATTTTAAAGTTAGCATCATAGATATACACGAATTACCTAGCTCCTTTAAACCAGAAGATAGTATATTAAATGTTTTTAAGCAATATAGTGTAGAAAGTAATTTTTTATATTTTCAAAGTACTAAATATAATACATTACACATATTAAAAGTAATAATTAACCATAAAAACAAATATGTAATTTTATTTACTATAGCTTTTTGTTTATCATTACTTATTGGTACGGATTTACCTTTTTTAGAGGTATGTCAATTTTCTATTCTATTGCTCTTGTGTTTAATTTACATTACTACAAAGATAGAAAGTATTGTAAATAATAAAATTAAATATCAGTATAATTATAATAAATTAGCATATGAAATAAAAAAAAATTTAAATAAACATTATAATATTTTATTGCAAAATGGGATAGATGATATCAATATAAAATTTTTCTACTATAACCTTAATAGAAACAAATTAGATGAAATTTTTATTAATGAAAATTTAAATATACAAAATAAAAATATGATTATAAATGGATTTAATAATTTACAACATAATAAAATTAATATAGCTAAACTTACTAAAGAAAATAGTGATTTTTTATTAGGAAAGCTTAACATATTAAGCGGATTATTTATTAAAGATTGTAATCAATACAATATGATTTTAAAAAAACGCTTAATCTGTTTAAAACATGAATTGATTGAGTTTATGATAAAACCAGATAATAGAGATTGTATACATGATATTTTATTAATAAATAAAGAAAATCAAGATGATAAAGACATTATTCCTTTTTTTATCCCTTCTATTCTAGCGTATATGGCAATACACGTAGTAGATGACAATACTAGATTTCCAATATCTACCTATCCTTTATAGTTTGTATTTTAAAATTCCATTGTAATAATCTCATAAATCTGGTAGAATAGCATACTTATTCAAGTATAATATACAAGGAGTAGTAGTATGGGGTCTGAATTAGCCATAAATAGTGGAGCTCAAAAAAGTTATATTTCTCAAGCAGAAAATGACAATAGTAATATAGTAATTAGTGGTTGTAGAAAAATAAAAAAAGCTATTGAATCGGTATTAAATTGCTTTATAAATGCTGTGAGATTTGTAATTGAACTCTTTATTCCTAAAACAGCTAAAGAAGATCGTGATATAGTAGCAGATACCCAGACACATCCTAAATTAACAGAAACTAAAACAGAAGAAGTATTCCAAACACAGTCTGAATTACCTAATGTTGAAATAAAAGAAGCACCACAATTAGCAAATATTGAAGGATCAGAAACTGACGTAGCTAGTGTTAACCTATTTAATTCTAGTGCTATGAGTGCTATGGGTGCTATGGGATATATTCCATGGAATGTTTTAAAAAGTGGTTCACTTGAAGCTCATCTTGTACCTGAAGTAGAAATTGTTTACTTATCCGATGAATCAGAATCAGAATTAGAATCAGAAATAGAAAATTCTACAGTAAATGATGAAATATTAGTTAAGTCTAATATAGATGAAATATCGAAAATATTAAGCCCATTAGATGTTTTTTTAACAGCAGAAACCGATAAAATACCCCCTCTAGTTATAAAACCAGAAAATATCGAGTATTGTCAGTCAAACTTGAATTCTAAAGGCGTTAATAAAAAGGTTGGTTTAGGCAAAGGTGCATTTTGTAGATCATATTTAGCAGAACATCAACCTGAACAACAAACTAACAACAAGCAATTGCTAGCGGTTATCGAGGCTGTAGAATTAAAGCAAAAATTAAAAGATAACCAAGTAGGAATAATAGATAAAACTAATAAGAAAATGCAAAGGCGTCATCAGAAAGAAATTCTGTTACATAATGATGTGAGTTTGATTATAGGTGAAAAATTTGAAAGTCGCATAGCCATGCCTTTTAGAGGAATAAGCCTTGATGCTCTAGCAAATGGTGGAAAAAAATACGATAAACTTACAAAACTAACAAATAAAGATATTAGAAACAACATTTCTCTATTAGCAAAAATAGAAAATCCAGATATAACTCCTCAAGCAGGCACACTTAGCGAGAAAGTAGTATTCCATATAATGAGACAAATATTTGAGGAGGTAGTTTCTTTAAATGAAAATAATAGGTCTCACGGTGATATTGCTATTGGTAATGTTTGTATAGATGGAAATACTAAGATTTCACTAATTGATGCAGGAAGTATAATCAAATATAAAAAATTAACAGATTCTCGAGCTACTAATAGAGCACATAATAGATATTATATGGCTCCAGAACTTGTAAAATCTGGTAGGTTTTATATGAGTTCTGATATATGGAGTATTGGGGTTCTTGCATATCAGTTGTTAGCTGGTAGAGCAGATATTTGTAATATGGCAGCTGGTGGATGTATCCCTTATCAAAAAGATGGAGCTGTGAATGTTAGAATGGAAGTTTCAGACAAAATGAAAGATATACTCACGAAACTATTGACATTGGATCCAGAAAAAAGGCCTACAGCTAAACAAGCTTTAAAATTATTAGGACCAAGACCAGAAATTGAGCAAATGAATTTATTAGATTTAACCCTAACTAAAAGTAAATTTGAGCCTATTATTGCCAACTTACAAAGTTTAGCAACCAATGCTGATAGAAGAAAACAAGAACATACAACTATGGAAGATGTAACAGAACGACTAGATTTTGCTGAGCAACAATTAAACCAAGTATGCAAACAGATCGATTATAGGAAAAACTTATCGAGCTAGTACCCCTAAAAAAAATAGAGGGTATAAATAATCTTCATTCAAATAAATCTATAAGATATTCAGAATTATATTCTGGAGGTGGTATATTATCTATTAAATTAAAATCATCGATATTAATGCACAATTGATTATCTCCTTCTTCTATTTCAATTCCTATGACATTGAAAGGAGAAAGAGTATCTTCTCTTGTTGTAAAAATACGCACTAGTAATTTAGGGTGTTGTTCCGTTGCTAGCATAAGAGATGATAATTCAAATATTATATTATTTGCATCTGTATTATTTATCCATCTAGATGATATTTTCATTGATTTAGGTTTATATGTTATACCTTCAATAATAATAAAATTTATAGGTTTTGATCCCATATAAGAATACTGCTTCATCCATTGTTGAGAAAAATCGTCTAATGCAAATGGATTTAAAATGGTAATGTCTCGATCTCCAAGATGATTTAATTGTTTTGCAACAGCTTTTTTGCATTCAGTAAAATAAATTTTTTTGCTAATAAAACAATCATTTTTATTTGCATAATCTGGAATAGTGTTTAAGGAAGCATTACGCATTTGATCACCTTTTATTTTAAACTCAGTAGATATCAAACGCCATGTATTAATATCTCCAACTAGTACTTTATAAAATCTTTTAATTTTTTTATTAGATTTAAATGAAAAAACATGGGTTGCTACTGATGAAATAGCATATGATTTATTTATTAACAAAAGGTTTCCAATAACACCTTCTATCCTTAATCTAAGCAAACCAGATAAATTTTTATTACTAAAATTAATAATTAAGTTACTGCAAATTTTATAAAACTTTCTATCATTATTGATATAAGATAATTTACTAGATGTAGGAATAAAAGACATAGCAGGATCGCAACAACTTTTTATAATTTTAGTAGATGTAGAATAATTTAATTGTAGCTTACCATATGTGACTAATCCATTGCTATCATTTAACGACCAAGAATAACTTTTATTATGCTCATTAGCGAAAGTAAAGACAGAGTAAAAACTTGTTATTATAATAATTTGTATTGTTATTCTTATGATATTATACATTTGATAATTAATTTGAGTTTTATTTTGTAATCGTTATACATAGTTTTAATATATAGAAAAACTGATAATAATATAAAATACTACAGGAATCAAGATGTTCTCCTTAAATTAAATTATTTTATTCGTACCTAATTAAAGTGATATATCAAAGAAGCCGATCGATTTCTATATTGATAATTTAGCTTATTAGTGATTTGTACACATTATAATTTATATAATTAGTAGTCAGGTTTCTTGTAACATAAAAAATGAGGCGATCATGATTTACGTATTAAGAGATAGCCAAGGGAGAATTACTAAAATAAGTGAATCTCCTAAATCTAACGAATGGCAAGAATGCCAAGAAGGTAATAAAGAATTACAACTGTTTTTACAAAATAATCCTAGTGCTACTAAAGATATAATGCGCTCAGTAGATGCAGACTTTATTAGAGTTTTAGAGGATGTTATTGATTTATTAATCAATAAAGAGATAATTAAATTTACTGATTTTCCAGTTCCTGTACAAAATAAATTATTAAAACGCAGGAAATATCGCAATGTAATCAAGCAAAATCCTGATGCATCTATATTATTAGATAGCAACGTTGGATTATTATAAAAAATTAATGAAAAATTATTATTAACTTTAAAAAGTATTTTTATTATGGCATTTGATTATTTTCAATCTGGAATTTCTGGTTATTCTAGCACTAGTATAGATTTAACTAAACAAGATTTTCCTAAACAAAAGTATTCCTTTGTAACACCAGGGAAAAAAGTAGAATCACATATATGGAATCTATTTAGTTTTAGTAAGTCTTATGAAAATAAAACACTTAGTTTTATTACTGGCATAAATAATAATACGGTGTTAACACCATCGGAACATGTCAATATGGCAAATGAAACTATAAATTTAATTTCGGAGCAAATTAGTAGATATCCTAAATCTAGCCAGCAGTCACAAATACTAAATACAGCATTAGATATATTATCTAAAGCTAAAGAAGATATAGATTATCTAACAATAAATCGTAATGTTTTATTAGCTGGATAGCTTTAAGGTGGAATATGCATAAATCTGTTGAGTCATGGATACTAAATCAAGCAGCTTATTATTTAGAGTATTCCCACTATGATAAAGCAATAGCATTATTACAAGCTTTAGAATTAATAGATAAATCTAGTTTAGATACTTATAAAATGCTAGCTTATTTACATTTAAAAAAAGAAGATTTTAAAGAAGCGATTAATTTAGCGAACAGATATCTTATTAATGCCAAAAGCTCCGAAGATAGAAAAAAAATGGAGTGGCTTAAAAAATATGCTGTATTTAAAATGAAGTCAGCTCAAAATAGTAAAAACAACTTAACAATTAAACAGCATCTATAAACCATTGGGTAGCTATGCATGAATGCATTGATCGCAGGTATAAATAGTCTTAGTAAAAAAAATGATATAGTTTTAGCTATTCTGTTAATGGCAATAATCGCGCTTATTGTATTGCCAATGCCGACAGGATTAGTAGATTTCTTAATCGCACTTAATATGGGGATGGCAGTTATTCTATTAATGACAGCTATCTATCTTAAATCACCGCTTGAATTTTCTTCATTCCCCGGAGTATTATTAGTTACCACTTTGTTTAGGCTGTCGTTATCTATTACCACTACTAGGCTAATTTTATTACAGGCAGATGCTGGAGAAATTGTATATACCTTTGGTAATTTTGTTGTTGGTGGTAATTTAGTTGTTGGTTTGGTTATCTTTCTTATTATAACTATAGTGCAGTTTTTGGTTATTACTAAGGGCTCTGAACGTGTTGCTGAGGTAAGCGCACGGTTCTCCTTAGATGGAATGCCAGGCAAACAAATGAGTATTGATGCCGATTTACGTGCTGGATCTATCGATGCTGAAGAAGCTCAAAGACGTCGTGGTTTAGTAACTAAAGAGTCGCAATTATTTGGTTCCATGGATGGTGCCATGAAGTTTGTTAAAGGCGACGCAATAGCTGGTATTATAATAATTGTAGTTAACATTACTGCTGGTATAGCAATTGGTAGTAGTAATGGTATGCCAATGAAAGAAGCATTAGCATTATACGCAGTATTAACCATAGGCGATGGTTTAATATCACAAATACCGGCTCTACTTATTTCTATAACAGCTGGTATTATTGTTACTAGGGTATCAAATGAAGAATCACGAGATTTAGGTAATGAAATAGGAGCACAGCTAACTGATAAACCTAAAGCCTTGTTAGTTGCCGGTGCTCTACTACTAGG
This sequence comes from Candidatus Gorgonimonas eunicellae, assembly GCA_929200395.1. GTDB lineage: Bacteria > Pseudomonadota > Gammaproteobacteria > Pseudomonadales > Endozoicomonadaceae > CAKMZJ01. The sequence goes on along the minus strand of CAKMZJ010000010.1, from coordinate 35,620 downwards.
TTTCGCTATAGTTCCTGGGTTTCCCACAGCAATATTTTTAGGCTTATCTTTAGTAATTGGCGGAGGTGGTTTCTTTATTCTTCGAAAGTTTGCCCAGTCGGAATATGAACAATCAGATAGCTCAATTCCTGCTATGGCAGCTTCAGCGACAGATGATCCAAGACAAGCTCAAACTAAATTAGATCAACAAGAAGAATTTTCACAAACCTTACCTTTAGTTATCGATGTTCCAGTAAATATAAAGAAAATAATAAAACCTAGTGTATTAAACGCTGAACTAGTAAAAGTACGCAAAGCCCTTTATATGGATTTAGGGGTGCCGTTTCCGGGCATTCATTTACGTTTCAATGAGAATATTAAAGAAAATAGTTATGCTATTTTACTGCAAGAAGTACCTGTTGCTGAAGGTCGTTTTAAACCTGGATATCTATTTATACGTGAAACTAAAGATCATCTAGATATGCTTGGGATAGACTATGAAACCGATGAAGAATTTCTACCTAATTTAGATTCTTTATGGGCGCAAGACTCTTTAAAGCCTAAATTAGAAGAACAATCTATTCAATATATGGATAGCTCTAGAATAATGACATTCCATTTAGCTCATGTACTGAAAAAATATTCGGAAGATTTTATTGGTATTCAAGAAACTCGTTACTTATTGGAAAAAATGGAAGGTAATTTTGGAGAATTAATTAAAGAAGCACAGCGGCTATTACCAGTAAATAAAATAACTGAAATTTTCCAAAGATTAGTAACTGAAGATATTTCTATTCGTAACTTACGTAATATTTTACAAGCATTGGTTGTTTGGGGGCATAAAGAAAAAGAAGTAATCCAGCTTACTGAATATGTACGTTCATCATTAAAACGTTATATAAGTTATAAATATTCTAATGGGCGCAATACTTTGCCCGTGTATTTGTTAGATCAAGAAGTAGAAGACACTATACGTAACGGCATTAGACAAACTTCAGCAGGTAGTTATTTAGCTTTAGATCCAATGACGACTAACAAATTTGTCGAAAATACTAAGCAAGCAGTTGGTAAAATTAGCCATTTAGAACATAAGCCAGTGTTAATAACTGCTATGGATATTCGTAGATATGTACGCAAATTGCTAGAGCAAGAACTATACGAATTAGCGGTGTTATCGCATCAAGAACTTACTGAAGAAATAATAGTACAACCTTTAGGGCGAATAAATTTATAACTTTTTAGCCAATTTAGTAAATAGTTGTAACCATTGGCTGTATATTATCTCTATGCTATATTTCTTTCTTACTTCTACAGCTTTTGTAGCTAGTTGTTGACGTAACTTTTCGTCTTCTATTAGTCTACTAAGTTCTTGGGTAAAAGCGGTGGTATTTCCTACTGGAACTAATAAACCATTTACTCCATGTTCTATAATCTCAGCTGGTCCAGTTTTACAAGCAAAACTAACTACTGGCAAACCATATGCCATAGCTTCAGCTAGAACACATCCAAATCCTTCAAACCTAGAGGAAAATACAAAAATATCTGCGGCATTATACCAATGATGTAAATTGCCAACAACTCCTGGCATTAAAACACGTTGCTGTAAATTCAACTTAGCTATTTGTTGCTCTAAGTCATGGCGTTGGGTGCCCTCACCTAGAATAATTAATTGCCAATTATTATATTTATTCGCAATGGTTGCAAACATATCTATTAGTAAATCAAAACCCTTTTGCTGTTCTAGTCTACCAACCGCTAATAAGGTTTTGTTATTATTTTGTATAAATTGATTAGGCATTAAGCTATTTGAAGTTATTGGTAATGGATACACTAATGGGTTAGCAATAACTACATTATTAGTTAAATGAGTATTAGCATTTAACCAGTCAGCACTTTCTTGAGTTAATACTATTAAGGAATCTAAACGGCTATAAAAATATTTTTTAAAAAAGTTAAAACCTCTGCCAAATCTATTATTAGCAAAATAACCTGCATAAAAATGCTCCGTACCGATAATAATAACTTGTTTTAATACATATTTAGCAAGGGCTGCGTAACGATTCGCTAATGGATCTATAGCTATAATGATATCTGGTTTATACTTAATTACATTTGCTATAAAGTGATATAATAAGAATATTCTTGATCTTGGTAGTTTAATAAGTTTAATGCTAGAATTTAACTTAAAAAAACATTTATTTTTTTTACCTAAATGGGCTATAGATACTTTGTATCCCTGATCGATAAAATAGTTAGCATATAAGGCAACGACCCTTTCTTCCCCAGCATGGTTGCTTATTGAATGAGAATGAAAAAACATTATTTTTTTATTTTTCATCTATCTTCCTTAATGGAATAATATTATTATTAGATGTTAGCATATTCACTAGCTGCATCTGTAGCTAGTTTATCAACTATTTCATTTTCTGTATGACCGCTATGTCCTTTTACCCAATGCCACTTAATATTATGTCTTTGGCTTTGTTGGTCTAGCAGTAACCATAAATCTTGATTTTTAACTGGTTTGCCATTTGCTGTTTTCCAGCCCTTTTTTTTCCAATTGTTAATCCAGCTAGTTATGCCATTTTTAACATAAGTGGAATCAGTAGTTAAATTTACAGTTGCAGAATATTTTATAGCTTCTAACGCTTTAATACATGCAGTTAATTCCATACGGTTGTTAGAAGTATGTTTTTCGCCACCAGATATAGTTTTTTCATTATCGTTATATCTTAATAAAGCCCCCCAACCTCCTGGTCCAGGGTTGCCCTTACAAGCTCCATCAGTAAAAACGTCTATACATTGCATACAATTTCCTATGATTTAAAAGATTTTAAACACTATTTTAAATCAAAAAGGCAAAATGGTAAATTTTATATTTAAGGAGTCTCTGAAAAAAGTGTAAAGTCTAATTTTTTTAGTTGTTTTTATAGAAGTATTGTATAATAACCTAGAACAGTTTTTCAGCTGTTTTATCTAAAGATAATAACTTAAAGCTATCATAAACATTCTATTAAAATTTGACTAATGCTATAAAATAATGAGATAAATGATAATAGAATAATCTATTATTATCCTGAAGTTGCTACTATTTTTATATAATGTGTAACTTGGATAAAATGATAATAGTTTTTCTATTAAAACGATTATAACTTTAAATATCTAAAAGAATTTTTATAATGAATAAAATAAGTTTGAATAATTCAATAGCAAATAATGCAATATCCACTGCCCCAATTAATACAAATAATAATCGATTTAAGAAAGCTTATGCTTTTTCTAAAAAAGTTGTAAAGCATGTGCCATCAGCAAGAAATTGTTTAATGCTTGTGTCATCAACGACAGCCGCTGCAATTCATGGATCTATTTCTTATCAAGGAGTAATTAGTAATACATCAAAAAATAACAGCTGTAATCCTAATGATGCAATGTTTACAGGTTTATTATGTGGTTTAAATGCAATACTCCCAACTTTTTTATGTATGGTTTTATATGCAATAGTGGATGCTCACGATCAAAAAGACAATGACACTAGTGTTATAACTACAGTAGATAAGAATGATTATGAAGATATTGAAAAAAGTATGATGAATGATCAGTTAATAGAAAATAAATCACTATCTAGAAAGTTATTAACAAAAATAAAATTAAAATTGATAGATATAAAAAACAAGCTAAAAAATATAGATAAATCTGAAGCATTTATGTATTTTTTATTAATGATTTTTTTTATGGCCGTTATTGCTTTAAGTGAATATTCTAAACTTTCTGACTGCTATAGATCAACAGCAATTAGTAGTATTATATTTGTTCCAATACTAGCTTTTTTAATATTTTCTTTACCTGTTATGGTAATTAAAAAAATTGAAGGAATGCCTATCAATTAATATAATTTGTATCTATACGGAGAATATTGAAAAGTATATACACCTAGCAGTGGGAAACGCTGGTTTCTAGCAAGAGGTTGTAAGTTTTTAGCTAAATCAGTGTTAGTGTCGACTAAATAAAGAAATACTAACGAGGATAAAAGCTTAGAAATCTTACTCTTTATGGGCTATTAAAAAGATTTACTTCATCGTTAAAATATTTTGAAATGCACTTGCATTACTGTGGTATTTTGCCTTGAATTAAACCATTTTACCTAGCCCTGAAACCTAGCATTTTCATCTGCTAAGTATATATAGGAAAAGTTTCAGCATTGCCATCAATGTAACGATTAACATCGTTTTAGTCGTTTAGCAACATATTGACTATTTCTTTATAACCATGTTCTTGTGCATACTGAGCAGCAGTAGAGCGATCTTTTTCGCTGTAATAACTGTCTTCACTCTCATATTTTAATAATAAACTAACTGCTGTAGGGTTATTTGATTTAACAGCACAAGCAAGTGGAGTTTGATCATTGTCATCAGGATATGTAATATCAGATTCATATCTTAAAAGTGCTTCAACTATTTCGTTATATCCTTTTTTAATGGCATATGTGATAGGAGTTTCATTATCTTTATTTATCATATTAAAGGTTGTTTCCTCTCCATTATTATAATCAATATTAAGTTGATACATAATAAACAAATTAACTATTGGATAATTATTTTGTTCGATTGTATCAAAAAACTCTTTTATGTTAGAGCAAGAAAAATTAATTTTGTATTTTAATAATGTTGACATAACCGCCTGAATATTATTATTTGCAATGGCGGTTGTAAGAGCTGCTGCACTATTTTGATTCTTTGCATGACAATCTATATTTGTTGTTTGATTGTAATAATTAAATATTTGAAAACCGATGATAACCCCAGCAGTAGCTATATAATCATTATCTAAAGCATATTTAAGTGCAATTTCAATATCTTTAGCAGATGCGTTAATGTTATGGTTTAATAATAAACCGACTATATCAGAGTGATCCTTTTCAACAGCATACATAACAGCATATTTACCATTATTATCAGGTTTATTAATAATATCTGCATTGTTATCTAAAAAGGCTTCAGTCATGTAAAAATCATTATTTTCAACTGCATATATAAAAGCACTTTTACCATTGTTATCACACTGATTAATAATATTAGTGTTATTTTCTTTATCGTTTAAAATTTCGTTAACGATTTCAGTATCTCCCTGTTTAACTACATACATAAGGGTAGTCTTACCATCTTGGTGATAGTCTTCAATAGTAGTTTCATATTTCTTAATAACTGTAGTTATTTCAGAATTTCCCGTTTCTAAAGCATAATCATATGCACTTTTGCCATTATAATCTTTATTATTAAAAGTAATCTTTGTATTATTTTTTATATGATGAATAATTTGATATTTTATTAATAAGGTTGCTATTTCTACATTTTTAAATTCAGCAGCATAATGAAGTGCAGTTTTTCCATTATTTTCATTATAATAATCGAAATTAGTTTCATGTTTTATGAGTTCTTCAATTATTTTAATATTGTTTTCAGTGATTGGGTGATTTTTACATTTTTCAATAGCACACATAAGTGGAGTTTTGCCATTGTTATCTTTGATGCTAAATATTGTATCTGCTTTATTATCTTTAGTTAATAACTTAATTATTGACAAATTATTTCTTTCAACAGCATGATGAAGTGCTGTCTTACCTTCTTTGTCCTGTATTTCAAAGTTTTTTTGATGCTGTATTGCTACTTTAATTGCTATGGTATTACTAAATTTAATAATATCATGAAATGTAGTTTGATCCTTAAATTGTTCTTTAAGGTACATAATCAACTTTACAAATCCCTTGTCCATAGCATAATTAAGGGCAGTGTTACCATAATAGTCTTTTTTATCAACAGGAACTCCGCGCTCTATAAGTAAACTAGCTAATGGTATCTCTGCTAACTTTTCTCTTGAATGCTCTGCCAAAGTATGAAGCAAGGTTTTACCAAAACTATCAACGCAATTGACATCAGCCCCTGCTTTTAATAACAGGGAAGCAGTACCGGATCTACAACCTTTGACAGCATAATATAAAGCTGAATTATTATAGCTATCAAGCTGATCAACTTGAGCACCATTTTTTAATAGTATATTGACTACCTTAGCATCACCATTTGCTGCAGCTATCTGTAGAAATGTATGTTTTTTATTTGTGTGAGTTGTGTTTACATCTAGCCCTAATTGTAAAATAGATTCTAGTAAATAATTAGCACCTGTATTATTAGTAATTTTGGCACAAATATAGGCTAAATTTTTTGCTTTGTTATAATAAGGACTGTCTTTTATAGTACCTGGCTTGCAATTTAATATTTGTTGTATATCTGCAGATGTTATATACAGTTTAATGTAGCTAAAGTATTCCTTATTAATTTTATTAATATCTATGTTAATACCATTGATAACTAATGGTTGACTTGTTGAGTTATAAACACAATTCGTTATTTGAGCTAAATTGGCAGTAGGATTTAGTGTTTTTGTTGTTTTTTTGATAGCAGATTTTCTATCCTGTAATAATTTTCCTAGTAATTCACTACTAGTTGTTTTATTAGTTGGTAAAAATGAAACTGTATTGTTATCTGGATTTAGCAGAGATGTAGATTCTGGTTTGATATTTAAATACCCTTGGGTATGAGGTGTTTGAACTGTAGGCTTATTGACGTGATTCATATAAATAATCCTTTATTTTAGATGAAAATATTTAATCGCAGTTTTGATAATTAACAAAGACGTCTAATTATACAGCTAATTTGCAAAAATATCAATATATGTTATTAAGGCAAAACTCTAATATGAAATGCTAAGTAGCCTAGGATAGTCCTACATTTACAAAAGGCGTAGGTGGCAGTTGGAAAGCTAGTTTCAAGAGCAAAAATGCTTAAAATTCTGATTAATGTTCTCTAGTTCCATGAAAATCAATTTCTGGATATCGATCCTGAACTAAAACTAAATTAGCATTAGTTGGAGCTAAATAAGTTAAATATTCTCCACCATCAATAGCCAAGTTATTAGCATATTTTACTTTAAATTTTTCTAAAGTTGTGTTATCTGTGGTGTTAATCCATCTGGCAGATACAATACTAATTGGCTCATAAGATGCATCTACTCTATATTCGTCTTTTAGCCGTTGCATTACTACATCAAATTGTAGTATTCCAATAGCACCTATGATTAAATCATTAGATTGCAGAGGCATAAATAGCTGAGTGGCACCTTCTTCTGATAACTGCTGCAAACCTTTCTTTAATTGTTTTAGTTTTAATGGGTCTTTTAAGCGTACACGGCGAAATAGTTCAGGTGAAAAATGAGGAATACCAGTAAATTGTAAATTTTCACCTTGGGTAAAGGTATCGCCTATTTGAATAGTGCCATGGTTGTGTAAGCCTATGATATCACCAGATACTGCATTTTCAACTTGAGATCTGCTACCAGCTAAAAAAGTTAGTGCGTTGGCAACGCGGATATCTTTATTAATACGTACATGTTTCATTTTCATGTTTTTATTATATTCTCCAGAACAAATACGTAAAAAAGCTATACGATCACGATGTTTTGGATCCATATTGGCTTGTATTTTAAACACAAAGCCAGAAAAGTTAGTTTCATTAGCATCTACTGTACGTTCTTTAGATTCGTGGTTTTGTGGTGCTGGTGCCCATTTTATAAAGCTGTCTAGCATTTCTCTAACCCCAAAATTGCTAAGTGCTGTACCTAAAAAAACTGGGGTTAGTTTGCCAGCTAAATAATCTTCAAGATTAAATTGATGACTTGCACTTTTAACTAATTCTATTTCTTCAAGAAAACTATCTGCATCATCTCCTAAAAATTCTGCTGCTTCTTTGGAATATAAACCTTTTATTTGAATATCACTAGGAACTATATTTGCTTCTTGAGGAGAAAAAACATGAAAAGTATCAGTATAAATATTATAAACGCCTTTAAAGTTCTTTCCAGAACCTACATTCCAAGTGATTGGTGCACAACGTATTTTTAAAATATCTTCTATTTCATCTAATACTTCTATTTGGTCACGTACTTCACGATCTACTTTATTAATAAAAGTAAAAATCGGAGTATCGCGCATACGGCAAACTTCCATGAGTTTTACTGTTCTGTCTTCTACACCTTTAGCGGCATCGATTACCATTAAGCAGCTATCAACAGCGGTTAGGGTTCTGTAGGTATCTTCAGAAAAATCTTCGTGTCCTGGAGTATCAAGTAAGTTAAGAACTTTTTCTTTATAAATAAACTGCATAACTGAGGTAGTTATTGAAATTCCTCTATCTTGCTCCATTTTCATCCAATCGGATGTTGCCATTCTTCCTGTTTTTTTACCCTTAACAGTTCCGGCAAGTTGGATACATCCGCCTAAAAGTAATAATTTTTCGGTCATGGTGGTTTTACCAGCATCTGGATGCGAAATTATGGCAAATGTTTTTCTTGTTGCTGGGTCATTTGTTATAACTGAATTAGTCATTAGGTTACAACCTTGTAATTTTTTAGGAGGTTTATACACTTTGTAGTTGAAAATGTAGGTTTCAGCAAGTGATTCCAAGATAAATCACCACAGTAATGCTATGTTTATCTACCAATATTAATAGCATACTACAGCAAGAATAATACCATAAAAATTAAAAAATTGTTATTCATTTAACTTAAATTAGAATAAATTAGTACTAAATAGGCCTTCGGTTGTTAGGAGTATTTTATTTTTAAATTAAAGGTTTATAATCATGCTAAACTTAATATAATTAAATTTAGTAAATGATTTATATTTAAAGGAATATTATGGCTAAATCTTATACTTCAGAATCCATTGAAGTTCTTAAAGGGCTTGACCCTGTGCGTAAACGTCCGGGAATGTATACCGATACTTCTCGACCTAATCATTTAGCTCAAGAAGTGATTGATAATAGCGTTGATGAAGCACTTAGTGGATACGCAAACTATATTCGTGTAACTCTATTTAAAAATAACTCTATTTTGGTAGATGACAATGGCAGAGGCATGCCTATCGACATACATAAAGAGCATAAATTATCGGGTATTGAGTTAATACTTACAAAATTACACGCTGGTGGTAAATTTTCTAATAAGAATTATTTATTTTCTGGTGGGCTTCATGGTGTTGGAGTATCAGTTGTAAATGCGTTGTCTACTAATTTTGAAGTTTGGGTTAAGCGTGAGGGTAAAATTTGGCATATTGCTTTTAATAATGGCGATAAAGTTAGCAAATTAAAAAAGGTTGGAACCTGTTTAAAAAAAGACACTGGAACTTCAATATTATTTACTCCCAATGCTAAATATTTTGATAATCCTAAATTTAATTCTTCTAAATTTCAGTATTTACTAAGATCTAAAGCAATTTTGTGTCCTGGATTAAAAGTAGAGTTTATTGATGAAGCTCATAATGAAGACTTTACTTGGCATTATGAATCTGGATTGAGTGATTATATACAAGAAAAAACTAATGAATTTTCACCAATTCCTAGCCAGCCATTTATTGTAGCAGTTAATAAAAATACTGAAGCGGTAGATTTAGCAGTACAATGGATTAATGAAGCTAATAAAGTTATTAATGAAAGCTATGTTAACTTAATTCCTACACCATTAGGAGGAACTCATGTAAATGGACTCCGTACTGGTTTGCTAGAAGCTATGCGTGAATTTTGTGATTTTCGTAATTTATTACCACGAGCTATGAAATTAACTGGTGATGATATTATGGAGAATTGTTCTTTTATTTTATCTGTTAAAATGACTGATCCGCAATTTTCAGGACAAACTAAAGAACGCTTGTCTTCAAGAAATTGTGCTTCTTTTGTGGCTGCCATGATTAAAGATGCTTTTGGATTGTGGCTAAATCAACATACTCAAGAAGGCGAACAATTAGCACAAATATGTATCGATAACGCACAAAACAGATTAAGAAAATCTAAAAAAACCCTAAGAAAAAAAGTATATGCTGGCCCAGCTTTGCCTGGTAAATTGGCAGATTGCTCAAGTCAAGATACTAAACTAACCGAAATTTTTTTAGTTGAAGGTGAATCAGCAGGTGGTTCGGCAAAGCAAGCTCGTGATCGACAGTTTCAAGCAATTATGCCACTTAGAGGTAAAATTTTAAACACTTGGGAAGTTAATGATACCGATATATTAGATTCACAAGAGATACATGATATCTCCGTGGCTATCGGTGTTAATCCGAATGCCCATGATATAGACGGTTTGCGTTATGGTAAAATATGTGTATTGGCTGATGCCGACTCAGATGGTCTACATATAGCAACTTTATTATGTGCGTTATTTTTAAAGCATTTTTATCCGCTAGTAGCACAAGGACATATTTATATTGCTATGCCGCCGTTGTATCGTATAGATAAAGGTAAGGAAGTTTTTTATGCTCTAGATGATGCAGAAAAAAATCAAATAATAAAAAAAATAACCAGCAAACATAAAAATGCTAATATCAATGTACAACGCTTTAAAGGTCTTGGTGAGATGAATCCATCTCAGTTAAGAGAAACTACTATGCATCCCGATGCTAGACGTTTAATTAAATTAACCACTGAACACGATAGCATTATTAATAGTAGAATGGATTTATTATTAGGTAAAAAACGTAGTCATGATAGAAAAAAATGGCTAGAACAATCAGGAAATCTAGTTGAAATTTTTTGATTTAATTATACATCTTTAGATAGAAGGTGTATTCAAGGTTAACTCAAGAACTAACAACCGCCTCCATCGCAACCACCACCATTACTACAAGAATATCCAAAACTAGAAGATGCAGCAGCGGCACCTAGGGTAAATGAATTGTATGATCGGCGAGAACTATAATTTGAAGAACTATTTAAAGGGCTATTTGAAGAGTTAAAATTTTGAGGTCTGAGAAGGTTGTTTTGTTGTCTTCTTTCTTGTTCTGTTGTTATTTTTATCTCTCTACCTGTACCGTAATCGTTATCAAAATTAGAAAAAGTATCAAATAAAATTGTTAGTTTATTATCACTAGTAAATATGGGACATATTTTCTTAGTATAATTAGTAATAAACTGGCGTAACCCTATCGTAATAGAAGATCCATAATCTGTTTCAACCCATAAAGGGTTGTTATTGGTATAAAATGTAGAATAATTTATATTACTCTTATATTTATCTTGTTGGGAGAAAACTTTAATCTTATTACCGGCAGGGTTTATACTAAAAGCAATAATAGGAAACTTAGATTTTGCTGTATACACTACTTTGCCATAATGTGGTTCTAATAATGATCTTATTTCTAGTTTATTTGATTTTTTATCTACTAATATATTGCCATCTTGGCTACTAACTGGAATATCATTGCAGTCATATAATGTGTTTTTAACCTTCCAGCCGTTGTTAGTTTCAGTAAAAATATTCAATTCTTTATTTTCAGACAGTACACTAAGTTTCATATTATCTGGATCTAACTTTATTTTAGTTATATTTGAATAAACAGGCTCTACATTTTTATTAATCAATTCTTGAGTCTGCATGTTTAGTACTTTGTATGTAACTTGTTTGTTTGTAAATCCTACAAGGTTAAGATCTTGAGTTTCCTCATTTATGGTAAAAGATGTTACATCAAAGGGGAGGTGGGTTGTTTTATTTTTATACCAATGTTTAGATATGGGTTGGTTGCAATTCTGAAATTTTTTAAATTGACATAACTTAGTGTATTGTGATTTTTGAATAAGGCAATATAGTCTGTCGCTATTATTATTAAAGCTTATTTGGTATATTTTTATTGGTTTATGAAATATACTAGAAAAACTATATGAAAAATCTTTTTCTGAAATTATAAGATTATCTTTATCTTTTAAATTAATTATACGAAGTTCTCTGCTATTACTTGTTGTGTATGCTGCATAATGTTTATTTGGACTAATTGTTTTATTTTTATTGGATACAGATCCATTCACAGGAATTGCTTTTAGTTCTATCATAGTATATTTCTTTTAAAAAGTATAATTAGTATTAAGAGTTACATTTAATAAAATATATTTTTGTAACAAATAGCACGTGTATTCGAGTTAAAAATGTTTTTTAATTAATTTTAAGTATTAGTAAATTTTCATTTTGATTAATCATTTATTTTGTTAAAAAATATAATCATTCATGGTGTTTTTAGACAGTTATCATTATAAGTATATCATGAATTATAAATTTTATACGCTAATAATAAAATTAACATCTTAAGATTATCATAGGCAGTTATAATTATATAATGCATCATTTAGTAAAATAATATAACTTTATTGGATACATCATTTAGCTTAACATGGAGGTTAGTTTATTTATGATTACTGTGCGTAAACTCGGCACTGTAATATTTAATATGTTTATAATATTACTAATAATACAAAATACTCTCGCTAAAAATTTTATTTTAGAAGAGCCTCAGACTAGAAAGTATATAGTTAAACCCGGAGATAATATTAGTACGATTGCAAATAATAAAGGAGTTGCCCCAGAAGAATTAATTATTTATAATAAACTAAATACCGCAAAAGATTTGCAGCCTGGACAAATAATATACTTTCCAGTAAAAAAAATCAATACTATTTTACAAAAAACTGATGCAGAGCACCCTATAGATGCTACTGATTTTGAGTCGTTTGCAAATAATAAAAAATCTAGTCAGAATACCATCTCGAAAACAACAATAATTGATCAACAAGCAACAAGCCAGCAAAAAAAATCTGCTAAATCAGAAGCTGTTGTTTATCAAGTAGAAAGTATAGTAGAGCAAGATGTTTTACTACCTAAAGAACTACAGCCAGTAATGAAGCATTCTAATAGTTTTGAAAGTATTGCTAAAACTAAGAATGAAACAACAGCAAAAAATCAGATTACTACGGAATTGACGGAGATAGAAAAACCATATATTGCACCTAAAATAAATAATTCAGGTAAAAAGTTATATGCTGTTAATGGAAATAATGAGGCATTACATAGTGTCTTAACAGATTTTGCAACTAACTATAATATTCCAATAACAATTGATATAGAAACAAATAGTACAATAAATGGTTTAATCTCAGCAGACAATCCAGAAGTTTTTTTAGATAAACTCGCAAGTGTATATAATTTTTTATGGTACTATGATGGTCATACCTTATATATATACGATAACAACTCGGTAGATAAACAGTTAATAACTTTAAATTATTTAAAACCACATAAACTCCGAAAAACTCTAAAACAAATGGATATATGGAGTGATAAATTCTATTGGAAAGAACAAGAAGATGAAAATTTAGTAATAGTTTCCGGATATAAGCGCTATGTAGCAATGGTGCGAGGAACTGCTATAATATTAGATACTAAAGAAGGAGAGATGCAAAAGAGTAAATTAGAAGTTCGTTCATTTCCATTAAAATATGCCTGGGCTACGGACCGATCATTTAATTTCCGTGGTCAACAGCTTGTAGTTCCTGGTGTTTCTACTATTTTAAAACAAATAATAGAAGGTGGAGGGGTAGCACAAGCAGCAGAGACTATAGTAGAGAATAAATCTTTGAAGCCTGTCGCAAAATATGGGCAATCAACTAAAAATCAAGCAAATAATCTAGTAGAAGCAGAGCAGCTTAATTCTGGTACAGAGGCTGAAACTGTTTATATTAATGCAGATCCTAGATTAAATGCTATAATTGTTCACGATTTAGGCTCAAAAATGCCAATGTATGAACAGATAATTCAATCTTTAGATAAACCAAGCAAGCAGATTGAAATAAGTATATCTATCATAGATATTAATACTGAAAATTTAAATTCTTTAGGGGTGCAATGGTCTAATTCAAGAGATGCAAATAATACGACTAGCATCGGTAGCGAAGCAACTAGTATGAAAACTGCTTATGCTGTTATTAGCTCAACTATAGGTGAATTTAATGCTAAAATAAATGCTCTATCTGGGGAAGGTAAAGTAAAAGTAGTAGCCAAGCCGTCTATTATAACTCTCGATAATTTAGAGTCAATAATTGATAACAGTAGCACTTATTATGTACAAGTAACAAGCGAACGCACAGCCGAATTGTATCCTGTAACTTCAGGTACCATATTAAGAGTTACTCCACATATAATAGCTGAAGACATAGCTAAGAATAAAATTCATCTTAGTGTTAACATAGAAGATGGTACTGGAAAAGCTGAAGGATCTAACTTACCAACTACCACTAATAGTACTATCAGTACACAAGCGGTAGTTTACGAGCAAGAAAGTTTATTAATAGGTGGATTTTACAAAGAAAGGGAAGAAAAAGTTTCTGCAAAAGTTCCGTTATTAGGAGATTTTCCTGTTTTAGGATATTTATTTAAATCTACTAAAAAACATAAAACTAAAACTGTAAGATTATTTTTAATAACGCCACTAATAGTTAGCAGTTAAGTTAACTTATAGTGATATTTTATACAACACCACTAGCTTTCAGCGGTGGTGTTTTGCTCATTTTTTGCAAATAATGCATCAATAAATTCTTTGGCTGAGAAATCTCTTAAGTCATCTATTTTTTCTCCAACTCCGATAAATCTTATAGGAAGTTTCATAGTTTTAGATAACGAAAATATAATCCCGCCTTTAGCAGTTCCATCGAGTTTAGTTAAAGCAAGAGAAGTTAAGCCAACAGCTTCATCAAATATTTTAGCCTGATTTAATGCGTTTTGACCAGTTCCTGCATCCACCACTAGTAAAATTTCTTGTGGAATAGTTGGGTCTATTTTTTGTAAAACTCGTTTTATTTTTTTTAATTCTTCCATTAAGTGACTTTTATTATGTAATCTACCAGCAGTATCAGCTATAAGAATATCTACATCTTTAGCAATTGCTGACTGTACAGCATCATATATTACTGAGGCGCTGTCGCTTCCTTGCTGTTGTGCTACTATAGCAACAGAATTACGTTCAGCCCAAATATTTAATTGTTCCGTAGCAGCCGCACGAAATGTATCTCCAGCAGCTAACATTACTTTATAACCTTGATGCTTAAATTTATGTGCCAGCTTACCTATAGTTGTAGTTTTACCTGCTCCATTAACACCTACGGTTAAAATTACAAATGGTGTTTTATGCTTTGGAGTGATAGTTAACGGTTTTTCTACTGAGTTTAATACATCAGCTAATTGTTGTTTTAACGCAGTTAATAAATATTGAGGATCACTAATATTTTTAGACTTAACCTCAGCTTGTAGTTGATCCATTATTTCTGTAGTAGTTTGAGCGCCTATATCTGCAATTAATAATAACTCTTCTAACTCATCGAATAGATCTTCATCTATGGTACTACGAGATGAAAATAAAGTAGTTATTCCCTTGATAAAAGAATTTCTGGTTTTATTTAAACCAGCTAACACTCTGCTAAATAAACCAACTTTATCTTTTTTAGTTTCTGTAGCTAGAACTTCTGTTTGTTGTTCAGG
This sequence comes from Candidatus Gorgonimonas eunicellae, assembly GCA_929200395.1. GTDB lineage: Bacteria > Pseudomonadota > Gammaproteobacteria > Pseudomonadales > Endozoicomonadaceae > CAKMZJ01. Next base: position 20,245 of record CAKMZJ010000010.1, on the reverse strand, counting down.
TTGCTTGTTGGTTGTTATAACTTGCTTTAGCTCTTGGATATCACTGCTAAGTTCAGCATTTTCAGGCTCTGTATTTGCCGTTTGTTGTTGCCGAGGTTCATCTGTTGTATTGCTCTCAGGATGATTTTCTTTTTTAGCCGACTTCCATGGCCAAAGGCTAAATTTAAATTTACTTTTATCAGGCATAGTGTATTTCAATAAGTTGGTTAGTTAAGATTAAGATTACGATTTTGGCCGTAAGCGTTATCCTTATTGCTGCTGTATTTCTTTCATTTTTTTGTTATGCGCGATAAGTTCCTCAGAGGTTGGCTTAATTACTTTAAGCCTTTTTCTGTTGTTTATCTTAGGTGTATTGTTTAGTTCAGATATTTGATTACCTAAAGTAGTTGTTTCTTTCTTAAAAAGTGATGATTGCCCACCAGTCATTAATAAATAGACTTCACATAACAATTGGGCATCTAGTAAAGCCCCGTGAAGTTCACGAGAGCTATTGTCAATGCCATAGCGCTTACATAAAGCATCTAAGCTATTATGTTGAGCAGGATGTTTAGCTCGTGCTAACTTTAAGGTATCTGTAACTGAGCAAACTTCTGATAATTGAGATTCTGATGAATTACCTAATAAGCTAAATTCATGGTTTAAAAATCCCATATCAAAGGCAGCGTTATGAATTATCAGTTCGGCGCCAGATAAATAATTATATAAATCTTTTGCTATATCTGCAAATAGAGGTTTATCATTTAAAAATTCATTTGTTAAACCATGGACCTTTATAGCTTCATGTTCAATATTTCTCATAGGATTTAGATATTGATGATAATTATTACCAGTTGGCTCTCTATTGATTATCTCAACACATCCAACTTCAATAATTCTATGACCTAATTTAGGATTTATACCTGTGGTTTCTGTATCTAATATAATTTTACGCATTTACTGTTATACACCTTCATACTGAAGGTGACTATTCCCATTCTATAGTTGCTGGTGGTTTACTAGAAATATCATAAGTAACTCTAGATATTCTCGCTACTTCGTTAATAATACGAGAGGATATAACTTCTAGTAACTCATATGGTAAATGAGCCCATCTGGCTGTCATAAAATCTACGGTCTCTACCGCTCTTAACGCTACAACATATTCGTGTCTTCTGGCATCACCTACAACGCCAACTGATTTCACTGGTAAAAACACCGCAAAAGCTTGACTAGTTTTCGCGTACCATCCTGCTTTAGTAAGCTCTTCAATATATATGTGGTCAACTTGACGCAAAATATCTGCTTTTTCTTCGGAAACTTCGCCAATAATACGCACACCTAAACCAGGGCCAGGAAACGGATGACGATAAACCATTTCGTAAGGGATGCCTAAGTTTAAGCCAATCTTGCGTACTTCATCTTTGAATAATTCTTTGATAGGTTCTACAAGTTTCAACTTCATATGTTCTGGTAATCCACCAACATTATGATGGGATTTTATCACATGACTAGAAGATGATGTACTGGCAGATTCTATAATATCAGGATATATAGTTCCCTGGGCTAAAAATTCTACCCCATCTAATTTAGCAGCTTGTTCTTCAAATACGTCGATAAAGGTATTGCCAATAATTTTACGCTTTTGTTCTGGATCGGTAATATTTGCTAGTTTATCAAGAAATATACGTCTAGCGTCTACTTTGATAATATTGATACCCATATTTTTTGCAAACATTGCCATAACTTGATCGCCTTCATGAAGACGAAGCAAGCCGTTATCAACAAAAATACAGGTTAATTTATCGCCTATAGCTTTATGTAACAATGCAGCCACTACACTAGAATCTACACCACCAGAAAGCCCTAGTATAACTTTACTATCACCAACTTGACGTTTTATATTGTTGATAATATCATTAGTAATTAGATCAGGATTCCATAATTTTTCACACTTTGCTATATCACAAATAAAGCGTTCAAGTATTCGCATTCCTTGCTTTGTATGAGTTACTTCAGGGTGAAATTGTATACCATACAGTTTTAATTCTTCGTTAGCAATTACAGCATGTGGACAAGAACTAGTAATTGCTACAGTGTTAAACCCTTTAGGAATTGCAGTTACTAAATCTCCATGACTCATCCATACATCTAAGCTAAAAAGTCCGTTATCGTCTATATGGTCTTCGATGCCATCAAATAACTTACATTGCTTTATTAATTGTAATTGGGCGTATCCAAACTCACAATATTCAGATTTGTTTACAGATCCTGATAATTTGTTTGCCATTAGTTGCATGCCATAGCAAATACCAAGAATAGGAATTCCTAAGTTGAATATTTCGCTAGTTATATCTGGTGCCTGATTACAATTTATTGAACTAGGACCACCAGATAAAATAAATGCTTTTGGAGTTTTCGCTACTAATTCAGACAACGAAGTAGTATATGGTTTAATTTCGCAATATACGCCGATTTCTCGAACTCTTCTAGCAATAAGCTGTGTATATTGTGAACCAAAATCAATAATAATGATTAGATTTTTGTGAATATCTTCTCGTTTTTCAGTATTATAAATAGTCATTTTTTATACTCAAAGGTACAACAAGTGCTAATTTTAATAATTAGCATGAAACAATGTAGCGGATTTATCAAGTAATTAACTGATAGTTTGATAATTAGGGGCTTCTTTAGTTATAGTAACATCATGCACATGAGATTCGGTCATCCCTGCATTGGTAACTTTTACGAATTTAGCTTTAGTACGTAGTGTTTCTATATCTTTAGATCCAGTATATCCCATAGCTGCACGTAAACCACCGAGTAATTGATGGACTATTTTTGTTAGAGGTCCTTTACATGGAACCCTGCCTTCAATGCCTTCTGGTACTAGTTTATCTGTATTGCTTTCATTGGCTTGAAAATAGCGATCGCTGGAGCCACTTTGTTGTGACATTGCTCCTAGAGACCCCATTCCCCGATAGCCTTTATAACTGCGACCCTGATATAATTCGATTTCTCCGGGTGCTTCATCTGTTCCTGCAAACATACTACCTAGCATAACTACATTAGCTCCAGCAGCAAGAGCTTTAGCTATATCTCCAGAAAATCTTATGCCTCCGTCGGCAATTACTGGTATTTTAGCCTTTGTAGCTTCTTTACAAACATTTGCAATAGCAGTTATTTGTGGTACGCCTATTCCTGTTACTATTCTCGTTGTACAAATTGACCCTGGGCCTATCCCAACCTTTATACCATCAACTCCAGCTTTAATTAATTCTTTGGCAGCAGCTTCAGTTGCTATATTGCCACCAATAATTTGCACATCTGGATATTTTGTTTTTATTTGCTTAATATAGTTTAAAACACCTTTAGAGTGTCCGTGAGCAGTGTCTATATTTAATATATCTACTCCTGCCTTTACTAAAGCTGTCGCACGCTCTAAAGTATCTTTTGCAATACCAAGTGCAGCGCCAACTAATAAATGTCCGTTTGCATCTTTTGAAGAAATTGGATTCTGTTGTGCTTTTTGCATGTCTTTAACTGTAATCATGCCTTTTAGCCTGAATCTTTTATCAACAACTAATACTTTTTCTATTCTATGCTTATGCAGTAATCTTTTTACTTCTTCTTGGGTTTCATTCTCAAGAACTGTTATTAGCCTTTCTTTAGGTGTCATAACAGAGCTTACTGGTTTTTTAAGATCTGATACAAAGCGTACGTCTCTGCTAGTTACTATGCCAACTAAATTGTTATCTTCAATTACTGGTACACCAGAAATATTATGTTTTTTAGTTAATTTTTTTAACTCGGCAACACTAGCATGCGCCACTATGCAGATGGGATCTTTAATAATACCGCTTTCATATTTTTTGACAATCTTAACCTGTTCGGCTTGTTGCTCTATTGTCATGTTTTTATGAATTATTCCTATACCACCTTCTTGGGCTATTGCTACTGCAAGTTGTGCATCTGTTACGGTATCCATGGCCGCTGACACTAATGGTATATTGAGTTCTATATTTCTGGTTATTTTAGTTTTTAATAACACATCACTAGGTAGAACCTCGGAATAATTTGGAACAAGGAGTACGTCATCAAATGTTAAAGCTTCTTCAATTATTTTCAGCATAATTTAACCACCATATAAAATTTATGCCATTTTAACATATTAAAAAATAAAAGCATTGTTTTTTAATAAAATTGATCTAGTTTGTTGAAGTAAAAACAGTATGGATGAAATAATCTTAGGAAATGTTAATTATGAGGCTTTTCTACATTGCTCAAGTGCATTGTTTATTCTAGATTTGCAAAAAATTAAATGCCATAAACGACCACCACATTGATACCATAGAATAGCTGATCTTATTCCAGAAAAGAGAGCACACCTAACTTTATAAGATAGTTGATCATCTTTTAAATATTTAGCCTCTCCAGAAATAATAATTCGTGGTTTTATTTTGCTAATAGTATTTAAATATAATTTATTTAAGTTTTCTATTAACAGTGGGTCTAAAGCATCGTCACAATTATAAGATAATTTTATTTTATCTAATCCAGAAGTAACTTGTTTAGAAATAACAGGATTGTTTATTAATTTTTTGGCGGTTATATACATTGCTAAGCTATATTTTAATACATTACTCTTTAAAGCTTTAGCGTTCTTTTGTAGTATAGCGTCTAAAATTTTTTGACCATGTAATAAATTACGATAGTTTCCATAAACATCAATTGTTCGTTCAGGTGATGTACAGAGCACACTTTTAATTCCTGTTATTAAATCAAAGTTATCTACAATGCCAAACATTGAAATTCTATGCGCTACAGATGCTGATTGTAATAGGCCTGTAAAAGCAGTAACTTGCTCCTTTGTAGAATGTGTTGACACGATATTTATTACCTTTAAATTTGTTTTGTCTTTCTTATACATCAAGATGTATATACTAACTTTTAAGAAAATATTGTCAATTTTTAGATGATTTTTTAACAAATTTTAATTTCTACTTGAAGCGGTTGCTAATGTAAATCTTCTATTTGTTGATTTACTGCTTTTAGCGTTATTTCTAAATCATCTATTTTCTTTTGAGCATTATTTAAGTCTACGTTCTTATTATATTTATCTAATAAAGAATCATAATGTTTTTTTTGATTATTATACTCGTTAATGGCAATATCACGTTTGTTTTTATCAGATATGATATCTTCCTCTTTTTGAGTTTTTAATAACTTTTTATAGTTAGTTTCTAATGTGTCTTTATGTTTATTTAATTTTAGTAGTTTATTTCGATTAATTTCTAATTTATATTGGATAGAAATATGATCTTTTTTCTTTTTAAGATCACTTTTAGCATTTGCAAGTCTCTTTGATAATTTTGATTTCTCAATAACTAACTTATTACGTTGTTGTTCATGTAAATTAGTTTCTTGATAGTATTTTTCTTCATCTTCTGTAGGTACTTTAAATATTGTAGTTATATCTGGTTTCATATTTATCTCTTGAGAAAGACTAAGCTCATTGCTCTTATCTGTTGCGTTCTGTATATTTACTGGTTTTTTTTCAAGAGAGTTTAATGAAGCTGATTTGCTTTCATCTAAGTTGTCTAGTGCATTTAATGAATATGCTTTTCTTTCAGCTAATTTGCCTGGCGAGTTTAATGCAGATGCTTTTCTGTCACCTGAGTTGTCTAGCGAGCTTAGTGAAAGTGATTTTCTTTTATCTAATTTGTCTTTTGTTATTTTTCTTATAGCTATTTTTCTTGCATCTAAATTTTCTGTTATTAATTTATCTGCTTTCTTTGTTTCTGCTATTAGTTTGTCTGCTGCTAGTTTTTCTTCAAACTGAGATTCTTCAAGAGTGGTAGCAAGTTTAGCTTCAGCAGCAATAGCAGTATTTTTTATAGGCTTATCATCAAGCTTGATTATGTTTTGGTTAGTTATTAGTTGACTATCGCTAGCAATGTTATTATCGTTTGCAGCTTCAGTAAATAAATAATTCTTTATTTCGTGTAATTCTGCAATGGTTGTAATTCTACTCTTTAATTTTATTGGATTGTCTCGTTGATTGTTTAAGATTTTTTGTATTTCATCTGTAGCAAAATAAGCATTATGCAAATCATTTAATTTCAATAATTTATTATTAAGGTAGTTAGCAACTTTTACAGGAAATATTTTAGTAATAGTAGCATCTATAAATTGCCAAAAATTAGAAATTCTAGAAGGGGATTTATTAACATCAAGAGGATGATCTTGCTTGTTGTTATCGTACACAATAACTGAATTTTTATTAAACGTATGATTGCTATTATTTATTATTTCACGAAGGTTATTTGATATACGTCCATTCATACTTCTAAGATCCTCTATATATAATCTAACTATATAAACATAGCTGTTATAAATATTTGTAGCGCAAACCGCTTCAACCTCTAAATAGAAAGCGGGTACACATTCATTATAGCATAATTAAACAAGATAATTTAGCGTGCATAGCTAACCACCAAAATCATCTAGTAAGATATTATCTTGCTCAACTCCTTGGTTTTCTAGCATACTAATTACTGCTTGGTTCATCATTGGTGGTCCACACATGTAATATTCACAATCTTCTGGGGATTCGTGCTTAGATAAATATTCATCGAATAGTACCTGATGAATAAACCCAGTTTTACCGCCCCAGTTATCTTCAGCAAGCGGATCAGATAGTGCTAAGTGCCAAGTGAAATTAGGATTTTCAGCAGCTAATTTATCGAACTCTTCAGTATAAAAGGCTTCTCTTAATGAGCGTGCGCCATACCAAAAAGATATTTTTCTGTTGGTTTTAATTCTTTTTAATTGGTCAAAAATATGCGAACGCATCGGCGCCATTCCAGCTCCACCGCCAATAAAAATCATTTCTGCATCGGTGTCTTTAGCGAAGAACTCACCAAATGGTCCGTAAACTGTGATTTTATCTCCTGGTTTTAAACCAAAGGTATAAGAAGACATCTTTCCAGGAGGGAACTTACTTCCAGGAGGTGGCGAAGCAATACGAATATTAAATTTTAAAATCCCTTCTTCTTCTGGATAATTAGCCATCGAGTAGGCACGAATTGTAGTTTCGTCTACTTTAGAAGAGTAGTCCCAGAGTTTAAATTTATCCCAATCGGCTTTGTACTCATCGGGAATATCAAAGTCTTTATAGTGGGATTCATGAGGAGGACATTCTAACTGCACATAACCACCAGCTCTAAAATTTACCTTTTCATTTTCTGGTAATTTTAAAGTTAATTCTTTAATAAAAGTAGCAACGTTATCGTTAGAAATAACTTCGCATTCCCATTTTTTTACTCCAAATAAGCTTTCATCGACTTCTATCTTCATGTCGTGTTTGACTGCCACTTGACAGGCCAAACGCCAGTTATCTCGTTGCTGATGTTTAGTGAAATGCACAGTTTCAGTAGGAAGAATACTGCCTCCGCCGTCAGTAATTTTACATTTACATTGTGCACAAGTTCCAGCACCGCCACAAGCAGATGCCAAAAAAACTCCATTAGTAGATAAAGTAGTAAGTAATTTACCGCCTGCTTCAGTAGTTATAGTTTTTTCTGGATCATCGTTAATTTCAATGTGGATATTTCCGGAGCTAACTAATTTTGATCGCGCTATAAGTATTATGGCAACTAGTATCAGGATGATACCAGTAAACATTGCAACACCTAAAAAAATAGTTGTATTCATAGATTTAAACCTGCTATAACTGCACCCCAGAGAAAGATAAAAACCCAAGGGACATAAGACCAGCAGTTATAAAAGTTATCCCTAACCCTCTTAGTCCTTCTGGGATATCGCTATATCGTAATTTTTCACGAATTCCAGCTAAAGCTAAAATAGATAATGCCCATCCAAAACCAGAACCAAAGCCATAGACTACAGATTCGCCAAAATTATAATCGCGTTCTACCATGAATAATATGGCTCCCATAATCGCACAATTTACAGTTATAAGCGGTAAAAACACTCCTAATGCATTATATAAAAACGGCACATATTTATCTAATAGCATTTCTAAAATCTGTACTATACCAGCTATAACCCCTATATATACTATTAATCCTAAAAAGGTTAAATCAACACCAGGCATTAGTGAGTTTTCTTTTAACACATAGGTATAAATTAAATTGTTAATAGGTGTGGTAATGGTAAGAACTACTATTACGGCAACTCCTAGTCCTAAGGCAGTTTTAAATTTCTTAGATACAGCTATAAAAGTACACATTCCTAAGAAAAATGCTAGTGCCATATTTTCTACAAATACAGCTTTTACGAATAATGAAATTAAATGCTCCATTGTTACATTACCTCAGCACTATTAGTTGCAATAACAAATTCTGCTTTTTCGCATTGATCTGTTTTATAACTTCTAATAAACCAAATAAGCAATCCTATAAGAAAGAATGCACTAGGAGCAAGCAACATTAAACCATTAGGATAATAAAATCCGCCATTTTGTACACTAGTTAATATTTCAACACCAAATAATTTACCCGAACCTATTAACTCTCTAAAAAATGATACTATTATTAGTATGCAACCGTATCCGGCACCATTACCAAGGCCGTCAAGAAAAGATATTACTGGTGAGTTTTTCATAGCAAAAGCTTCAGCACGCCCCATAACTATGCAATTGGTCATAATTAAACCAACGAACACTGATAATTGCTTTGAGATTTCAAAAGCATAGGCTTTTAAAATTTGATCAACCACAATTACTAAAGAAGCAATAATAGTCATTTGAAAGATAATACGAATACTATTAGGGATATAATTTCGTACTGAAGAAATTAAACAGTTAGAGCAAGCCGTTACCGCTGTTACTGATAAAGCCATAACTAAACTTACCTGCATGCTGGTAGTTACCGCTAAAGCAGAGCAAATCCCTAAAATTTGTAAGGTAATAGGATTATTTTTAATAAAGGGATCAATAAAAACATCTTGAGGTTTCATGGTTAGCTCTCCCCCTTAAGATGTGTTAGCAAAGGTTTAAATCCAGAATCACTCATCCAGAATTTAATCAGGTTAGATACTCCTGCACTAGTCATACTTGCTCCAGATAAAGCATCTATTTCATGCTGTTGTTTATTTTGATTTTTTATTTTTACTAGATGCAAAGCTACATCTCCTTTGTTATTGTAAACTTCTTTACCTTTCCAAGAAGCTTTCCATTGAGGGTTATCTACCTCGCCACCTAACCCCGGAGTTTCTCCTTGCTCATAAAAAGACATGCCACGAACGGTATTTAAGTCTGACTCTAGTGCAATAAAGCCGTACATGGTAGACCAAAGACCATAGCCACTTATTGGTAATACTATAGTATCGATTTTTTTATCGCGGTAAACCACATATACTTTGGCAACTAGAGGTTCACGTTTTATATTGGCTATATCCTGCTTTTGTTCTAAAGCTACGGAAAGTCGGGGGTCTTTAGTTGCCGTACGCTGATTGTAGCTATTAACATCGTTACCATTGGCAGTAGTTTCAATAAATTTACCAGTGGTTAAATCAACTAACTTCGGCGTTATTTGTTTATAGAGGCTTGCCACTTGTTTTTCAGATAACTCATAAGGATTTTTACTGATTTCTGTTAGCTTAAGGATTACCCTTTCTATATCTAGCTGTACATTACGTTTTTGTAATGGTCGTAGTAAAACTACAACACTAGATACTAAAATAGAGCATACCAGACAAAGTATTAAAGTAACTTTAATTGTTCTGCCTGTGGTTTCTTTGCCTGTCATTTTCTGCTCTCCCTACGTTTTATATTAGCACCAATTACGAAATGGTCTATAGAAGGAGCAAAAATATTAGCAAATAATATAGCAAGCATCATACCTTCAGGATAAGCAGGATTTACTGTGCGAATAAGAATAGCCATAACTCCAATTAAGCCGCCGTAATACCAACGACCAGTATTAGTAATTGATGCCGAAACAGGATCTGTAGTCATAAATACTAATCCAAAGGCAAAACCACCCATAACTAAATGCCAGTACCATGGAACTGCAAACATTGGATTGGTATCGGATCCAATAAAATTAAACATAGTAGCAGTTGCTATCATTCCTATTAGCGTTCCGGCTATTATTCGCCAAGATGCTATTTTAGAAAAAATAAGTACCAAACCGCTAAGTAGAATTAACAAAGTAGATGTTTCGCCTACGCATCCCTGCATAAATCCAAAAAAGGCATCGGTCCAGCTAATTTGTTGCTGTACAACATCAATACCACTATGTTGTGAAATGGATAACATGGTAGCGCTAGAAAAGCTATCTACAGCAGTCCAAATTGAATCACCAGACATCTGTGCCGGATACGAAAAATATAAAAAGGCTCTACCAGCTAAAGCTGGGTTAAGGAAATTTTTGCCAGTTCCACCAAATACTTCTTTAGCAATTACCACACCAAAACTTATTCCTAGCGCTACTTGCCATAAAGGTACTGTAGCTGGCATAGTTAAAGCAAAAAGTACCGAGGTTACAAAAAAACCTTCGTTAATTTCGTGTTTGCGTTTTATGGCAAATAATGCCTCCCAGCTAATACCAACGGCAAAAGTTACCATATAAATTGGAATAAAATAAACCGCACCATAAATAAAGTTATCCCAGATACTAGATGGGTCATGACCTGCTAACATATTAATTATGTAAGAGTGCCAATCATTGTACATAGAGTAACCATTAGCTAAAGCAGAATTTGCTTGATAACCTTGATTCCACATACCAAAAAACATGGTTGGAAAAGTGCATAGCCAAACAAAACCCATAATACGTTTTAAATCCATAGCATCACGTATATGACTTGAGCCTTTAGTTTTAATATCTGCAGTATAAAGTAGAGTGTCTATTGCTTCGTAAAAAGCATAAAATTTATGAAATTTACCGCCAGTTTCAAACTTTGGCCGTAACTTATCGAGGGTTTTACGTAATTTTCCCATTATGTTATCCCTCTTTCTCTATCATATCTAAACATTTGCGTAAAATAGGTGCATATTCATATTTGCCAGCACATACAAAAGTACATAGTGCTAAATCTTCTTCATCTAACTCTAAAACTCCTAATTTTTGAGCGGTATCGGTATCGCCAACAACTATGGCTCGTAGTAAAGGAGTTGCTAGAATATCTAGTGGCATAACACTTTCGTAGTTGCCTATAGGTAGGATGGCTCTTTCACTTCCATTGGTCGTGGTAGAAAAATTAAATAGTCGATTTTTAAATAATTTGGAAGTAAGCACATTAAGTATGGAAAACCTGTCTATTGTAGGGTTAGCCCATCCTAAAAATAATCTTTTTTCAGTATCTGCTAATACTGTTACTTGATTATGATAACGTCCCAAATAATTAAGATCGTTTTCTGCGGTATAGCCGCCAAAGACTGATCCGGAGATTACTCTATTTTTACCAACTTTTAGCTCGTTTAATAATAGCGATGATAATTGCGCTCCTAGATTAGTTTCAACTATTCTAGGCTTCTTCACTTTAGGACCAGCAATTGAGATGTATCTACTAGTATGTAACTTACCATGCACAAACAGTTTGCCAACAGCAATTACATCTTGATAACCAATATGCCAGACAGTTTTATCAGTAGAAACTGGGTCTAAATACGATATGTGAGTTCCTACTAAACCTGCAGGATGCGGTCCTGAAAACTTCACTTGTTTTGCGCTATTACTAGGAATATCAACTTCGGGGGCTGTACATACAAAAACTTTGCCATCTGTAAGTTGTTTTAAGATAGTCAATCCATTAATGAAATCTTGCAGATGCTTAGCAATTATAGTTTCGGGATTAGCAGCTAATGGATGAGTATCCATGGCAGTAACAAAAATAGAATTAGGTGTTGAATTTAAAGCTGGAACTTTACTAAAAGGTCGAGTACGTAATGCTACCCACAATCCGGCATTATTCAGTTGTTGTTGGATTGTTTCTCTAGAAAGCCTTGGTAAGTCTTCTATATTATATTTAGTAAAGCTTTCTGGCTCTATAGTATCATCTACTTCAATTACTAATGAGTTTAGTTTACGTTTGTTACCACGGTTAATAGCGGTAATTATGCCACTAGCAGGTGCTGTAAATGTTACACCAGGATTTTTTTTATCTTCCCATAAAGCTTGCCCTTTTTTTACTTTAACGCCTACTTTTACTCGCATACTAGGCAGCATACCAATATAATCACTACCGACTAGAGCCACAAAATTTGTCGATTTAGTTTTTGTAATGGTCTGTGACGGAGTACCCGCAATTGGAATATCAATTCCTTCGGTAATAGTTATCATTTTTCCTTATCCAATGTTATATACTCGTGGCAGTTGAAAATCTTAGAAGCCATAGTAGTTTATAGCTATTATAAATCTAGTGTTTTCAGTTGCCGTCTGTATAAAGGATGATAAAACAGGATACACGTTGGTTACAAATATTATACGCTTAAGTATTGTAACAAAAGCATCATGATTAATAGCCAATAAGTTTATCATTTTCATATTTGTTAATAGCTATATTATCAATTATTTTATTAATAAAACAAATTATTTAAGTGTTTAATTTATTTTAGTGGTTATATTTATAGTAATTCTAACATTATAAAACATGTTATCTTCTTGAATTATAGATTATTTTAAACGAATATTGTGGAAGGTGTAGTACAAGTTGAAGGTTAATAAATTTGTGCAATTAGCAAAGCTATTAACACTTTTTGCAAAAAGAACCTTAGTAAAATAATAGTAATTTAAGCTAATTTATTTAACATATAATTTTTTTCTTTATCCTGTCATAAAAAATTTACAAGATATTACGATCTTAAGAAATAGACAGGCTTATCAGATAATAAGATAGACTTTTAAATTATAAAAATAAATTATATCTTAAATAATAATATTTTATAGGAGTTATTAAGTATGGACACTGATAATCAAAATAATAATCTTGGAACTATCCACACTCTAACAAATTCAGATAACACAGAAACTATCAATTTTGTAAACAGTGATATTCAACAAGATAGCTTAGATGTGAGCAATGTAATTTCTAATGAAGCAAATGCCGAAAATATAAATCTATACTTAAAAATCAATACAGATGGAGTTTATCTAGACAATTCAGGTAGCGGTAAATTTTCTGTAGATAATCAAATTGCTCGTTTTGATAATAGTTCAACCATGAACGCAATGATTGCTGTTCAAGTATCAGAAAGTTTAGCAACTACTGTAGATTGGACAGCAACATCTCATATTCCCGTTGAAGATTTATCTACTAGTTCAACAGTAAATAATACCATTGAAGGTTCTAATTTAGCTGATAATTTACAAGGTACATCTGCTAACGATGCTTTGCGTGGGTCATGGGGAAATGACACCTTAGCTGGCCAGGGCGGTGCTGATACTTATATAGGTGGTGCTGGTGATGATGTTTATGTGTTATCTGATGACAACGAAGTAGATAAAATTGATTTTGTAGCAACTGGTTCAGAAAAAGATAGCCTTGATGTTAGTAATATTTTACCTGAGGCTGCTACGGCTACAAATATTTCGCAGTATATTAAAGTAACTGAGGCTGGTGTATTTCTAGATAAAACTGGTCAAGGTGATTTTACTGCTGATAATTTAATTGCAGAGTTTACTACTTCTAGTGTTTTTAATGCTGAAGGTATTAATTTAATACTTAGATCAGGAGAAAGTTTGTTATTAAATTTATCTCCTAGTTCAGGGGTGCAGTTAGATGATAGCGAAAGTTATGCTTCAGAAGCAGAATTATCTAGTAAGCTAGATACTTATCAAGTAGCAGATAGTTCTGTTTTTAATTCAGGGGCTGATGTAGGTGTTATTAGAAGTACAGCAGGCGAAAAATTTAATCTTGATCTACAAAGTCATAATATTACAGAAGCTCATGGTGGAGCTGGTAATGAAAGATTAGATGCATCTAATGTCAGCACGAATGTAGGAGATGGCAATTTGTCTTCTACTGAGGCTGTTAAATTATATGGTAGAGAAGGTGCTGATACTCTTGTTGGTAGCGATGATAGTAACTTCTTAGATGGCGGTGCGGGTAATGATAGAATTGAAGCTGGCTTGGGGCGTAACTTATTAGCTGGTGGCGAAGGTGAAGATGAGTTTGTTTTAACATTAGAAGATAATTCTGCAGAAATAAAAGCTGATAATCTTTACGATTTTTCTAGCCAAGAAGGTCATCGTGATGTAATAAACCTTGAGCAAGTTTTGCCAAATGAAGCCAATGCAACTAATATTCATAGCTATGTAAAAGTAACTGATACTGGCGTATTTATTGATGTTACTGGTAAGGCACATTTTTCAGATGCTAATCAACTAGCACGGTTTGGTGAAAAAGCATCTATTGATAATTTAATAAATGTCAGATTAGCAAATGGCAGTCTTATGCAGATGGATCGTGATAATGCACTTAAAACTATTCAAGGCGAAGATTCAGATGATGAAATACAAGGTGGTGCTGGTAGCGATGTTTTATATGGTAATGCTGGTGATGATACCTTAGATGGCGATAGCTTGGCCAATTCTTCAAGTGCAGATCATTTATACGGCGGTGAAGGGCAAGATACTCTAAAAGTAGATAACTTAGATTTAACAGAAGGTACTGTAGATGGCGGTGCAGGTGTTGATACCGTGCATATTGTTGCTGATAGTAATACTTCTACCGCTATTGACATGAATGCTAGCAATATTGAAAAAGTTTGGGGTGCTGAAAGTAGCGATATGATTGATGGTTCTGGGTATACAGATACATCGGGTGGTTATAATAAATATACAGGTGAATATGAAACTACCGAAGGGCAGCGCTTAGAGCTTTATGGTAGAGGTGGAGATGATACCTTAACCGGAGGTGTAGGTCGTGATTATATAGATGGCGGCTCTGGTGATGATATTATTTCAGGTGGTGCTGGTAGAGACTTTCTATATGGTGCTTCAGGTAACGATACTTTTGTACTTGCTGATGACAATGAACAATACGACAATTTATACGATTTTAAGTCTAACGCTGACCAACATGATGTAATCGATATTTCTGCATTTGTTACTGAAGATGTAGATACCACAAATTTACAAAATTATTTCAGTATAGGTAATAATTTTATTTATTTTGATAAATCTGGTAGTGGCGATTTCACACCAACAAATATAATAGCTAAATTAGGCGATAAAGCAGATTTAACTGATTCTGTAGCGTTAAAATTTGGCGACGATACAGCTAGTTTTAATGCCAATACAGGAGAGTTTGATAGATCAGGAATTTTTGAAAATAATGCTCCAGATGCAGGCACTGTTAATCTAACAGGTACAGAAGACAATAGTGTTATTTTTACCGAACAACAATTACTCGTTGGTAGCACAGATGCAGAAGGCGATGCATTATCAGTAACTAATGTTAACTATACCGGAGATAATGGTTCTTTAACTGAAATACAAGCAATAAATTTTAATGACAATACTGAGAACAATATTACTTTAGAGCCAACTTTACAAAGCTTTGATGAATTTTCAGTAGAGTTAAGTTACCTTTCTACTGGAGAACACTCTGGAGACATTGATACATTATTAAGTATGTCAGCACCCAATATTACAGATAATGCACTAATGATTCATGTGAATAATGCTGATGGTTCTATTGGGGTATATGTTGCTGGAAATAGCAATTATACTGTGTTTAATGGAATTAATGTGAACGATGGTCAAGTTCATAATATACAACTAACTTGGGATAGTGAAACGGGTGATTTAAAACTATTTGATAATAATAGTTTAATAGCTACTGAAAATATAGCACAAGGATTGCAAATAGAGGCTGGCGGCAAGATAGTTTTAGGTCAAGATCAAGATTCATATAATGGTAATTTTGATCCAACACAAGCATTGACTAATGCGGCGATAACTAAAGTAACTATGGCGTATGAAGCGGTAGCTGATACAGCTATTATTGATGGCAATAGTCTAACTGATTCTAGTACAAATTTAGCATTTAATATAGTTGCTGATAATGGCAATATTGTTGAAACTACAAGTAATGCAAATCTTAGTGTTACTTCAGAGGTTAGTGTAAATACTGGATACTACGAATTTACTCCTACAGAAAATTTTAATAGTAATGTAAATATTGATTATCAAATTTCTGATGGCTTTGATACAACGAACACAAATGCAACCTTAGAAATAACAGCCGTAAATGATGCTCCTGTAGCTGGGGCTGATATTGAAGCAACTATAGTAGAAGACAATAGCATTACTATAACTGAAGCAGATTTACTGTTGAATGCCACAGATCCAGATGGCAATGTTCTATCTGTAACTAATTTACAAGCTAATGGTGGCACTATAAATTTAACCCATAATGAAGCGGATAATACTTGGACGCTAAACCCAGCAGCTAATTGGTCAGGTACTGCAATTCTTACTTTTGATATTTCTGATAGTATAAATCCTAATCCCACACCTGCACAAATGAATTTAACAGTTAATCCAGAAGCAGATGCTCCCACATTAACAGCAACAGGCGACACTGTTATTTCAACGCTTAACTTTGAAAATCTTCAATTATCAGAAGGCTGGAGTGTTGAACATTATGCAGAAATAAGAACATTAGAAGGTTATATTGAGGGACCTACTCATGAAGGTAGTTATGGTCTAGAATTAGATGCTCAAGGCGCAGCAGCAACAGGTTATGAAACTCCAGACGCACTATATTATACGGTTGATACTAGTCAAGGGCATGAGCATAAAATTAGTCTTTGGGCTCATGAGCGTATGAATACTGATGGTTCAGATCATATAGAAATAGTATGGAACGGCGAAGTTATTGAAACTATAAATCCTACAGATAGTTGGGTAGAATATGTAATTGCTCTGCCAGATACCAATGAGGATAGTACACAGCTAGAAATTCGAGAGGTAGCTGATCAAAACCAAGGATCAGGACCATTATTAGATTTAATTACGCTCACGCAATTAGGAGCAAGTACTAGTGAAGATCCAAATGTAGATTATGTTTTTAATGCTAATGAAGATAGTCGAATTGCGTTAGATCTTGAAGCAACTTTAACTGATAACGACGGTTCAGAAGTTTTAATAACAACACTCTCAGGTTTACCATTAGGGTTTAGCGTAACAGACGGCAACCATAGTTTTATTTCTTATGGTGCAGATATAGACGTCTCTGCTTGGGATATAAATAATTTAACAATTACCCCAGCTGAAAACTACGATAGTAATGTAACTTTAACCTTAACCGCAACAGCAACTGAAAGTGATGGATCTCCAGCTACAGAAATTAAGACTTTATTGCTAAATATTCAGTCGATTAACGATGCTCCTACAGCAATTAGCTTAAGCTCTAACACTATTAGCGAAAATGATACTGGTGCTGTTGTTGGTGAATTAACTACTGTTGACGTTGATGCTACAGATAGTCATAGCTATACAGTAAGCGATGATCGCTTTGAAGTAGTAAATAATCAACTTAAATTAAAAGATGCTATAAGTTTAGATCATGAAACTGTATCATCTGTAGATGTAACGGTAACTACCACAGATTTGGCAGGGGCACCGCATTCACAATTATTTAATGTGGTAGTGCAAGATGTCAATGACGCTCCAGAAGTATCCGCTACAGTTGAAGCAACTACAGTAGAAGACAACCCAATTACTTTAACTAAAGTTCAATTACTTGAGCATGTTACGGATCAAGATGCAAATACTGAGTTTACTATAACTAATGTTCAAATAAATGGCGGTAATGTTGCTGTTGTTGATAATGGCAATGCAACTTGGACGTTTACACCCACAGCTAATTGGTCAGGAGCTGCCTTGGTTTCTTTTGATGTATCAGACGGAATTGCAACACCTGTTAGTACTCAGTTAAATTTAACAGTAAACCCCGAAGTAGATACTCCTACGCTTGAAGCTACAGGTGGTACAGTTATATCCACAATTGATTTTAATAGTCATATACTTCCATCAGGCTGGTCATCAGAAAACAATCTTGAAAGGGGAAGCGGTTATGCATATGAGGGAGATGCTGGCATAGAACTTGATGCTGGGGGAGCTCCTGCTGCTACAGATGCTTTGTATTACGATGTTGATACAAGTCAAGGCAATGATCATAAAATTAGTCTTTGGATTAAACAACGTACAGAAGGTAATGATGGTTCTGATCATGTAGAAATTGTTTGGAATGGGGAAGTTTTACAAACTATAGATCCAACCACAACTTGGGGAGTATATACTGTAGAACTACCTAATACAGGAGCAGATAGTACAGAGCTAGCAATCAGAGAAGTAGCTGATCAAAACCAAGGATCCGGACCATTAATTGATTTTGTAAATGTTATTCGCTTAAATTCAACTACTAATGAAGATCCTAATATAGATTATACTATTCATGTAAATGAAGATGGTTTAATAGCTATAGATATAACAACAGCATTAACAGATACAGATGGTTCTGAAAATCTTAGTGTAAGCTTAACAGGATTACCTGCTGGCTTTGTTTTAACCGATGGTGCTAATACGATAACTAGTGATGGTAATGCTATTGATATTAGTGGATGGCAGGCTAAGAATTTAACCGCAACCCCATTAGATAATTACAATACTGATTTTAATATTAGCATTACTGCAACAGCAACTGAAGCAGCTAGTACAGAATCTATAACTAAAACTATTTTAGTTGATATGACTCCTGTTGATGATGTGCCTATAATTGCAGAAACACCAGTTATTGAAGGCACAGAAAATACAACAATTATAATAACGAAAGATCAATTACTTTCAAGTGCAATGGATGTCGATGGTGATGGTTTATCAGTAGAAAATGTAACTTATTCTGGATCTGACGGTAGCCTGCTTGCAGTCAATAATATGACATTTGGTGCTGATACCAATAATAAAATTGATGTGGGCGATAAATTAGCAAGTTTCAATGAATTTTCCATTGAATTCGACTATACATCAACTGGATCTCATTCTGGTAGCATAGATTCATTATTTAGTTTATCTACACCTAATCAAGATAACGAACTATTAATATCGATAAAAAATACTGATGGTTCATTGCAAGTTACTTCTGGTGGCACCGCATTAAACTTTTCTGAAATTAATATGTATGACGGTAATACTCATAATATTACCTTTACTTGGGATGGTAGTAACGGTGAATTAAAGTTATATGATGGAAATGAGCTTGTAGCAACTGAAATTCTTAAGCCAGGACACAACATAGAAGCAGATGGTTGGTTTATAGTTGGTCAAGATCAAGACAGCTATGGAGGTGGCTTTGATTCTAACCAATCTTTAACAAATGCTAAGATAGGGCAAATAACAATGGCTTATGAAGCTGTTGCTCAAGCAACTATAGAATCCGGAACATCGGTTGCAGAAGCTAGTTCAAATTTAGCCTTAGACTTAGTAGCGGAAAATGGTCAAATTGTTGATAAAGTAGATGATTCATCAATATCTACAGCAGGCAGTATCGAAGCTGTTGAGCATTATGAGTTTACCCCAACTACTGACTTTAATGGTAATGTGGATATTAACTATACAGTTTCTGATGGTGTCTCATCTGTACCAACACAGCTTACAGTAGAAATAAGAGAACATACTACAGGTACATCAGCTGAGGATACTCTAATAGGTACAGCAGAAAATGATTTTATCGAAGGTATGGTGGCTAATGATTCTTTAGATGGCGGTGCTGGAGATGATATTCTTAGTGGTGGTGCTGGCGATGATATTTTAACAGGTGGTACAGGTAGTGATCATTTTATTTGGCATGCTACTGACGTAGGTACTGCTGAAGCACCAGCACAAGATACAATTACAGATTTTCAAACTGGTGAAAATGGTGATGTAATTGATTTAGCTGATATATTAACTAGCGATACTAATGAATTAGAGCAGTACCTTGATCTTAACTTTGAAAATGGCAATACAACAATCGGCGTTAAATCAGAAGCAGGAGGCGAAGTTACTCAAAAAATAACATTAGAAGACGTTGATTTATCAGGCTATGGTGGAGCTACTAATAATACAGAAATAATTAACAACTTATTAAATGATGGTAATATTAATGTCGATGGTCACTGATATTATTCCGCCCTTTAGGGCGAGTTAGTTTACACAGATATAACTAATAAATTTTTAGAGATAGTATTGTTATTAAAATTATCAAAAAGTGCCGTAAAACCCGTTCCTTTAGGTACGGGATATAAGGCATA
>CAKMZJ010000009.1:10853-43375 GCA_929200395.1 Candidatus Gorgonimonas eunicellae | reverse complement strand
AATTTTAACTTTGGTATAATTTCAACTTCATAATTAATATTTAATTAAAGGTGTACAGCATGGAAGCAGTAGGTGCAACAGGGATTTCTAGTACTTCAACAATTTTTACTTCTTTTGAAGGGTCAGTAAACACTAAAAATATCTATGAAACTAAGCCAGATAAAAAATTACCAATAAACATTTCTAGTAATGATAAACAAAATGAAAGTATATATGGGTTTAACTGCAAAATTTGCGGAGCTATATTAAGAAGTAAATTTAGTCTTGCAAGACATACTGCTACCCTTCATGCTAAAAAAGGACGTTTTTTGGGAGACGATTTTAAAATTACAGCTAATATTAACCCAAAACCAAAACTTAAGTGTCCTGAATGTAATATTTTTTGTAAACATACTAGTTCCTTACGAGGTCACCTTAGCGTATCTCATAGGCGAAATTGTACATTTGAAAACGAAGTTCTACTATTTACTACAGATAAGATCACGGGGGATAAGAAAATATATAATTCTTCAAATAATGTACAAGCTATAAATATAAAGAAAGGAGCCCTCAAAACCCAAGATAATACCAATGCTACTAACACAACTACAGATAACATGGATTCAAATAGAAAACGTTCTCATGCCACCGCTATACATGAAGAAGAATCTAATGCAAAAAAAGCTAAGTCGAATCCTTCAGAAAGTGGATATCTTCAGTCTTCGGCTACACTTAGCAGTATAAGTAATAGTTGCGAAGAAGATACAACATTTAGCGATAGATTTTTAGATGGCATCATAGCTGATGATAGCTTTGTTACCCCAGTTGCAGGTAACACCGCTTCAATAAATACAGATTTTCAGTTTTCTGATACATCCCAAGATATAGATGATAAAGAGCTATTAGAGCTAGCACGAGAATTAGCAGAAAACAATAGTGATTTTCAAGATGCTTTAAATAAAGACGTTGCTGATAAGTATGCTACTTCAAGAGACTCTTATTTATAATTTTCTGTTACACCTAAAAAAAGTATAAGTAATTATTGTGTAGGGTCTAACTATTGAGGAGATTATTTTCTAGATAGCTTTTGAATTTTAACTTTGGTATAATTTCAACTTCATAATTAATATTTAATTAAAGGTGTACAGCATGGAAGCAGTAGGTGCAACAGGGATTTCTAGTACTTCAACATTTCTTCTTTCCCTTAATGAAATGCCAGTAAGCACTAAAAATATCTATAAAATTCAGATAACTCAAGATGAGCAGAAATTACCAATACAAAATGCTAGAGATGATAAGCAAGATAAAGATATATTGAAGTATAAGTGCGTAGCATGCGGAGCTATTTTAAGAAATAAAAGGAATGTTATAAGACATTTTTCTGGTACTCATGGAAAAAAAGGACATTTTATTGGAAACTATTTTAAAATTACAGATAATATTGATCCAGGACTTAATTGTCCTGAATGTAAAGTTCTTTTCAAACATGATAATTCCTTACGAAATCACCTTAACAAATATCATGAGCTAAGAGGTATATTTGAACATGGATCTCTAGTATGTACTATAAATAAGAGTACGGGGGAGAGGAAAATATATGGTTTTACAAATAATACACAAGCTATAAATATAAAGGAAACAACCCCAAAAAGCCAAGATAATACCAATGCTACTAACACAACTACAGATAACATGGATTCAACAAGAAAACGTTCTCATTCCCCTGCTACACATGAAGAAGAATCTAATGCAAAAAAAGCTATGTTTAATCCTTCAGAAAGTGGATATCCTCAGTCTGCTCCTGCATCCGAAAATATAGATGATAAAGAGCTATTAGAACTAGTACAACAATTAGTGGAAGCTGATAATAATTTTAAAACTGATGTAATCAAATGTACTGATATTTGTTCTACTGATGTTCAACTATCTGCTACATCCGAAAATATAGATGATAAAGAGCTATTAGAACTAGTACAAGAATTAATACAAACTAATAATAACCTAAACACAGGTGAATTATTAGCTAAAGCATTTACTAGTGGTATGATTTAATCGCATTAAAAACAATTTAAGAATATATTTTAAATATGAACTTTGATACAATTATAGAATTTATGATTAATATTTACTAAAGGAGTAGATCATGGAAGCGGTAGGTATAACAGGAGTTTCTGGCTTTTCATCACGAGCTAATGAGATGACACGTGTTTTCCTTACAAAGTTATCAAAAATTTCTTCCAATATAGTTATAGTTGATACAGATAATAAATTAGAGGAAAAAACTTTGAGAGCTCCCCATAAAGATATAAAATCTTATGTCTGCCTCGCGAATGGGTGTAAGAGTATTTTCTTATTGGAATATAAAATTAAACAACATTGTGAAAAAGTTCATGATATATGGGATTTTTATCAGAAAGAAGGTAGAGAATTTTCTATTGTTTATCAGCAAATTAGAGTTTATTATTGTCATATATGTCAAAATGGAGTTGAGTTTAAAAGCATACGTAATTTTCAATTGCACCTTCAGAACCGTCACCAACTAACAGACATTGTATTTAAAGATGGAAATTTATTATATTATAAAAATCCTACAAATGCGCCAGTAATAAAAAAATGTAATGTATGTTATAAAGACTTTGACACAGTAGCAGACAGGGAAGATCATTTAAATAATTTTAACCATAATGACTATTTTCAATGCTATTACCCTGATTGCACGCAAGCCTTTTCTACTTATAAGGCTGTTAGGACGCATTATCGAAGCTTTCATTTTGAATTTATAGGATATACACCGCATCAATTTTGTATGGCATATAACTTATATAAATCAATGCAGGAAGTACAAAATAATACCAGTGCTACTAACACAACTACAAATAACATGGATTCAACAAGAAAACGTTCTCATTCCCCTGCTACACATGAAGAAGAATCTAATGCAAAAAAAGCTATGTTTAATCCTTCAGAAAGTGGATATCCTCAGTCTGCTCCTGCATCCGAAAATATAGATGATAAAGAGCTATTAGAACTAGCACGAGAATTAGCAGAAAACAACAGTGATTTTCAATATTCTTTAGAGAAAGACGTTGCTGATAAGTACGCTACTTCAAGAGACTCTTATCTACAATTTTCTATTACACCTAAAAAAGTATATGATGAAAACGTTACTTTCTCTTCTTGGGGCGATGATTATATGAATGATACTCTAGCTGGTAATTAAAACGGTTAATTCAAAAATAACATAAAAAGATGATTAGTTATTCGAAAGCATAATAACTCCAGCATCGACTGTACATTTTGCATCATCAAGTAATAACTACTAATATTGACCTAAATACAGGTGAATTATTAGCTAAAATATTTGTTAGTGGTGTGTCATCGCTATCAAAAACAGCTTAAGGATAGCGTTTAAATATAAATTTTGGTACAATTACCAATTTTCATAGATAATATTTAATCAAAGGTGTATAGCATGGAAGCAGTAGCTACAACAGGGGCGCACGGTCTCTCAATAGATAATAAGTCATTACAAGGTATGCTTAAGGATGAAGTAAAAATAGCTTTTGACAACGCTACAGGTAATGAAATTTTTGCTCGCAAATATAAGGTAAAGAAATCTGCTGAAGGCAGGGTGGGGTGCATAGTAAAAGGATGCCAAACAACGGCTAATAAAGGTATGGAAGGTTTGCAAAGTCATTGTCTAAGAGCACATAAGATATCATTTAGTTCTAAAGACGAATTTATATTAAATATTGAGTTAAAAGATAGTAAAATAGACGCTTTAGATATGAATAGTGAAGATGCATGGAGCATAAAAAATTTACCAGAATCTGTCAGTATAAGTAATGACCGCATAAAAGAAACAGGTATAGTAGGGGAGTCTAATTTTTCAACAGCTGATAATGACTTACAATACCGCCTTAAAGATGAGATTGTAAGAGCTTTCGAAAACTATAAGGATGATAACAATTATGGTAGTCAATATAAGTTACCTATAGTTGACAACAGTTATGAGTGCATAATGAAAGGATGCGAATTAAGTTATGAAAGAACAGGTTCTTTGAACAATCATTGTCGAAAGGATCATAGTATAAGAATTACTTTTAGAAAGAAATATGCAGTAGCTATTGAAAAAATACAAGATAACACCAATGCTACTAACACAACTACAAATAACATGGATTCAACAAGAAAACGTTCTCATTCCCCTGCTACACATGAAGAAGAATCTAATGCAAAAAAAGCTATGTTTAATCCTTCAGAAAGTGGATATCCTCAGTCTGCTCCTGCATCCGAAAATATAGATGATAAAGAGCTATTAGAACTAGCACGAGAATTAGCAGAAAACAACAGTGATTTTCAATATTCTTTAGAGAAAGACGTTGCTGATAAGTACGCTACTTCAAGAGACTCTTATCTACAATTTTCTATTACACCTAAAAAAGTATATGATGAAAACGTTACTTTCTCTTCTTGGGGCGATGATTATATGAATGATACTCTAGCTGGTAATTAAAACGGTTAATTCAAAAATTTAGTTATTAGAAAGCGTAACAACTCTAGTATCTAGCAGTACCTAATCAAGTAATAGCTGCTAATATTGACTTAAATACAGGTAAAATTTATTATTAGCTAAAATATTTGCTCGTAGTGTGATTTAATCTCACATTAAAATATTTTTGAGGGTGGCTTGTATATAGATTAACTATGGTATAATTGTAAATTTCATAATAAGGTTTTAACAAACGGAGTAAAGCATGGAAGCAATAGGCGCAACAGGGATTTCTAGCCCTTCAACAGTTTCTATTTCCCTTAAAACGGCAGTAAACACTAAAAATATCCATGAAATGCAAATAACTAAAGATGGGAAGAAAATACCAATAAACACTTCTAGTTATAATAACCAAAGTAAAGATATATCGAAGTTTAGGTGCGTAGTATGCAGAGTTGTTTTTAAAGATAAAACTGCTATTATAAGACATCTTAATAGCATACATAGGAAACAAGTACGTTTTAAGGGAGAATATTATAAAATTATAGCTGATCTTCCCCCAAAACCACGAGTTAACTGTCCTGAATGTGAAGAGTTATTCAAAGATAAGAATTCTTTACGAGGTCACCTTAACGCGTTTCATAATTTAAAAAGTATATTTAGTGGTAACGTTATAATATCTACTACACATAAGATTACGGGGGGAAAAAAAATATATAATTTTACAAATAATATACAAGCTATAAATATAAAGGAAAGCACCCCTAAAAGCCAAGATAACACCAATGCTACTAACACAACTACAAATAACATGGTTTCAAACAGAAAACGTTCTCATTCCCCTGCTATACACGAAGAAGAATCTAATGCAAAAAAAGCTATGTTTAATTCTTCAGAAAGTGGATATCCTCAGTCTGCTCCTGCATCCGAAAATATAGATGATAAAGAGCTATTAGAACTAGTACAACAATTAGTGGAAGCTGATAATAATTTTAAAACTGATGTAATCAAATGTACTGATATTTGTTCTACTGATGTTCAACTATCTGCTACATCCGAAAATATAGATGATAAAGAGCTATTAGAACTAGTACAAGAATTAATACAAACTAATAATGACCTAAACACAGGTGAATTATCAGCTAAAGCATTTACTAGTGGTATAATTTAATCGCATTAAAAATAATTTAAGAATATATTTTAAATATGAGCTTTGATACAATTATAGAATTTATGATTAATATTTACTAAAGGAGTAGATTATGGAAGCGGTAGGTACAATAGGAGTTTCTGGCTTTTCAGCACGAGCTAATGAAACGACACGTGTTTTCCTTAAAAAGTTATCAAAAATTTCTTCCAATATAGTTATAGTTGATATAGATAATAAATTAGAGGAAAAAACTTTGCGTGCTCCCCATAAAGATATAAAATCTTATGCCTGCCTCGTGTCTGGGTGTACGGATATTTTCTTTGCGAAATATAACATTAAAAAACATTGTGAAGAAGCTCATGGTATATTGGAATGTAATCAGAGAGAAGATAGAGAATTTTCTATTGTTTATCAACGAATTAGAGTTTATTATTGTCATATATGTCAAAATGGAGTTGAGTTTAAAAGCATACGTAATTTTCAATTGCACCTTCAGAACCGTCACCAACTAACAGACATTGTATTTAAAGATGGAAATTTATTATATTATAAAAATCCTACAAATGCGCCAGTAATAAAAAAATGTAATGTATGTTATAAAGACTTTGACACAGTAGCAGACAGGGAAGATCATTTAAATAATTTTAACCATAATGACTATTTTCAATGCTATTACCCTGATTGCACGCAAGCCTTTTCTACTTATAAGGCTGTTAGGACGCATTATCGAAGCTTTCATTTTGAATTTATAGGATATACACCGCATCAATTTTGTATGGCATATAACTTATATAAATCAATGCAGGAAGTACAAAATAATACCAGTGCTACTAACACAACTACAAATAACATGGATTCAACAAGAAAACGTTCTCATTACCCTGCTATACATGAAGAAGAAGTTGATGAAAAAAAAGCTAGGTTGAATCCTTCAGAAAGTGGATATACTCAGTCTGATTCATTTATCAGTATAAGTGGCTCTTGGGACGATGGTATGCTTAGCATTACAGAGTATAATAGTGTTGATGATATTCCAGCTACAGGTAATAATGACCTAATAACTACTGATGTGCAACCATCTGCTACATCTGACAGTATAGATAATGGAGTATATGAACCAACACAAAAATCAACTGAAGTTAATGATGATGAATTATTTGCAATGTCAAAAGAATTATTGGAAAGTGATGTAAATTTTGTAGCTACTGTAAATCAAGAGCTTAATAGATTAAATAACTAGGATTCGATAAAAAAATATTTAAGTAACAACAATGATTTTTGTATTGTTTTTATATTGATAAATTTTAAAAAGTATCAAACTTGGGTTAAAGATGATTTAACAGTAATAAACTTTTAAGATTAGCCCTAATTGCAAGTTATGCTTTTCGGTTTGTGAATAGCTATCTTTAAATAATACTAGTGAATAATTGCTATTACCGATTTGATAATACAAGCAAACTATATTATAAGCTATGAAGTATTTTGTTAGCGTAGCAGCAACCTTAGTATTACCAAGTTTTATTTTCCACTGGTCATCGTAATAACAAATTTCTTTAATGGCTTGCTGATTATTAAAAAAAAACTTAGTTAATGTACGGTAGACACAAAACACTAATAAACTAAAAATAATTATACGATAACTAACAGTTAAATCAGATAAAAAAATAGCAAAAGCACATAATAAATAGCAGGCTAGTACTAAATTTTTAGCTATATATGATTTTTTAATTGTGATATCTAAATACATTATATTTGGTTATTAACAGTGAAAATTTCTTATATCATTGATAAGTTGTTGTAACTCTACATTATTATTAACTGTTCTATTAATTAAATGAGAATATAGTATAGGATCCTCTAAAGTTAATAAAGTTTCATATAATTCTTGTTGCTGTTTATTTAGTGTGGCTAATTGCTTGTCTGCAAAAGGAATTAGTAATTCATCTAATTCTAACATGCCACGTCGGCTACGCCATTTTAAATAATTTAATTTTGCATTATCCGTTGTCATGATAACCTTTAATATTGATTGTTAGCAATTTTATTGAGTTGACTGCGTATTATAGGGATTATTTCTGTAGCAAGCATTCCTATATAACCTTGACTTGTTGCTAGCTCATCAGCTGCTTGAGAGTGACATAAAACAGCAATTTTAGTAGCTATGCTAGCAGTTATTCCTGTAGCTAATAAACTGCCAATCACCCCAGACAATACATCTCCCATTCCCGCTGTAGCCATTCCTGGATTACCAGCAGTACAAATAGATATTTCTGTACCGTCGTATACTATAGTGCCAGAGCCTTTTAGAACTATTACTATAGATTTACTTTTAGATGCTATAGTTTCCAGCATTGTATATAATTTTTTTATTGCATCAAAACGATTATTGTTAATTTCATTAGTGCTAATGTTTAATATTCTAGACATTTCTTTAGGATGAGGAGTTAACACTATTTCGCCAGTATAATTTGCTAGTATTTGTAAATTATCGCTTAACAATGTTAAGGCGTCGGCATCTATTACTAAGGGAGCCTTAGCCTTAGCGATAATTTGTTTAAACAGTTGTAACGCCCAAGAGTCTTTGCCTAATCCTGGACCTAGTACTATAGCTTGTTTGGTTATTAGCGTATCTTCTTGTATGGATGTTGCTGTTATGATTTCAGGTCGTCTTAAAGCTAAAGCGGTAATATGTTCTGGCTGGGTTAATACAGTAACTAGTCCCGAACCGCTACAAATAGCAGCTTCAGCTGCCATAATAACTGCCCCTGCCATACCATGATTGCCACCAGATATTAATAAATGGCCGTAAGTTCCTTTATGGGAATAATGTTTTCTTGTATGTATAATGTTAGTAAAGTTACTAGCGTCTAATCTATTACTAGAAGGTTGGAGATAATCGGTAGCAGTTATATCTAAATCAGCAAAAATTAACCTACCAGTGTGGTCTTTAGCCATAGCAGTTAATAAGCCTTGCTTTAAACTCAAAATGCATATAGTTATAGTAGCTTCAACAGCTATAGGCGTAGCCATGCCGGTATCGGTAGATAACCCCGATGGTACATCTATAGCACAAACAGGAATATTGCTAGCATTAATATAATTGATAACTTCAGCAAATGGTGGTCTTAACTCGCCGTTAATTCCGGTTCCTAATAAAGCATCTACTATAAGATCTGCTGTTAATAATTGCTGAGTATAAGGTTCAATTGTAATTTGAGCTTTCTCAGCTAGCATATAAGCTTTATGAGCATCGGCACGGAGTTTATCTTTAGCTGTAATTGCTATAACCGAAACATCGAAGCCATGTTGTTTAGCAATTGTTGCCAATACATAGCCATCGCCCGCATTATTACCAGAACCACAAAAAACCACTAATGATTTTATTTGAGAAAAAGTTTTAATAATAACTCTAAATACAGCTTGGGCAGCTTGTTGCATTAATTCAAAGCTGTTAATGCTAGTTTGGTTTATTATAGCTTGATCTATAGACCTAGACTGCTCTGTATTATATACCGCTGTTGGTAGATCATCTGGTTTCATAAAGATTGCCAAAATATTATAATTTATCTACTGGTTCGATACCTAAAAAGTAAAATCCTAAACCTAATACTTTTTGTGTTAACTCACAAATTTTTAGTCTGCTGCATTTTGTTTCTGTGCTGATATTATCTTTATTTATTGGACAAGCTTCATAAAATTGCATAAATACGCTAGCTACTTCATATAAGTAATTACAAATTAAATGAGAGAGCCCTTCTTTAGCTACTCTAGCTATAATTTCACTAAAGCTACATAATAACAAGATTAGTTTACGTTCAATATTTTGTTCTATGATAATAGGCTTATTTTTGTAGTTAATATCTGTTACTTTAGCAAATAAACTGTTGATTCTAGTATAAGCGTATAGCAAGTATGGTGCTGTATTACCTTCAAAAGATAGCATTTTATCCCAGTCAAAAACGTAATCGCTATTACGATTACGGCATAAATCAGCGTATTTTATAGATGCTATAGATAAGCATTTAATAACCGCACATTTTTGCTCTTCAGTTAGTTTATCTGATTTTTGCGAAACTACTACAGCCGCACGTTCTTCGGCTTCGTTGAGTAAATCGTTAAGTTTTACGCTTTCACCAGATCTTGATTTAAATGGTCGGTTATCTTTGCCTAGCATCATACCAAAAGCATGATGTTCTAGTACTGTATTTTCTGCAACCAAATTAGCTTGTCTGGCTATAGCAAACACTTGGGCAAAGTGCTGACTTTGTCGAGAATCGACATAATAAATTATTCGATCAGCATTTAAAGTAGCATATCTGTGTCTAATTGCAGCTAAATCTGTTGTAGTATATAAAAAACCACCGCCAGATTTCTCTACAATAACCCCTATAGGGTTGCCCTCTTTATTTTTAAACTGCTCAAGAAACACTACTTGTGCTCCTTGATCTTGTTTTAACATATTATGTTCTTTTAAAGTTTGAATAATAATAGGCAAACTTTCTTCGTAGGCGCTTTCTCCCATAATGTCATCTTCGGTCAAGAGAACTTGTAATCTTTTATAAATTAACTGACAATGTTTGAGAGTGATATCAACGAATTTTTTCCAGCTTTTAGTACATGCAGGGTCACCAGATTGTAAATTAACTACATATTCTCTGGATTTTTGTGCAAATTCTGGATCTTCATCAAATTTTTTTTTGGCTTCTCGATAAAATTTTTCGAGGTTAAATAATTCCATATTGGTTTTTTCTTGGCTGTTTTCTTCAAGCTCTTCAAGATATGCAATTAGCATACCAAACTGAGTACCCCAATCACCAATATGATTTTGCCTAATAACTTTATGTCCTAAAAAAGATAACACACGAGCCATAGAATCGCCTAAAATGGTAGAACGTAAATGGCCAACATGCATTTCTTTAGCTAAATTTGGTGATGAATAATCAACAACTATAGTTTGTGTTGTAGTTGCTTGAGCTATTCCTAATTTAGAATCTAAACATATTTTAGTTGCTAATTCAGTTAAAAAGTTATCATCAAGAAAAATATTTAAAAATCCAGCACCTGCAACTTCTATTTTGCTTGCAATATTTTTAAGATCTAACTGCTCGGCAACTTGTTGAGCTACGTCACGTGGCTGTTGTTTATTCTTTTTTGCAAACCTTATTATGCCGTCACACTGGTAGTCGCCATACTTAGGATTAGAACATGGTTTTATGTATATATTTTTGTCGCTAATACCTAAGTTTCCTAAAGCCTTGCATAATCGCTCTTCCAACAAAGTAAGAATGTTCATAAATAAATCCCTAAGAGAAGCACTAAGCATCTGATGTTTGTATACAACTTCTACTTGAAGGCGGTTCTTTTCAGAACGTAATTTTTTGCTTATTAAAAAGCCTTTACTTTCGTTATTTACATTTTAGTTAAATTTAAAAGTAGTGACGTAGTTTAAAAGTCAAAAAATTGCTCTTCGGGAGCAATTAAAAAATGTATCTTCAATTAAAAGGTGTATATATATTTTCTGTATAAATATGTAGTTTTCGCTGATTATAACAAAAAATTAAAGATAGTTATAATATATATTTTAAAGCTAATAAAAAAACTTGTTTTTATCTTAATTGTAGCCGAATTTTGTGTTTGTGTTTATTATTGATTTATAAACAAGTACAATAAGCATATTATGCTAATACCTAATATTAAAAGCTACAAATTAATTAATTGTCTTATTATTGTTTTGCTAGTATATATATTTACTGTGGGTATCACAAAAGTTACTAGTAATATGCAGGTAAAAACAGTAGATAAACCATTAATAATATGGGAAAACCAAGTATGCAATATCAAAGCGGAACAGTGCCATATTAACTTAGATAGCTCTAAGTTATCTTTAGCATTTACTCCAAAACTTTTAACGTACAAGCATCCTATAAATATAGAGCTAAGAGTACCAGTTGCTAACTATGAAAAAGTCACCGCTGAATTTATTGGTAAAGCCATGTCAATGGGGTTATTCCCTTTTAAATTAAAACCAATTAATGTAATCGGAACAGAACAGCTGTTTTCTGGAGTTGGTCATATCGTATTTTGTACGATAGATCCTAAAATGAAATGGATGCTACGGCTAAGAATTACATCTGATACCAAGGTTGATCAACTAGATATTGACTTAGATTATTAGCTTGCTGTGTTAAGGCAGTGTAGTTTTTAAAAGCTGTCTGTATGGCAGAGAACTAGGTAAAATAAAAATAAAATAAATATTTCTAAGCTACCTGTGCAGCAGGTAACTAAATTGTAACCCTAAATAAAATATTATGATGATTTTTTTGTTTTCTATTAGTTTGCTGTAGGTAAAGTGGTAGAAATGTTTTATTATAAGTATTTTGCTGTTGATGAATATCAGGCAATAGGCTATACAGTATTTATAGCCGAGTGCTGGTATGACATAGGCAAAAATGAGGTGGTGTTAAATATTTCGTGTTATATCAAGTTATTTTTTGTGAAAGGTTGATTTTATAGATATCGTTTTCTATTATTTTTGTTGCAATTAATAAATCAAAAGCTTCAGGTTCTAACTGAAAACATATTTTTGCTATATCTGTTATAGTCTTCATTTTTTCCGTATTTTCTTGTTTTTTTGCAGATAGATATAATTCTTTAAAATATATATAAACATCTTTAGTTGTAATAAAGCTCTCTGCTTTTTTATGTTTAGAGTCTGTTTTATAGCGTTTTACACTACCTGCGACTGAGGTGCTTAGTTTACTTGATGATTTCACACCTGCTTTAACAGCTGAACCTATAGGACCAAATAATATCGAAGTAAAAAACATAGCAGCGGAAACACTATGAATAAAACTGTTTACCTGATTTTGTTTGATTTTTATCTGTAAATGTTCGTTTTTTATATTTTTAATTGATGTTAGTTTATTTTTTATGCTATTTTTTTCATCACAAGTTAATGTATTCGAATTTATTAAAGTTAATGCTTTATCTATTCTAGTATTTATAATATATTGATTTTTCGTGCGATATGCTTTACCTCTATTATACATATATACTTTCGTAACATCATTAACAGGAATTATAGGAATTAAAGATCCTAGTATTGAAAAATATTTTAGCTTTTTATCTGTTTTATGATATTTTATTTTTCTCTGATCAAGTTTACTTATTTTATGCAAAATACATAGGTCAACCATATTTTGTCTTAAAGGCTTAAATAGATGTGATAAATTAGGTAATAAATTATTTACTTTTAAAAACTTATGAAAAGTAGATATCTCGATTTTTAATTTATGATTTATAGCTTGTATATTTGTGCGTTTTATATACTTGCCTAATAATTTAGTGGTTTTATATTTTAATATGATACCAAATATTTTAAAAATACTTGATGCTGTTTTAGAAAGCTTTACATCAAATAATTTATCTTCAGTTATTAAAGATAAATCATTATATAAATTTTCTAATTTATTAGATTGTTTTGTATATTGTGTAATTTGTTCTTTCTTAGGCAAGCTATGAGGAGACTGTAATAAATTAATTAGGTTGTTACAAATATTTTTTATATCTGCTAAAAAAATATTTTTGCCATCAGGCACCAATAAATTTTTTATATCTATTAATTTTGAGTTTTCAGCAACAAGTGGCTGTAAAATAAATATTGTCTTTAAAATATTTAACCCATAAGCACTAAGCAATTGATTGTCTGGGGTGTTTAATGCCTTTTCTAAAAATTTTTTAGGATCAAAAAATAATTGATTTCTTTTTTTTACTTTAGAGTATCTTTTGTTTGCTATAATATATGAAATCATAAATTCACAAAATGTACTGAAAGCCTCTATAAACATACTAGTTGGAGTAATTAAATCTTGTAATCGTAAATTATATTTAAACTCTAAAATATCTAAAATATTACCTGAATTATTATCTTCAGTTTGCGATAATGGAGTTACTAAAGGCGACATATTAGTTGTATTAGTTTGTTTTTCTATGTCTGTATCTAAATTTAAATCATCATGAGTAAAATTTCTGTTTAGAATAGGTGAATAAACTCCTAAAAGTTCAATTTTTTGTTGTTCTGTGAGTGATAGGTCTGCAATAGTTAATTTTTTATTAAGAATTTTTGATTCAGCACCTATTAAATAACGTGCTTGCCCTGAAGTTATGTTAAAATCTTTACCTATAATTATTTGTTTTCTTGGTGAGTATGTAAGTTTTTTTTGCCAACCTATTGAATTTTTAATTTTAATAGCATCAACATAATCCTCGAATGCAGATTGATTGTAATCATCAGGTATTTCAGGCCTGCCATATTTAATTAAATATTGATGCTGTATTTTAGTAATTTCTAATCCAGAGATGCTTTTATCTATAGAATTATTACCTTTGCTAAACTCTTCTATAAAATTTTCATTAACAATTTCCAAACTGTATATCTCTTTGCCCTTAGTTAATGGAGATACCTTGGTGTCAATTCTAAAGAATATATTACTTTTGTAGCTTTCTTCTGTAGGACTTAAATTTTTTTTTTTAAAATATCTGCATATTCCTGTAGAGTGTTTAGGTTTTCACCAGGATTTATCATATTATTTGAATCTATCCATTTTAGAAAAGTGCTTCTACCATAAGATGCAGTATAAGTATCTATAACATAATATTCTGCTCCAGCATCATCATAAGATGGTGAAACATAAACAGCAAACATATGCTTTGGAATACTTAAATTTATCATTTTTGCATCTTTGGGTAGCATATTCTCTTGTTGTGCAATATCAAAATAAAAGTTTGCTAAATTAGTATAGTCTTCGCAATCTATACCATTACCATTATCGGCTAAAATCTCTGCGACAGAGGATGAGTATTCTTCTTTCCCTTCTGTATCTATGTCAAATCCATAAGTTACTTTTTCAGCTAGTCTATCTTGAATTAATTTAAGTATTGCTTTTTGTCTTGGTTTTTCTGGTAAGTTGGCAAATGGTCTGAGCATTTCACGAAATAAAGCAGCTTCTTCAGCAGGATTATCAGTTAAATCTGGTTGATAAGTGAGAGTGTTTATAAGTAATTCAGGTGCTACAGTAGTGGTAATTGCCCTAGCAGTTTCTGTAATATCTGCTGCACTAAGATAAAAATAACCATCTTCAGATTTACTTGCTAATACCTTTCTTTGGCTAATATCTTCATTAATATTAGTTTTAGCTTCGATATTACTCTTTACATATGTAACAACATCTTTACTGTTACTAAGAAAATTATTTTTATAAACTGGATTAGCAAAGTTTTGATTTGATTTTATGCTTGTTGTATTCATTTATTATTCTTATTTTTAATTCGTAGATAATTTCCCGTTATTTTAGTATTAATTTAGATTAAATTTGAGTTAATGGTAACTTCTCAATAACTCGAGGTAAATACTATATTCCATTTAGTTAATATATATTCTTTAATGGCACTAGCCGTTAAATAGATATTCTGTTCTAAATGATTGTGTAATTTGTGATATATAACCCTCATATTTAAGTAAAATAGCTCCTATTCGTTGACTTTCACGTACATCTTTGTGATGTCTATGAAGATCTTCAAGTTTTTGTTTTTCACTTGTAGATAAATAAAGTCTGTTCATATAAATGATCATAACTAATATAATTTAAAAAATCTAGAATTGTTATTCACGAGTTGTATACTAGCTAAAAGAAATTAACTTATTTTATATTTTCATTAAGTAAAAATTGAAAAATAGAATTTTTAATAATAAGTGTGAATTTAATAAAACTTGCTTTTTTGATATTTTTATCAGTAAGTTTAGCTTTTATCTTGCTATCAAATAATATAGCAATTTTATCGTTATCATTTATTATCTTCTAATTTAAAATCATTAGGAAGCATGCGCCATTGGTAGCCACTTTTTAATACGTAAAGAATAGCACAAAAAATATCGTATAAATCTATTGATCTAGGTTTTGTTTTTTCTAGATGCTTATAAAAGTGGTAGAATAGTTTTGAATGCTTTTCTACTTATACGGTATTATTTCATAGAAAATAGTTATCTGTCGTACAGGTATCTTAGAAAGGCTAAAACAGGCTAAAAAACTAATGGGAAGTTATCTGCCGAGTAGGCAGCTTGGAAATAAGGAATGGTTATTGATAGCAGTTTTTCACTAATTTACTCGCGTTGCTTAATAAATTAGTGATCTCAATTTTATTTGGCTTTTTTATGCTGCTTTACTGGAGCATATGGGTTATCGGGAGATTTAAAATCTACTCTTAATGGTGTTCCAGAAATATTTAGTACTTTTCTGAAGGTGTTCTCTAAATAACGGCGATAAGACTCAGGTATTTTTCCGGTTTGGTTGCCATGCACCACTATAGTAGGAGGATTTAGACCACCTAAATGACAATATTTTAGCTTAATGCGCTTATTATTAACCATAGGAGGTTGATGCTCTTGAGTTGCATCTTCTAATATACGAGTTAATTTATTAGTGCTGTATCTAGATGTAGCAGCTGTGTAGGCTTTTTCAATTGAGCCATATAAAGTACCAACGCCACTACCATATTTAGCAGATATTTTATGAATTTTAATGTAATCTATAAAATGTAACCTACGGCTTAACTCAGAATTAATAGTATCTTTAGCATCTTGGCTTAAACCATCCCATTTATTAATGGCAATAACCATTGCTCTACCAGAATCTAATACATGACCAATTAAGTGCAAGTCATGTTCTACTATGCCGTCATGAGCATTTATTACTAATATAGTAACATTGGAATCTTCAATTGCTTGCAAAGTACGAACTACCGAAAATTTTTCTATGGTGGTATTAGTTTTGCCTTTGCGTCTTACACCTGCGGTATCAATTAACGTATATTTTTTATCTTCATGATCAAATGGAATATAGATGCTGTCTCGAGTTGTTCCAGCTAAATCGGAAATTACTACTCTGTTTTCACCAAGTATACGATTCACTAAAGTCGATTTACCTACATTAGGTCTACCAACAATAGATATTTTAATTCTTTTTTCAGGATCTTGAATATCGTTTATTTGATCAGATGTGTTATCTTCATTATTAATAGTAGGTAAATTCAGTATTTCATCTATCATGGGTTTCACCCCAGATTTATTTACCGCTGAAACAGCAAAAGTATGTTCTATACCCAAAATAGAAAAATCTGCAATTGCTTGTATTTTATCGGTTTTATCTACTTTATTAATAACTAACACAAAGTTTTTATTTTTTTTACGAACCATGCTGATTAAGTCTTCATCTGAAGCTACTAGCCCTTCTTTGGCATCTACTACAAGCATTACTATATCTGCCTGCTCGATAGCTTTTAAGGATTGATCAGCCATAAGTTTGTCTATATCTAGTTCATTTCCAGATATACCACCAGTATCGATAACTACATGGCTTTTATCATTAAGCATGCCTTTACCAAATTTACGATCCCGAGTAAGGCCAGATATATTGGCAACTAAAGAGGATTTTGATTTGGTTAAGCAGTTAAATAAGGTGGATTTTCCTACATTTGGTCTTCCAACCAAGGCTAATACTAGCGTCATAAAGAGTCTCAAACAAAATAAATATAATTACTTAATTA
Organism: Candidatus Gorgonimonas eunicellae; assembly: GCA_929200395.1. GTDB lineage: Bacteria > Pseudomonadota > Gammaproteobacteria > Pseudomonadales > Endozoicomonadaceae > CAKMZJ01. The sequence continues at coordinate 26,153 of CAKMZJ010000009.1, read as the reverse complement.
TACCAATAATTTAGCTATTTTAAAAGAGATAAGTTGTTTTTTTATTGGAGGTATAACTTTTATTTTGTGGTTTTGATGTGCATGATTGTGATAAAAACTAGCTGTCATATGTTTTAACCTGTTAACATATGACATAATTTTGTGAGTTGGGTCGTATAATATGCTGAGTTTTATGTAATAGAAGATATGATTTTTTTTAATAAATCAAAGAGGTTTTTAGAAACATTTGATGCAAATTCTGCTTTAGTTGTCATGTCTGCTGTTGCTCGCTGTAATGCTAAGTACTCAAACTGTGAGGTACTAGTTATTGAATCTTTTTTATCTTGTATAGTATTATCTAAGTCGCTCCACTCTTGTGCCGTAAGTTTGCCAATACCGCTAGTATCTGAGTATTCTATTTTTAAATCAGTTAATAATTTTTTATCATCTGCTGTTAAATAAGGTTCAGCAGCATAAATTGTTTCATAATTATCAACATTATTTTGAAAATGCACTTTTCTTGCAAACAAATTATTAATTTGATCACCTTGACCATCAGCAGGAGGAGCTGTCATATCCTTAATTAATTGACCATTATATTCCCATGAATGCAAGCCACCGTTTTCTAATAAAACATGCCCATAGTTGAAGTTTGCCCCTAAATTTGCATTTAATTGTGCTGCACCTATGATAGCATTGGCTGTATTTGCGTTGGAAATTTCTATTGATTGATTGCCTCTTTGTATAGTTATTTTAGGTACTTGAGCTATTCCACCAGACAGATCATTAGGATCTAACGGAGTGTCACTAGGTGCTGTAGTAAAAGTTATTGTGGTACCATCTCCCAATACTAAACTGCTATCAGACATTATAGGAATGCCTACATTTAAGGCATCTACAGTTTTGCCATTTTTAGTTGGAACTAACACACCATTTTTATAAATTATCTGATTATTAGCGTTGTCATTAATAGCTAACTCTATACCATCTTGACCTTGATTAAAGGCTACATTATAACCATTGCTTAATTGTATAGTGTTTCCATTAATGTTCCAAGAAGGAGCTGTATAGTTAGCTGGTCCATTCTGAGATATTCTAGATTTTTCACTTATTTTATTTATATGTTCTACAATGTTATTAGATTCATCTATTTTTTTAAGATGTGAGCTAATTTGCTGCTCTGAAAAATCTAAGCCAGTTAATGTAACGGCTAAAGTAAGATCTATTAAATTTACTTCCTCTCCATTTATTGCAGAAATATTATTAACTTGGTTAGTATTTGTAGGCGGGTTATTTATATTATTCATTCTTAATGTATCCTACTCTTATTTAATTTGTGGAATTTAGTAAATTATTTTTTAATTTCAATATTTTTTTATATTTTTTAATATCTTCTTTGATCGCTTGCTCAAGCTTAGTTTTTTCTTGAGCTATAGCTTCAGTTACTTCATTCTGCTGTCCTGTTGCTAGGAGTACATCTTGTAGTTTTTGTTGTATTTCAGGTGTGTATCCTATATTGTTAGCAAACTCTTGATAATTTTTTAATTGTTGTTTAGCTTCTGTAATTATATGAGCATTCTCTTGCATAAACAGATGATGACTTTTTTTTAGTTGGGTTAAATCGATTAGCTTAATTTTTTTAGCCATTTTATTAGACCACCTATTAAATATAGTTATTTATAAGACCTTGGGCAAACTTCAGCTTGAAATAAACTGCCTCTTTTTTTTATTAATCCAAGTTTTTTACGTTGTTGCATTGATTGGTAATTTCTTAGATCAAACCACAAATATCCCGATAGCAAGCTCCCATCTATTAATCCCCCCATAATACGGCAATAATAATCTATAAGCCTAGCTGAAGTTAATACATTATCGTTATTCAAGGTTAAAGCATCAACTTGCCCTTTTATATATCTAATTTCTGGAATATTATTAACAATAGTTTCAACTAACCAAATAAATGATTTAAATGGGTTGTGTAAATTATTACTTTTTTTAGATATACGCCTATATATAACGACAATTACAGTATCTTGTTCGATACGATATATTATTTCTTTATCACCATGTTCTATTCTATTTCCTAACCATAAAGATGTACTATTCCAATAATAGTCTTGTACTTTAATATTATTTTTAATGAAGTAATTAGTTAATATATCCATTATCTAGACTTTTAGTTGTTTATACCTATTATACGAATTCGACTTTAAGAGTTGTTTTTTTAATATGGGGTATATGTTAGTAATAAGATTAAATTATTTTGTGTTAATTTTATACACTAGTTAATTGTTATTGAAAACTAGTCTTTTCAGCTACTAGGTGTATTATAAGAAAATATTAGTCAATATAAGGTTATTTGAATATTAAACATGAATATATCTCAACTCAATAATTTTTTAGATGAAATTTTTATTATTGTTAACCATGCAGGGGTAGTGCTCAAAGATTATTTTAATCAAGATAATATTAACGTGGCAAAAAAAACAGATGGATCTTCTGTTACCGATGCTGACTTAGCATTAGATTTATTTATACGCAATTATTTAGAAAAAAAATTTCCTAATATTCCTATAATTAGTGAGGAGTCTAAGATACCGCCCTTAGAAGAGCGTAGTCAATGGCAACAATATTGGTTAATTGATCCGCTAGATGGCACACAAGAATTTATTAATAAAAGTAACTGGTTTTCAATAAATATCGCTTTAATTCAACATGGTATGCCGGTATTAGGAGTAATTTATTTCCCTTTATTAGAAACAATTTATTTTGGTGGTATTGATTTAGGATCTTTTAAGCAATTAAATAATAAAGCAAAAACAACAATTAAAACTAGAAAGTTAAATTTACAGCAAATTATTGCTATTTCAAACACAGATCAAAATAGAAATAAAAAAACCAACCTATATTTAAAAACTTTAACAGATACATTAGACAACACTAAAATAATTAGGCATCCAGGGTCAATAAAGTTTTGCCTGCTAGCAGAAGGACAAGCCGATATTTTACCAAAATTAGATCGGGTGTCTGAATGGGATTTAGCAGCTTCTCAAGCAATTATTGAAGGTGCTGGTGGTGTCGTTTTAGATAAACAGCAGTGTAGAGTTGCATTTAATCAAAATACTTCTATTTTAGCGCCAGAGTTTTTTGCAATAGCGGATCCTAAAATGAAAAACTTATTTTTAAACAATAAATTTACGAGTATACCTTAGGTGTATAGCTTGTTAGTTAGTTTTTTGTATGAAAATAAGGCTGTTGTTTGGGTGCTGTTTTTTCTATTACTAATGGCTGTGTATATTGTGGTAAATTACGGTGATTTTCTTTAAGATCGCCAATAGTTATATTATAAGTCTGTATGTTTATTCCTGCATCTGTTAATACCTTACTAACTGATTCGCAATTTTCTTTAAGGTCATCAATGAAAAAAACATTGCTATATTTGGTTTTTGAAAAGTTATAAAACATTTTTAATGTGGTGCCTTTTTCCGCACCATAAGTGTAAATCACATTCTTTCTAAAACCATAGCCATTGATTGTTAATGATTGCACTTGTTCATTATTTAAGGTGATTTCATTATATATAGTACATAAATTAATGCCATACTTATCTATATTTGCTGGGGTATACATGTTTCTTGAAGTTAGTAGAATTACATCAGCATATTGAGAAATATAATTTATATTATATGCAGCATTTTCTTCTAATACTGATTTATTTATTAACTTGTTACCAAAAATCTTATCGGCTTCATCAAAATCTGCATCTAGTAAAATTGTTTGATCTATATCTAAAGCTATTAATGTTTTTTGTTGATTAAAATTTACCTGTTTATTTATATCAGTAAAAGCAGTGTAAAGACTATCAACTACTTTAATACTAGAACAACCATTAAAATTTATGTATTCTGGTAAGACATCATAATTATTAATATTATTAACTAAATTCATTTGTTGTTTAACCTGTTATTATAATTTAATACTAAGGGATTTGTTTTTATATTTTTAAATCTATTAAAAATAATAGCATAACCAAAAATACAAAACAAATATTGTAAACATGGGTTTAAACTTAAAAATTAATACAGATTAAGTTTTATAATTACATCTTTCGACCTCTAATAATGTAATTTATGCTTATATTATTTTGGTTTAAGCTATAACTTTGAGTAATAGGGTTATAGGTCATACCTATAGTTTCCATAACTTCAAATCCAGAACTACGCATATAGCCACATAATTCACTAGGCTTGATAAATTTACTATACTGATGAGTACCTTTAGGTAACATTTTTAGTAGATGTTCTGCTGCTACAATAGCGCCAAAATAACTTATAAGATTTCTATTTATGGTTGAGAAAAATATTAAACCACCTGGTTTTAATAACTGAAAGCAAGCGTCGATAACTGATTGCGGATTAGGCACATGTTCGAGCATTTCTAGACAAGTTATAGCATCGAATTGCCGTGGTTGTTGTATGAGTAAATTTTCAACAGTAGTATGCAAGTATTCTACAGTTAACTTTGATTGCTTAGCATGAACCTTAGCTGCATTAATTACATCGAAAGATGCATCTATACCGGTGACTTTAGCACCTCTAAAACTCATAGATTCAGTAAGTATACCCCCGCCACATCCTACATCTAATACTGTTTTATTAACTAAATTTATATGTTGATTTATATAATTTAATCTTAATGGATTAATTTGATGTAATGGTTTAAATTTACCTGTGGTATCCCACCAACTAGATGCTAATTTACTAAATTTATTAATTTCATCTGCATCGATATTATCTGCAAAGGAAGATTGTTTCATATGAAGTAGAACCTATAACATAAAATATTTTTAATAAGACGTTTATCATAGCATAGCTTTAGTGGTAATATACACCTTATTAAGATGTATCTATTTATTTATTAGTTATATAGCAGATGAACAAAGAAACAATTAGAGCTAATTACAAGCTAATAGCAGGTGTCGACGAAGTAGGCCGTGGTTGCTTATATGGCCCAGTAATTGCAGCAGCAGTAATACTTGATAGTAACAATATAATTGCTGGATTAGCAGATTCAAAAAAATTAACGGCATTAAAACGTGAAAAGCTTTATCAGCAAATAACTTCTGAAAGTATTAGTTATGCTATAGGCAGAGCTGAAGCTACAGAAATAGACCAATTAAATATTTTACAAGCTAGTTTATTGGCAATGAAACGTGCTATTATGGCATTATCAGTAACACCAGAATATTTGTTGATTGATGGTAATTACACCCCAGACACAATATATGCCGCTGAAGCTATTATTGATGGCGATAACATAGAGCCAGCTATAGCAGCCGCATCAATTATTGCAAAAGTAACTAGAGATAACGAAATGGTTACTGAATGTTTAAAATGGCCACAATATGGACTTTCTCAACATAAAGGATACCCTACCAAAAAACACATAGATGCTATTAAAGAGCATGGCGTAACACCACTACACAGAAAGTCATTTGCACCAGTAAGGAAATTACTTCTTTGATGATAAAATCATTTAATATATAGCAAAATAGCAGTAATTAAACTATTCTTATTATGTTATGACTTGTTACTATAGGAAAGGTAGTGGCTTTTGCGGCGCTTTTTAATAATATAGCGATAAATTTATGCGACTTCATTATTTATATGTATATCTTAACTTACAATAAAAGAATAACTTTTATGTAGCTTTTAAAGCTGTTTGAAGTATTGATAGTCTACTGTAGTATTTATACTTCTGTTACTTAAAAACACATTTTCCAGTAATTGATTTTTATTTTTATTGCAAATTTGTTATTTTATTGTTGAAAAATATTTAAATATTTTTTAAGATGTTATTTTTTTATGCCACAGAGTAAGGTTTGCATTTCGTTGTAAAGTAAGATGGTGATTTAAATTACACCAATATTTGTTTTTTAAAAGGATATTAAATTATTAATACTTTTTTACTTATTAATAGTATCAGTATAAGAACTTTTACACTTTTTTACTATCGAATATAATTTTAAGGAAAGGATGTAATTTTTGTAATATATCAAATAAAAGAGGTGATATTATAAATAATTAAGAGTCATAAAAGCATTAAATTTTCTTATTAACTCTACTAACTTACATGTATAAGCTAGTTAAAGTTAGCACCATGTTCTTATTTTATTTATATACACCTAAAATTAAGTTGGATATTAGAATGTCTAGATTAAATATATTGTCTCATATGTTTGTTCGCTCTCCATTTATATTGGTACAAGAGCATATAGCTGTTGCTCATAAATGTTCTTTAGCGTTAATTCCATTTTTTGAGAATGTTTTTAAGGACTCATGGGATGAAGCATTGACAATACAACAAGAAATAAAGGAATTAGAAAATAAAGCAGATCAGATAAAACGGAAGTTAAAAATTTCACTACCGAATAGTCTTTTTTTACCTGTACCTCGTGGTGATTTGCTTGAGATCATTCGTTTACAAGACAAAATAGCAAATTGTGCTAAAGATATAGCTGGTTTAGTTATTGGCAGAAAAATGAATATTCCTATACCTATACAAGATAAATTTTTATCTTATGTAAAACGTGCTGTAACCTCATCAGCTCAAGCATTAAAAGCGGTAAGTGAGCTAGATGAACTGCTTGAAACTGGTTTTCAAGGTCGAGAAGTTAAAATAGTAGAAAAATTAATTATGGAAATAGATAGCATAGAAACTGAAACAGACAACGATCAAATATTAATCAGAAGAATGATGTTTGAAATAGAAGATTCTTTTCCACCTATAAACGTAATGTTTATTTATAAAATTATAGATTGGGTTGGCGATTTAGCAGACCGTTCGTCTCGTGTGGGTAGCCAGTTACAACAGTTACTTGCTAGTTAATAAAGTAAATTAGGATTTATAGAAATGATTTTTGACTATAGCACATTGCCGCTAATACTTGCCATTGTTTGCGGGTTTGTGATGGCTTGTGGTGTTGGTGCTAATGATGTTGCAAATGCGATGGGAACATCGGTTGGCTCAAAAGTATTAACCGTCAAACAAGCTATATTAATTGCTATTTTTTTTGAATTTGCTGGTGCCTTATTAGCTGGAGGATCAGTAGTAAACAGTATACAAAATAATATTATAAACGCTAACTATCAATTATTGGTTGATAATTCTAACCTTATTGTATATGGAATGTTAGCCTCCCTATTATCTTCAGGATTATGGTTGCTGATAGCTACAGCATATGGATGGCCAGTATCAACAACGCATTCAATCATAGGAGCAATTGTTGGATTCGCTGTTGTAGGAGTATCACCGAATGCAGTTAATTGGAAATATTTATCTTATATAGCATCATTTTGGGTATTTAGCCCTTTTGTTTCAGCAGTGATTGCGTTTTTAGTATTTACCACTGTAAATAAACTAATTCTAGATACAGAAAACCCTTTTGCACAAGCAAAAAAATATATGCCTGTTTATATGTTTATTACTGGATTTATCATATCTTCAGTTACATTGTTAAAAGGTTTAAAACACTTGGGTGTTATACTTAATTGGTGGCAAAATTTATTGCTTCCCATAGCAATCGGATTGTTATTTAGTTTATTAGGTTTCTTATGCTTATATAATGTACATCAAGATAAACAAGCTGATCAAAAATTTCAATTTTCAAGCGTTGAAAAAATTTTTGGTGTGATGATGATATTTACAGCTTGTACCATGGCTTTTGCACACGGCTCTAATGATGTTGCTAATGCTGTAGGCCCTCTAGCTGCTATTGCTGATATTCATAAAGATAAACTACCACTAATAATGGCTAATAATCCCAGCTGGGTTTTACTTTTAGGTGCTTTAGGTATAGTTTTTGGTTTAGTTGTTTTAGGCTATAAAATAATTAAAGCTGTGGGGTCAAATATTACTGCTTTAACACCTAGTCGTGGATTTGCAGCTGAATTAGCAACGGCAGCTACTGTATCTGCTGCCACTGGAGCGGGTATCCCAGTTTCTACTACTCATGTATTAGTTGGTGCAATTTTAGGTGTCGGAATAGCACGCGGAATCGGTGCTCTAAATCTTAGAGTATTAGGCACTATAATTTTATCTTGGTTTATTACTCTACCTGCTGGTGGGATATTATCGATTATATTTTTCTATATGTTTAAAATGTTATTTTCATAAGTTATTACACACACCTTTAAATTTGAAGGTGTGTAATAAAGTCAAAGCCTCCTACCCTCATAAGCAATAGCAAAATATGAAATAATGAACTTTTCCTGTTAATAGTATTCAAACCTTTATATAAGGTTTAATTATTATTAGGAATCAGGAAATATCATGATTACAGCATCAGCATCAGCATTAACGGCTACTTTGCCAACATTGAATAATCCAGATATTCAAATACAAAAACAACAAGTCAGTCGTTTTACCAGCGATACAGAAACTATACCTCTAGTTATAAAAGTAGCAGAAGTTACTAGAATGAATTGCTATATAATTTCATACGCCTTTGATACTGCTTCTATAAATGAAATAGCACAAGAATTACATAAAAATGGAAAATCAAAAAGCTTAAAAAAAATATATGATTTATTACGAGATATTTTTATAAAAGCAACAGGTAAGTATTATAAGCCTCGCTTTAAAGGTTCTAAAGTAACTGAGGTAATCAGGCTATATACTTGTAACACTAAACCAGAACTGCTTGCTATTTTAAACTCTATAAAAGAACAATTAACTGCTGCTTCTATCAATCAAATTTCTAATATAGACTTTATAGATACAACAAATATTGTAGACCATCAGAGCAAAAATAATGATTTATTTTATGATTTTACAAAATTACTAGAGAAACCTATAATCATACTATTGAAATATTACAAATTTTTTCCCCAGAAAAACATAATATTACTTGGTCACGGAAGCTCAGATATAACCCGTCTAAAAATGGTTTTAGAAATGTTTCAAATAAAAATTAACATTACCATAGCAGATATATCCTATAGTGCAAATCCTGAAGCTTCTGTAGATTCAGATAGCGATATCACAGTTAAAGAAATTAAATTAGATCATACAAAAAAATTTTCAGAACAAAGTTTAACTGAAAAATTCGATTTAATATTAATGCAACATGGATTATGCTATTGCGGTGTTAAAAGAACGGAAGATATACCTTCTTGTGCTGGAATTAAGATGTATCGTCCTGGAGAGCTAAAAAATTTTATATCAAATGTATTTAATATAGTAGATACAAATAACCCACAGTCAATGGCAATTCTAGAAGGTGCTAATTTTCATGAGCCTAAATTCTGGGAGTCTGAAATACAACAATTTAATTTTGAACAAAGTGGTAATTTTACAGCAGAAATTATAAGAAATAATTTAGGTGCATTTAGAGGTATTATGATATCCTCAAGTTCTAACTATAATTCATAATATAAAAAATTTCTTATTGTTATCCTCTTTTGCCGATAATCTGTTTGTTAATATACGCCTTCTACTGGAAGATACTTTTTTCTACAAGCAATTTTTTAGCAACTAAATTAGATTATTATTTTTTAATTTAATATTGCTAAATCTTCAAGGTAGATATAAGCAGCTCTAGTTTGATGTAGAAAATATAGACAAACTCATCAAATACGATTGGAAATAGCATGGATAGCGGCATCTTTAATTTAACTAGCCCTTTTTATATGATAATCCCTTTAGTGTTGATGGCACTTATACCATTTTTTGCAGTTATGGGATCCTCATATTTAAAATTAGTTGTTGTTTTTTCTATTTTAAGAAATGCTACAGGGTTACAACAAATACCTCCCAATATAGCAATGAATGCTTTAGCCATTGTTTTAACAGTCTATATAATGGCTCCTGTTGGATTTGAAACTTGGGATACAATTAAACGAGAAAATATTGAATTTTCGATAGATAAAGACATGTCATGGATGGATGATTTTTCTAGCATTACTGGAGCATATAAAAATTTTTTAAAATCTCATACATCAGAAAGAGAACAAAAATTCTTTATTAAAACAGCTAAAAATATTTGGCCGCAAAAGTATCAGCAACAATTAGATACCGATGACCTGATGGTATTAATACCAGCATTTTGTATCAGTGAATTATCTAAAGCTTTTCAAATAGGGTTTCTTTTATATTTGCCTTTTATTATTATTGATTTAATTATATCTAATATTCTTTTAGCCATGGGAATGATGATGGTATCTCCTATGACTATATCATTGCCATTTAAGTTATTATTGTTTGTACTATTAGATGGTTGGACTCGATTAATACATGGGTTGATATTAAGTTATGGGTAATCCAGAAATATTAAATTTGACTTCACAAGCGTTAATGCTGATTTTGATTCTATCAATGCCTCCTATTATAGCAGCTGCTACTATTGGCTTAGCTGTTAGTTTAGTGCAAGCGTTAACGCAAATACAAGAACAAACTCTACCGTTTGCTTTCAAATTAATTGCTGTAATTATAAGTATTTTTGCAACAGCAAGATGGATGAGTATCGAGGTGTATCAATTTTCTCTAGCTGTTATGAAAATGATTGCAGAGATTTAATTAAATGCCTATAGATCAATTTAAACAGTTGTTTTATATATTTGCGATGTCGTTACCACGAATAATAGCGTTATTTACATTATTTCCACTAATGAATAAACGTAGTTTAGGTGGAGGATTAATTCGTAATGGTATCGCTGTAGCATTAATGTTATTTTTATTTCCTGTACTAATAGAGACAGCTGGAGATAATATTGATTTTAATGTCTATCAAACTTTTTTGTTGGTAATCAAAGAATTAATTATTGGTGCTTTTATGGGGTTTTGTTTTGCTATCCCTTTTTGGGGACTAGAAGCAGCAGGATCTTTTATAGATAACCAACGTGGTGCTTCAATAGCAAATATGATGAACCCATTTTCTGGTGCAGAAACTTCACCAATGGGTATTATATTTTATCAAGCTATTATTGCGATAGTAATAGCAACCGGAACATTTTTATTTTTATTAAATATTATATTTCACAGTTATATAAATTGGCCGGTATTTAGTTTTTATCCTCAAATTGAATTACAAGAGTCAGTTTTTTTTCTACAACAATTTAACTTAATTGTTAAAATTGCTATGTGGTTAGCGTCTCCAGTAATTATTTCTATGTTTTTAGCAGAATTTGGTATAGCAATTATTAGTAGGTCGGCCCCACAATTAAATGTTTTTATTTTAGCCATGCCAATAAAATCAGCAATTGCTGTAGCTGTTCTTAGTGTTTATGTCAGTATAATGTTAAAGCTATCGCAACAACAAATACTAGATGTAAATAAGGCTATTGATATTCTAGGAGCTAGCTTGCAATGAGTTCATCAGCCGAAAAGACTGAACAGCCAACACCTAAAAAATTAAGTGATGCTCGTAAAAAAGGTGAAGTAGCTAAAAGCAAAGAAGTTTCTAGTACCTTTGGTTTTATATCAGTAATTGCACTGTTGTGGTATATGAGCGACACTTACATAATAACTATTCAAGAAATGGTATTATTGCCCACCACAGTTTATACTGAACCTTTCTATAAAGCATTAGATGTAGTTATTCACGGTATTTTACAAAAAACTATTGAATTAATATTGCCTTTAGTTGTTGTAGCTATGGTAGCTGCTATTTTAGGGAATGTTATTCAATTTGGTTTTTTATTTGCTGCTGAATCAATAAAGCCAGATATTAAAAAAATTAATCCTATATCTGGTTTTAAAAAAATCTTTTCAATGAAAAATTTGGTAGAGTTTATTAAATCAATTATAAAAATTTTATTTCTTTCTTATGTGGTATACGATGTATTATATACTAGCATGGGAGACATGGTACATTTACCACATTGTGGAACCTCTTGCATGCTACCTATGACAGGTAGTTTATTAAAAAAATTATTACTATATGCCGCTTTAGCATTTATTATTATTTCTGTAGTAGATTATCTGTTTGAGCGTTTTAACTTTATGAAACAAAATAGAATGAGTAAAGATGAAGTAAAGCGTGAATATAAAGAAAACGACGGTAACCCAGAAATAAAACAAAAGCGCAAACAGATACACCAAGAAATGGTAAATTCAGCAGAAAATACTAAGCAATCTGATGTCGTAATAAAAAACCCTACTCATTTAGCTATTGGTTTACGTTATCGTGAAAACATAACCCCTTTACCTGTGGTAACAGTAAAAGGCAGGGGTGGAAATGCCAAATTTATTGTTAATATTGCAGAACAAAAAGGGATTCCAGTATTAGAAAATGTTCCTTTAGCTCACGCTTTGTTTCACTTAGATGTAACCGATTTTATTCCTAGTGATTTAATTGAACCCGTGGCGGAAGTATTTCGCTGGGTACAAGAAATTAAGCCTCAAGAAGAAGATGATATTGGTGACAGTAATAGTGATTTATTATAATTTTTATCTGGTAGGTTAAATTTATACACCTTATATTTGAAGGTGTATAGAGGTATTTCATAGAAGTGTATAACTACATAAAGACACCAATGTAGTTATAAAATTATTTGTATGCTATTAGTTAGAATTTATAACGTGCTATCAATGAAGCTCCATATTCCTGCAGATGATCACCTATAGTATAGTCAGCATTTAATTCTAGATTAAAATTACTATTAAACTGTAAATCAAAAGTTGCATCTAAATTAAGGTTATGAGCACTTGGTTTACGATTAATTACTACCCTGCTGATATTATTGTTATTAACCATAAGTGTTAATCTATCATCGGTACTATCGTTTGCAATAATATGAGTATAACCCATACCAAGTTTATAATTAAGTTGAGTATTATTATGTAATTTTACTTTTTTACTAATAGCAGGGCCTATAGTTAAATTAAATAAATTACTTTCTTTTTTCTCTACATTAGTGCTATCGAATTTTGATTGATGAGCATCTACGTCTATTTTCGCATAACCCATTTGTACATTCAAAATTAATTCAGGAATTAAATTATTATTAACTGCAGATCTGCTAATATCAAATGCACGGTTAATATCTATATTAAACCCAAAAACTTCTGAGTTGTACTTAGGTATAGTTTTGTCTGCATCTTTACTTTCATGCTCATTTTTTGTATAAAGCAGTGTAAAACTAGAGTTTAATTGGTTGTCATCATTGCTGATATAAACGGCTACATCTTGACTGTTAATATCGTCTTGACCTTTTTTAACCCCTGTGGCACCACCATAAATATTTGAATTAGACTTACTCTGACCATAACTAAGTCCTAATAATGTGGACTCTGTTAAATTAGCATCTACGCCTACACTAAATAAAGTAGTAGATACTTTATAATAATCTTGGTTGTTAAAAGAGTCTTCCTTACTGTACTGATAGGCTGAACCAACCCAGATATCTAAGTTTTCTGCTACAGAACCAGAGTTTATACCGCTAAGGTTGCTGGCCAAACCATTTAACATAGATTTTTTATTAATTCTAGTTTTAATAGTTTTTACGATTTGTCTTTCTATTTGCTGTACAACTAGTACCTGCTCATTAGAATTATTAGGTTTTAAATAATCCCGTCTAGCTTTTTCATCATTAGGAAATAATCGATTAGCAGCTTCTACAGTTGCAGTACTTGGAGTCAAGTCGTTATGATTATCACTTGGATGGGATTTTGTAAATCCTGAAATTATTTTAGTTATTTTTTCAACCTTTTCTTCTGTTTCAACTATCTCCTTTTGTAAGCTCTCTACTGATTTACATTTATTAGCTAAAGCTGTTTCTACTGCTTTATGCGCCGCATCATTTGCTTGTGTAGCTTGCTTAGCTGCACCTTCTGCCGCTTTTTTTGCTTCTTTTGCTACTGCTTCAATTTTTGCTGCTGTAATTCCTGCACCAATAGCCTTGTGTTTTGCCTCTTCCGCTTTATCTATGGCTTGGTTTGCTACTTTTTCAGCATCCTTTGCGGTATTATTAGCAGTTGTTGATTTATTGTTAGCTACTTTTGCTACTTCGGCAGCACCGCTTGCAGTTGTTTTTGCATCCTTTGCAGTTTTTTCAGATTCTGTTGCTTTAGCTAAGGCTTGACCTGCTGCTATTTTAGCATCATTAGCGGTATTATTAGCAGCTGTAGACTGATTGTTAGCTGTGTTTGCTGTTTTTTCAGCATTGCTTGCAGTTGTTTTTGCTGCATTTGCAGTTTTTTCAGATTCTGCTGCTTTAGCTAAGGCTTGACTTGCTACTTTTTCAGCATCCTTTGCGGTATTATTAGCAGTTGTTGATTTATTGTTAGCTACTTTTGCTACTTCGGCAGCACCGCTTGCAGTTGTTTTTGCATCCTTTGCAGTTTTTTCAGATTCTGTTGCTTTAGCTAAGGCTTGACCTGCTGCTATTTTAGCATCATTAGCGGTATTATTAGCAGCTGTAGACTGATTGTTAGCTGTGTTTGCTGTTTTTTCAGCATTGCTTGCAGTTGTTTTTGCTGCATTTGCAGTTTTTTCAGATTCTGCTGCTTTAGCTAAGGCTTGACTTGCTACTTTTTTAGCATTCTCTGCGTTAGTATTAGTGGCCTGAGCTTGTTTTGCTGTTTTATCTGCTGCTGTTTTTGCTGAATTTGCACTTTTTTCTGCATTTTTTGCAAATTTAGCAGCTAACTCTTCCGAAGATTTTGCTTCATTTGCTTTTTTCTCAGTTTTTTTAGCGTCTTCTTTAGCCTGAGCAGCTAACATGTGTGCATTTAATGCTTCTTGTGTAGCTTTATCTTTAAAAGATTTAGCCTTCTCTGCATCATCTTTAGCATGACTAGCACTAGTTGCAGCTTTTAGAGCACTTCCACTAGAAGCAGCCACGGCATTTATGGCTTGATCTTTATTTTGTTTAGCTAGATCTGCTGAATTTTTAGCAGCTTTTGCAGAATCTTGTGCAACTGTTGAATTTTTTGCAACATTAATTGCCGATTGGGCAGCTTGTTGTGCTGACTTTTGTGAATTTTCTGCTTGAGTTTTAGCTTTTGCTGCGGCATCTTGAGCATTGGTAGTATTTTTTGCTACTTTTCCTTCTGAGCTAGCAGCTTGTTCCGCTGCTTTTTTTGCTGAAATTTCACTGTTTTTTGCATGTGATGCAGACTTAGTTGCTAAATCTGCTGAAGCTTTTGCTTCACCTGCTTTATCCTCTGTTTTTTTGACGTTTTTTTGAGTTTGAGTAGCTGCTATTTGTGCATTGTTAGTATTTTCTGCTACTTTTTTTTCTGAGCTAGCAGCTTGTTCCGCTGCCTTTTTTGCTGAAATTTCACTGTTTTTTGCATGTGATGCAGACTTAGTTGCTAAAT
>CAKMZJ010000009.1:0-10753 GCA_929200395.1 Candidatus Gorgonimonas eunicellae | reverse complement strand
CTGCTGAAGCTTTTGCTTCGCCTGCTTTATCCTCTGTTTTTTTGACGTTTTCTTGAGTTTGAGTAGCTGCTATTTGTGCAGTTTTTGCACTATTTGCAGCATTAGTTGCCTCTTGGGTAGCTTTGTTAGCAGCATCTTCAGCGGCCTGTTTATTAGCTTGTGTTACCACAATAGCATTAGCTGTATTTTCTGATCTTTCTCGAGCTGCATTTGCAAAACCATTAGCTCTATCAGCTGCTTCTTTAGCTTTTCTTGCACTTTTAGCTGCTTCATCTTCTGATGTAGCAGCAAGATCAGCCGAGTTTTTTGCAGCAACTTGATCGGCGTCAGCGGTTGTAGCAGCACTAGCAGCCTCTCCAGCTTTATCTATTGCTTTTTGTGCAGAATCTTGTGCTAACTTTGCGTTTGTTTTTGCACTGTCAGAGTAATGTTTAATTTGATCCTCTCTTTCATCAACATGATCCGACTTTGCTTTAGCATTTTGTTCTGACGCTTTTGCTGAGTCTGCTGATAGACTAGCCTGCTTTTTATATTCTTGAATTACATTTTCAGTTGTTTTTATTTTACTAATTTCATTAGCTAATTTAGCATCTATTGTCGTATTTATACCATTATTGATATTTTGTTTTTGCGTATCCGTAGCAGGTATAGTATTACCATCAACCATAGCACCTATGGTATTTGTAATTGCGTCAGCAGCTGTGGTATTAGTTGCCATACTAGGAGCAACTGGTAGTATCAATAATAATACTACTTTTAAGGGTAACTTAGAAAATAACCGGTTATAAGGTGTTTTTTTAATATTTATTACTGCCTTCCGAATTAGCATCATAAAAATACCATTTATTAATTTATTGTAAATGTTAAGATAATTAATCTTAGCATTGCTAGATTGTGTTACATCCTTTTTTAATTTACGATATAAAAAATAAGAATGCAACTAGTTTAAAAGTAAAAAAATTTACTATAAATATAATGTGAATTACATATAATCTAAGTAATATCGAGACAAACTAATAGTTTCTAAAATAAAATATTTTATTTTTTAAGATATACCTTTAAGTAGCAGGTATATATGCTTGATTAATAAAGGAAATACTATTGAAGTGACAAGCTTGGTTCTGATGCTTAAACAAGGAGCTGTATAATATCTTTATAGCTTATTGTTTAAATAAGTGGTGTTAAAATACCTTCTTCGCCTAAAAGACCTTTGCCTGATTTTAATTTTTAAATTGTTTGATTTAAAGCAAATTTATTTGTCATATGTTTAACCTTATTACATTTATAATTATATTTTCACATATGACACGGATTTGTGAACAGGAGCTGTTTTTATGAAATAAAGTTATCGTTCTATTGAGGGGTTTTCTAGTTTTCCTAATAAAATAATATCCTCTATAAGAGTTTTGTTCTTATGATTCTTAAGTTTACTTATAGCAAAAAAGAAAGGACTATTTATGACATAGTTATTATAAGGGTGCACGAAGTTAGACGCACTATGTGAGGATGCTTGATTAGATGATAGTTCATGCTTAATACCCTTTTCATCTACCGTAATAGAACATTGTTGTACACAGAGTCTTGATTTATAAGCAAAGAACGTTTCTTGTGTAAACTTAAATAAAGGCATTGATATTTTTTTTCTACTTATTTTAATATCTTTATTTCTAGTTTTACTACTTAAAGATGATAGTAAGTTAAATATAGTTCGACATTGTATTTCATTTATGGGTGTAATTGAAGTTTCATTAGGGATAATTATATCCATTACATATAGGTTTTCATATGGTATACGTATTATAGTCCAGCCTGTTAAACTACAAGTGTAAGAGATACAATTGTCAATATTTACAGACATAAATGGAGTTGTTATTTGTTCTCCTGTACTTAACGTAAATTCAGAATTTCCAATTAAGGTAAAGTTTTTTTCCCAAAAACCTTTAAATTCTAAAGTCGAACCTAGTTTATAATTATGAGAAAAATCAGTGGTAAAACAAGTATCACAACTAAGTTGTGGCTTTAGACTAAACACTTCTAAAGGTAAGGTATCTTTTTTGTTGCTTGATATATCTTCCGTAAAATTTAATAATTTCAATTTATTGTTATCAATTTTATTATAGTCAACACTTGTTGAGCATATATCTAGATTTGATTTATAATAATCTGGTTTTGTTGCAGTATTGTTTGTGAAAGCATATGAATTTATAATTGTATTTTTACTCCATGGTGATATCAAGTTATTAACATTAGGTGTTTTAGTAGCAAAAAAGAACCTTGATGCCTCTACGATTTTATCGTGAGATCTACATGTATCATTATCATCACCTAGAATAATTGCAACCCCCCAACAAGGCAAAAAAAACAAGGAAATTATTGGTGTTATTTTTTTCATAGAATATTTCTCTCGAATTTTTTTTAGTATTAATTATATTTTAGTGTTCATCTTAATTATTATATAAGGTTTCTTATTTTATGTATATATACCTATAACATAAAAATAATTTGTTAACTATAAATATTATGAAACTTGA
This sequence comes from Candidatus Gorgonimonas eunicellae, assembly GCA_929200395.1. Taxonomy (GTDB): domain Bacteria; phylum Pseudomonadota; class Gammaproteobacteria; order Pseudomonadales; family Endozoicomonadaceae; genus CAKMZJ01. The sequence continues at coordinate 8,222 of CAKMZJ010000009.1, read as the reverse complement.
TTATTGAAATATAATGTGTTTTTTTACTATTTTAGATTTGAATGATCTACTTCTATCTCATGGAGTCTCTAATTTAAAAGACTTAATAAATGATTTCATCGTTTTGTTTTCATAGCTATCTATACGGTTTGGTTTTGTCTTTTTTGATAAATGCTACTTTCTTTCTGTAACCTAGCTTCAGTTAATTATTTGATAAATGGTGTTAAAAGACATATTTAAGAAGGTATTTGTTTGATTATAGTTTTTCAAGTGTCTAATTGAGAACATTAGTTGTCATATGTTACACCTTTTTAGATTTATTTTAAGAATTAGAATCTAACATATGACACGGAGTATTATACTTCTTTTAGGCGTTGTGAATTTCATTTAATAGTTCTGTTGCCATATTCATTACGATTTTGTTTTTTGAAAGTAGCAATTTATTAAGAATATCTTCACTTTCTTTATTTCTTCCTTCTAACATTAATGCCATTCCTAAAAATACTTTTGCTTCTTCTTTTTGAGGATTATCTTTTAGATGCTTTTGCAGTATTTCTATAGATGCAGGGTATTTTTTTTTGTTCATAAATTCTATAGCTAATCCTAAGGCGCTTATGGTATGATCCTCGTTCACATATTCAAGCCCTTTATAAATACCAAAGGCATGTTTTGGTAATCCAGCAGCACTAGCCATTAACGCTATATCAGCAGTTAATTTTGTAACTTTTTTATCTAACACTTAGCACCCCATACAATAGCAAATTATTAAAATTTTTGGATTATACCTTGTAATACATCTTTCATAGCTTTAATTATGCTTGCTCGTAAATTCTCAACCACTAAATATTTATTATATTCAACTTGAAATTCAAGCATATCTCCAGTATTATTTGGATCCATTGCTGCCAGCTTAGCTCTTAAAGCATTATCTAATCGTTCAGCGTGATCACCAAATGTTTCAGTAATACTATCAAAACTCAATCTCTGAGCTTGTGGTTGATTGAAGTTTGGATTGTAAGTATTTTGATATGCCACAATTGCTTTCCTTGTTGTTATTTAGATTTTTTTTCGTGAAACATTTTCCATCTTTTATCAATTACTTCCATAGAAGCAACAAGTGCTGTTAAAACTCCATCTATTTTATTATATTCTTCTGGAGTGTTGTTTTTTTGTTTTAATGATTTTATTCTTAGAGCTTCTTCTAATAAAACGTTCATTGTTTTATTACGAAATTGCCCGCTTTTATCATTTTTTAAATTTTCTTCTACATTAGATAGAAATATTTCATTCTTTTTTTTCATTTGTTTGTGTCCCTCCTAGGTAATAATTTATTTTTTTGCCTTTTTTATTTAATAATAAATAATCTATTGATATATCTTCTATTTTGTATTTATTATTAATAAGTGACCCAATAAGATATTTCGAATTATCTTGTAGAATTATATAGGGTATTTTTCCAACGTTAATGCTTTTAATATTTAGAATAATATTTTCTTGTGATTCTTCTTCAATTTGTATGATTTTACCAGCATAGCTTGTTTCTAGCTTTATTAATGGATTGTTATTATAATTTGTATTAAATTCATTAATTAATTTTTTTATTTTATAAACTTGGTTTTCTTCTAAAAGCCTGCCTTTTAAAACTATTTCTTGGTTCGAATGAGCAATGACCTGAATATTAGCACCGAATCCTTGTTGGCCAATGAGGTTATTTAAAATAGATAGTCTAGTATCAAAAGTTTCGACTTGATCGATAATAGTTATTAAACCTTCAACTTTATCTTTTAATAATACAATAACCTTGTTTTTTTCGTCTATTGTTTTAGTATATCCCTTGAGAGTTAAATTTCCTGGGGTGTTATCCATTTCTAGTTGTAAATTTTCTGAAGATACAGCATTAAGTTCTAGTTTAGCTTTTTCAAAAATATCACTCATAAGATATATTTTTGTATTAAATTTGATATTACTTTTATTTAATTTACGATATAACTGTCGTTCTTGAGTATACGATTGGCAGTATCCTGTTATTAATAATAAATCATTTGTTGCTTTTTTAAACTTAATGTGTTTTATATTCAGTTCATTTTTTATTTGTTTTGCGATTTCTAAAATATTAGTTTTATTTTCTATATTGCTAATATTGTCATCATATCTGTTTGTAAGAAAAAGTATAGTGATTATTAGTAAGATAATAGAAGTGGTTGCTATTTTTAAGAAAGCAGTTTTTTTCTGATTATTAACTGACTTTTTATCTCCAGCTGTATCTTTGTCAATACTATTTTGATCTTGCGTTAGTTTATTATCATTTTTATCATTGTCCTCTTCCTGATGGTCTTTTGTTGCAGAGCTATCAGCAGAATCTTTTATATCATCTATGTTATCATCTAAATCGATATTATTATTTATTTCGGGTATTTGCAATTTTGGCCAAGATGTATCATCAGGACCAATTGCAAAAAATACAGAGTTAGTAGTAAAAACATCATAATAGTGTAATTTTGCATCTAGATTCGCAATATTATTTGCAATTACAATAGGTTTTTCTGATAAGGATTCTACAAATATAGTATTATCTTCTTTTATAATTATTTTAAATTCGTTTTCACTTAGTGAATCATCAGTTAAAACAATATCACATTCAAAGTCTTTTCCTACTATATACTCACCATTTGCAATAGGAATTTCTGCTCCTATATGATTACCAGTTAAAACCTTTAAATAAAAACCAGCCATTTAAATCCTTATGATATGTTTGTATAAAAATATATTGTAATAGCCTTGTTTTAATAATAATTAATTAGAAGAATACTGTTTGTTTTTTATTTCTGTAATTAATATTCGGAAACTTATTTATTTTGTTTACATTTATATATTTTCTAGTTAAGTATCTGTGTTATTAATGACTACTAATAAGCATTTATCTATAAATATAGTAAATACAGGTATACAACTTAGCTATTACCATAACATGAAACAAACTCATAATAAAAGCAAAAAAGGTGTATTTAAAGGGTTTTATGCATCCTTTACCATATTTATAAAAGTGGTTTGCGGTATTGTTTTCTTTATAGTTTCCAATAAATCAAAATTTACTTATACATAGAGTTAGGAACCTAAGTGTATTCTTGTTTTAGCCTATCTCAAATTAACCATTTTTCTTTTGCCTGCGTATATATCTAATAAAAATTATTAGTTGGCTGTCGATCAAGATTTAAAGAAAACAATAAACTACTTTGTTAAGTATTAATGATTAAATATATAAAATTATTAATTAATGCCATAGCTTTAGAATATGGAGAATTCACATGGCAAAACCCTCTAATATAGATGATAAATTAATTAAACTTATTTTAACAAAAGGTGATAAATCAGCATATGATATTTTAGTAGTTAAATATCAAAATAAAATAGTATCTATTGTAAACTCATTCGTAAAAAACCTACAAGAGGCAGAAGATTTAACACAAGAAGTATTTATTAAGGCTTATATTCATTTGAAATCTTTTAAAGGCAATAGTTCTTTCTATACTTGGTTGCATCGTATAGCTATCAATACTGCTAAGAGCTATTTGATAAAAAAAAAACGAGCTGTTATAGTAAGTACTGACGATGAGAATGAGGATATTGATGGTATTATTTCAACAAGTACGCATTCATCATTAGATATTTTATTAGGCAATAAATTGTCAGCTATTATACAGCGAACCATTAGTTTGTTACCAGAATCATTAAAAATATCATTTATTTGTCGTGAAATATATGGAATGAATTACTCAGATATTGCTAAAATTTTAGATTGCCCGTTAGGAACTGTACGATCTAGACTTTTTAGAGCTAGAGAAATAGTGAATAAAGAAATAAAAAAACACACAAATACTGAATAATTTAGCTGAACTAACGATATAGATTAAATTTGCAAGCGTCTTTTATATTAAGTTTAGCGGAAGCCATATGGATAAAAAACATGATGCTATAGAAAGTAATGATAATAGCGAATTAGCAAGTAGCTGTTTAGATATGATATGGGATAATGATATAACAGATGATCAATTAGAAGCAGTTTTAAAAGCCGTTAAATCCCCTACAATAGTACAAACGTTATCTGAATATCAGTATAATCAAGATATTATAAAATGTCGGACATCTACTAATTATATTAATATAGTAGAATCTGTAAATCATAAACTTACAGATATAAAAAATAAAGAAAAACTACAAGAAAAAAGAAAATTTATTAGATATCAGCAACTTATAGCAGATAGAAGTTTTTTTTGGCCATTTTCATTACCTTCATTAACACTATGTTCTATCTTTTTTATTGTATTATCTATTAATAGTCCATCCCAAAACCGAGACATCCAAAGTTTAGCAATTAAAAATAATAATACGAATCAATATTTATTTAATTCTGATCCATTAAAAGATATGCGTTATAACAAAGTGTCTACATTAGAAGATATATCGATAAATTTTAATTCAGATAAACTATATAGTATCAATCCAAATAATCAGATTAAATAACTATATACACGTGGCAATTAGAAATACTGGTTTTCAGCAAGTAATTATACGTTTTAGCCAAAGCAGTGTTTTGCAGGTTATACATCTTTTACCTTAAGATACGTCTTTTCAGTGAGTAAATTTTGGTTTATTAAGAAAGGCACCTACTTTGGCTATTTATATGCGTGCTAAATTAAAAAGTAGTAACGCAGTTTAAAAGTAAAAAACGCAGAGTTGTGAGAACGATTAAAAGGGTTTTTTTCATCGTTAAAGCCTCTTAAAGATCCATAGGTGCTTCTTCATTATTTTGTCTTGAATTAAATATTTTTACTAAGTTTTGAAAAAATATATCTTTAAATAGAATGTATACAAATCTCAAGGTATATCAAATTAATAGACTAGTTTAGATGTTTTGTTTGAATGTGTATATATTGTAGTTTAATCTATAGTTTCATAGAAAGTAATAAATTATTATAAAAATATTAGGATGTTAAAATGAAGCTTTTATTTTTAGCCGTAGCTATTAGCTCGTTATTTTCTTTTATAGCTCCCGATGTAAACCAAAATATCCTTAAAAAAAATAATACTATAGAATGTTATGGTGATGAACAACGAGATATATTCGTAACTGCAGAAAACATATATAATTTTTTTAATCAAACCCATATAAAAATAATATCATGTAAAAAAGATACAGAAAAGTGCGCATTCCAAATATCCCACAATATGCGCCATAAAGCTTTATTACGATTTAGATGCGCTACAAAAGATTTTTGTACGGAGAATTATCAAGATTATCTTCTAAGAGAAGACATTAGTGATTTTGATTTAATAAAAAGAGCAACGGTAATTGAATGTTGTGATAGTGAGTTATGTAATACCTTGAAAAAATTTCCTAAAATAGACAAAGTTACAAAATATCTAGTTACTAATGCAAAATTGCCTAATCAGCATAATAAATTATGTGCAAACTACACAGATAACTATCACGTTATTAGATTAGATGATTTTATTTGGAAAGGTTTTGATTATTATCATTTTAAACATAGCGATATCGTAGCTGATATTCGTGCTAAGTATGGCACAAAATATATTAGTACTATTATTAATCGACACGATCTGAATATAAAGGTTACAAATGTAAATAAATTTAAAAATAAAATTATTGTTAAGACTTCTGATAAGGATAGAATTATTGTCAAGAAATTTGTAGCTGATGAGTTAAAAAATAAAAATCCTATTTATCTTGCTGCTAAAGATGGAGATAATATTCTAATAGAGAATGATCCAAGTATATATGCTATATATACTTGGAAAAAACTAGGATATACTGGAACTATATGGGGGATGTATACGTCTGTAGAAGCATATAATACAAATAAATTTGATGAAATGATAGTTCTATTCCGTTTTGATAGAAATGGTACGCTTGTAGTTAATAATACAGGTCATCCTGATTTAATAGATACTAGTAAAGTGTTTTATATAACTCCTAATGCTATGCATATCTGTAATTTCACTAAACCAGCTAAGGGTTTTGTATTACAGCATGTTGTTAGAACAACAAGTGGTAAATTTAATCAATTGCAAGCACTGAATATACTTGGCAAAGATGGTTACGAGGTAGATAGCAGAATAACTATCGGGCCTACTAGCGAGAACATAAAATCAACTGATGCGTTTATTACTGAGACTACAGCCCAAGAGGAGTATAATACAACAAAAAATACAGGGCATTCCAACATATATAATATTCCCTTTGTAAATGCAATAATTACGGCAATACTTATATTTATAAATCTCGATGATATCGCTAACTCTAATATTCGATAACCATATATCTTTTAATATTGTATTCATAAAATTTTGTATACTTTAAAGCTGTAGCTTAATATTGATTATTTCATTTTAAAAAATTATATCTTGCTGTAGAATATGTCTTATCTAGAATTATCTAATTAAAATTTAAATATTCATACACAGGATAAATTATTAAATGAATAGATCGCAACAATTATTTGCTGAAGCGTTAAAAGTTATGCCTGGAGGAGTGAATTCTCCTGTACGTGCTTTTAAATCTGTTGGTGGTACCCCACTTTTTATTAAAAAAGCTAAAGGATCCTATATTTATGATGAAGACGATAGACAATTTATAGATTTTGTTGGTTCTTGGGGGCCTATGATTTTAGGTCATAACCACCCTGAAGTAGTAGAAGCAATTAAAAACCAAGCTGATATTGGTTTAAGTTATGGTGCACCAACTAATTTAGAAATTCAATTAGTAAAAAAAATTAGCCAATTTATTCCTTCAATGGAAATGATTCGTATGGTTAATTCAGGAACTGAAGCAACCATGAGTGCAATAAGGTTAGCTCGTGGTTATACCGAGCGTAATGGTATTTTAAAGTTTGAAGGTTGTTACCATGGTCATTCTGATGCTCTATTAGTAAAATCAGGTTCAGGAAGTTTAACTTTAGGGCAGCCAACCTCTAAAGGGTTACCAGCTGAATCGATCATGCATACTCATGTAGCTGAATTTAATAATATAGAATTACTTGAAGAAACTTTTAATAAAATAGGAGATGATCTTGCTTGTGTAATTATTGAGCCTATTGCTGGTAATATGAATTGTATTTTGCCAAAAGTTGATTTTTTACAAAAATTACGTTTTCTTTGCGATAAGCATAAAGTGGTATTAATATTTGATGAAGTTATGACTGGTTTTAGAGTTGGTAAAAATTCAGCTCAAGGGTTATACAATGTAATACCAGATTTAACAACTCTAGGGAAAATTATTGGTGGTGGTTTACCTGTAGGTGCTTTTGGTGGTAAAACTGAAATAATGCAGCATCTTGCTCCTAGTGGCTCAGTATATCAAGCTGGTACTTTATCTGGTAACCCTTTAGCTATGGCAGCAGGTCTGTCGACGTTAAAGCTACTTGAAACTAAAGATTTTTATAGCAACCTATCGGCAAAGACAAAAAAATTTACTCAAGGAGTACAACAATTAGCAACGGAAAATAATATTTCGTTAACCACTAGTGCGATTGGTGGTATGTTTGGTATTTTCTTTACCGACTTAAAAGAAGTCTCTTCGTTTAAACAAGTATTATCTTGCGATAATCAGTTATACGCCAAATATTTTAACTTGATGTTACAACAAGGAGTATATTGTGCTCCATCAGCTTATGAAGCAGGGTTTGTATCTAATGCACATAGTGAAAAAATAATAGACAATTCCTTGGAAGCAGTACAACGTGTTTTTCAGAAAATAAAAAATTAAAACTACAGTGGTTTGTTGGTTATTTTAAAAAAGCTACTTCATTGTTAACATCCCTTAAAATGTAACTGCATTTTTGTGATGTTTTGCCTTGAATTAGCTTTGAAACATAGTATTTTTCTATATAAGAAACTGCTATGTTTAGGTATAAAGTTCTTATTAAAATAATATTAAGTTTAAGAAATTTTATAGTGCAAGCAAGAAAGCGAAGCTATTTTTGAAATTAATAGTCATTAATAAAATAATAAATCTTGGTATATAAAGTATCTTAAAGTTACCTATTAATATTTATTATTTTTGCTATTAATCAAAGCAGTAACTAGTATAAATTTATTAATAACGCAAGTTACGAAGTCAAAATAATTTATTAAAAATATAAAATAAAATGAACTCATTAAAAATATCAGTATCTATACACGTGGCAGTTGGAAATGCGGGTTTTCAGCAAGTGATTATAAGTTTT
>CAKMZJ010000008.1 GCA_929200395.1 Candidatus Gorgonimonas eunicellae | reverse complement strand
CGCAGGAGGAATCCCCCACTATAGCACTTGTGCTTAGTGGAGGGAGGAAGTCAATCTACTAACTTTTAGAAAAAAAATATATAGGTGTAGTTAGAAATTTGGTTTGGGTAAGTGATTATAAGTTGTTAGCTAAGATAGTGTTTTGCAGGTTATACACCTTCAGCTAGAAGGTGTATATACACGTGGCAGCTGGAAATGCGGGTTTCAGCAAGTGATTATAAGTTTTTATCCAAGGCAGTGTTTCTCAGACTTAGTATCGACTAAATCAAGAAATACTAACACAGGATAAAACTTAGAAACCTTGTACTTTGGGGCTATTAAAAAGGCCTACTTCATTGTTAAAATACTTTGAATCAAACCATTTTACTTAGCCCTAAAATCTAGCAATATGACATGATCGCTTTAAGTTAGATCTAAATCATAATCTACAATAACTGGAGCATGGGTAGAAAAGTTTTTAGAACTATATATGCCAGCATTTAATACGCTTCTATTTACTTCATCTGTAACCACTTGGTAGTCAATACGAGCACCAATATCATCATTCCTAAGTTCTTCATTCTTCCACCAAGTATAATTACAAGAAGTAGGATCAACTGTTCTATAAGCATCAAAAAAACCAAGCTTAAACATACTATCAATCCAGGTTTGTTCGGTATTATGCACTTGTAAAGATTCCATAGCTTGTGGGTCGGTATCAATACTTTTATGAGGGATATCCCAAGAACCACAAATTATGAATTGGCGTCTTTTACGTTTGATTTTAGATATTTGGCTAGATAAACTATTTAAAAATTTATACTTATAATCTCTATCGTATCCTAGAATCAACGATGGAATAAACAAGTTTACTATGCTTATATTTTGAAAATCAGCTTGAATGAATCTTCCTTCAGTGCAAAAACTAGAAAACCCTAAACTCTTTATAACAGCCTTAGGTGGTTTGCGCATATAAAAAGCTACACCTGCCATCATATGTGTCTCTTGAGCACAATAAGAATAACAATAGTACCCTTCTATAAAATATTTATCTTCAAAATCAGCTTCATTTTCTTGGATGTTTTGCAAGCATATAATATCAGCTTCCTGTGAGGCCAACCACTCTAATGCTCCATTTTTATGTGCTTGCGAAATTCCATCGCAATTAAAACTTATAACTCTCATGTAACGTCCTGTTATATTTAGGTGTTTATCTTTTGAATATACTTATTAACTTATTATAAATACGAAAAATTTATTTAGAATATTATCTACTAAATCTTTACTTAGTTACCATACCATAATAAATACAAAATAAATAATGTACCTTACATAATAAATTGCATACTAAGTATACTAATAAGTATTTAAATATACCTTAAAGCAGAATAATATCTATTTAAAGATAATATTAAAGCTTATAGAAGGTTTAAAAATTTTAATCTGTGAATTATTATGCTTACTTTAAGTATTTTTAAATGCAATATCACCGATTAAACACAACTATTTCTAACCTTATACTTCCAACCCATATTAGTACTATTATTTATTTTGTAAGGATAATATATTTTTCTGTCTATTATTTTCATGTATTCTATGCAAATATTTTATGTAAGTTAAACAATAAATGCAACTACTCTAATAAATGAAATTAATAAATGCTTTATATATAGCAAATAGTATTATAACAAATTAAATATATTTTTTTATTAGTAAAACTACGTAGAAAATGCAACTAATTTACCTTAATATGCTTATAGTCTTTATCTACTACCTATATAGCCTAGTATTATAGGCAAGATAATACTTTAGATTTTAGTTTTATACATATAGCAGATAAAAAGACTAAATTTCAGGATTAAAGAAAAATAAATAATAATTAATAAAAATTATTAACGGCATTACAATAAACAGCTAATAATAGCACAAGAGATACTAAATTTGATAGCCATTTGCGTTCCAGCTTAATTTTGATCTGCAAGACTTATAAAAATTATAGTCTGGAGGATTGTACAATTTTATATTTTCTGTACTTTTACGGATTATAATCTCATCTTGATAGCAACTCTTTAAATGTATCTGCCCATCACAGCTAATCCTTGGTAAATTACTAGTTTCTTTAGTAACTACTACCTTAATATTACTATTTCCATGAACTACTAAGGGCCTATTAGTCAATAAATGTGGATGCATTGGAGCAATCACTATAGCGTCAAGATTAGGACTCATCACCGGACCACCAGCAGATAATGCATATGCTGTAGAACCAGTAGGCGTAGCTATAATTAAACCATCAGCTCGCTGCCGATAGACAAATTTATCATCTATGTATAGTTCATATTCAATTATTCTAGCGGATTCTCCAGGATGAATAACAACATCATTTAATGCAATTTCTCGATCGAAATCTTTGGAATTACGTACAATTTTAGCTTGTAGAAAAAAACGCTCATCTAAAATAAAATTTCCGGAAATTATTTCAGTTATTTGCTTATGTAAAGTTGCAGGAGATATCTCAGTTAAAAAGCCTAAGTGTCCTAAATTTAACCCAGTTATTGGTATTTGATAATTTTGTAATCTGCGTGCTGTCGATAAAAAGCTACCATCGCCACCTATAACTATAATTAAATCACAATCTTGTTCAAGTTTAGCAAACGGTGTAACTTCTATTGGAATATTGATGGTATCTAGAGATTCTTTTAGTAGTGAGTCTATTTGCACCAGGACTTTATTGGCATCTAGGCACGATATTAATTGATGCAAGTATAGTTTTAACTGTGGGTGCTTGGTATTACGCCCAGTAATACCTATTTTATTAAAGATTTTCATACATAAAATGCCACGTGTATATACCCCCCACTACTTTAAGGTAGATGGGGTATTTATTATTTAAGACATTCAGTTAATTTTTTGCCAATTCCGGTTAAACTACGAACTGTGTGTACCCCGGCATTTTCTAGAGCAATAAATTTTTCTTCTGCTGTGCCTTTACCGCCAGCGATTATAGCACCAGCATGCCCCATTCTTTTTCCAGCTGGAGCTGTAACTCCAGCAATATAAGATACTATTGGTTTAGATACATTTTTAGCAATAAACTCTGCCGCTTCTTCTTCTGCTGTTCCGCCTATTTCCCCTATCATAACTATAGCTTCTGTATCTGTATCATCAGCAAATAATGACAGGATATCAATAAAGCTTGAGCCTGGAATAGGATCTCCTCCTATACCTACACAGGTAGATTGTCCTAAACCGCAATCGGTAATTTGTTTTACAGCTTCGTAAGTTAAAGTGCCTGATCGAGAAACGACACCGATACATCCAGGTTTATGAATATCACCAGGCATAATACCAATTTTACATTCTCCTGGAGTAATAATTCCAGGACAATTTGGACCAATTAAGCGTACTCCCATTGCATCGCAATGAACTTTGCATTTAAGCATGTCTAAGGTAGGTATACCTTCAGTAATACATACAATTAATTCTATTCCAGCATGAGTTGCTTCAATAATTGAATCCATGCAAAATGGAGCTGGCACATAAATAACTGATGCTGTTGCTCCAGTTTCGCTTACTGCTTCGTCAACTGTATTAAAAACAGGTAAATCAAGATGTGTTTTGCCTCCTTTTCCAGGAGTAACTCCACCAACCATCTTTGTACCGTAAGCTATAGCTTGTTCAGAATGAAAAGTTCCCTGACTACCAGTAAAGCCTTGGCAAATAACTTTAGTATCTTTATTTACTAAAATACTCATTACGCTTTCTCCACAGCTTCTACTGCTAGTTTAGCCGCTTTATCTAATTCATTTTCAGGAATAATATCTAATCCACTTTTAGATAATATTTCAGCACCTAATTTTGCATTATTTCCTTGTAATCTTACAATCACGGGGACTGATACACCTACTTCTTTTACTGCACTGATAATACCTTCTGCAATTAAATCACAGCGAACTATGCCACCAAAAATATTTACGAGAACTGCTTGAACGTTGTCATCGGATAAAATAATTTTAAATGCTTCCCCTACACGTTCTTTGGTTGCACCGCCGCCTACGTCAAGAAAGTTTGCTGGTAAACCACCATGTAGTTTAATTATATCCATAGTTCCCATAGCGAGACCAGCACCATTTACCATGCAGCCTATAGAGCCATCTAAGGCAACATAGTTTAAGTCCCACAAAGATGCTTGATACTCTCGTGGATCTTCTTGTGTTGGATCGTGCATATCTTTAAGATCACTATGACGATATAAAGCATTGCCATCTATGTTAATTTTTGCATCTAAACAATGCAAGTGTCCTTCAACAGTAATAACTAAAGGATTGATCTCAACTAAAGATAAGTCATAGTCTTCAAACATTGTTACTAATGATACAAAAATATGAGCAAACTCATGAATTTGCTTACCTTTTAATCCTAAGTTAAAAGCCATTTTTCTTGCTTGATAAGGCTGTGGTCCTAATAATGGATCTATAATTTCTTTAAGAATTTTTTCTGGAGTTTCTGCTGCAACTTTTTCTATTTCTACTCCGCCTTCAGTAGATGCCATAACAACAATACGCTGTGTAGCTCTATCTATAACAGCTCCAAGATATAATTCGCTATCGATATCTGTACATTGTTCTACTAAAATTTGACTTACTGTCTGCCCTTCTTTGTCTGTTTGGTAGGTTACCATTTTTTTACCTAACCAACGCTTAGCAAAATCACGAATATCATCTTTACTAGATAATATTTTTACGCCACCGGCTTTACCTCTACCGCCAGCATGTATTTGTGCTTTTACTACCCATAAATTACCACCTATTTGTGATGCTGCATTTACTGCCTCTTCAGGTGTTTTTGCAGGTATTCCTTTAGAAACAGGTAGTTTTTTATTTCGTAACAGCTGCTTTGCTTGATACTCATGAAGATTCATAGAATACGTTGCCTCTAATAAATTATTTCGTGTATATTACTAACAAATCCCTAGTGTTGTTATTAGTTCTAACGTATTAGATCCTAGCTTACTAGATAATAGTTATTTTTTTTTCCGATTGATAGTATGTATGGCACCACCATTTACTGCAAGAGCTGCTTCATGTAAAGCTTCGCTTAAAGTTGGGTGAGCAAATATTGTTAAGGCGATATCTTCAGCACTAGCTACAAATTCCATACCAATAACACCTTGTTGCACTAATTCAGCAGCACTAGGTCCAACGCAATGAACACCTATTATACGATCAGTGTTGCTATCAGCAATCACTTTAATCATGCCTTCAGAATCATCAGCGGCTAAAGCTCGTCCACAGGCAGCAAATGGAAATACTCCTACTTTATAGTCTATTCCTTTAGCTTTTGCTTGTTGCTCATTCATGCCAACCCAAGCTACTTCAGGATGAGTATAAACTACCGATGGAATTAAATCATAATTCATTTCTGGCTTTTGGTTACAGATTAATTCAGCAACCATTATGCCTTCTTCACTCGCTTTGTGTGCTAACATCGGGCCACGGACAACATCACCTATAGCGTAAACGTTTGCTACTTTAGTTTCGCATTTATCATTTACTGCTATAAAACCTCTGTCATCTGTTGTTATGCCGCAAGATGCATCTAAAACATTTCCAGTAAAAGGCTTTCTACCAACGGCTACAATTAGTTTATCAAAAACTTCTTTTTGTAACTTACCAGAGCTATCTTGATATTCTAAATGGACTTTCTTTTTCTTAACTGTAGATCCTGTAACTTTAGTGCTGAGCTTTATATCTAAACCTTGCTTAGTAAATATTTTAAGGGTTTCTTTAGCTATTTGTTGATCCACCATAGGCAAAAAGCTATCTAAAGCTTCAAACACTGTTACTTTGCTACCTAATCGGCACCATACACTACCAAGTTCTAAGCCAATTACTCCTGCGCCAATAACGCCTACTTTTTCAGGGACATTATTAAATTCTAAAGCACCAGTAGAATTTACTATGATATCGTCTTGTAATGGTGTTGGGGGGATATCAATAGGTACAGAACCTGTAGCTAAGACAACGTTAGTCGCACTAAGTAAAGTAGTTTTGTTATCATGAGTTGTCACCTCTACTTGTTTGTCCGCTAATAGCCTAGCTGTTCCTGCGATACTAGTAACTCCATTAGCTTTAAACAATCCAGTGATACCACTAGTTAACTGAGAAACAACACTGTTTTTACGTTGCATCATGGCACTAATATCAAGTGACAAACCTTTAGACATAATACCATGTCTACTAAAATGCTTCTGAGCATCATAAAATTTATGTGAACTTTCTAATAAAGCTTTAGATGGTATACAGCCTACATTAAGACAAGTCCCACCTAATTTAGTGTTTTTTTTATCATCAACCCATTTTTCTATACAAGCAGTTTTAAGACCAAGTTGTGCACATTTTATTGCACATACGTATCCGCCTGGTCCAGAACCAATGACGATAACATCAAATTTTTGTTCCATTTAATAGTTTTCCTCCAGTAATATATAAAAACTATCATACATATTATTATAGTAAGATATTAAGCTAATAAATTATGTGTCCACTGCAAGCTATACATGCAGCAGATAAAGCCGTATATAAAATAATACTTATACTTGCAAAACAATTCTAGTAGGGTCTTCAAGTAAATCTTTAATTTTTACTAAGAAAGTAACCGCTTCTTTACCGTCTAATAATCGATGATCATAAGAAAGTGCTAAATACATCATGGGTAGTATTTCCATTTTGCCATCTACGACTACTACTCTTTCTTGTATTTTATGCATTCCCAAAATTGCTGACTGCGGTGGGTTTAATATTGGTGTTGATAATAATGAGCCAAAAACTCCACCATTGGAAACAGTGAAAGTACCGCCACTCATATCATCTATACTTAATTTACCATCTCTAGCTTTTTCTGAAAAGCTACGAACTTCTTTTTCGATACTAGCCAAGGATTTAGTTTCGGTATTACGTAAAACTGGTACTACTAAACCACGCTTACTAGAAACAGCTACTCCGATATCTTGATAATCATGGTAGACAATATCATTAGATTCAATCGAGGCATTAACTTCTGGGTGTGACTTAAGAGCTTCAGAACAGGCTTTAATAAAAAACGACATAAACCCTAATTTAACATCATGTTGTTTAGCAAAAGCATCTTTATATTTTTCACGTAATTTCATAATTGGCTGCATGTTTACTTCATTGAATGTAGTTAACATTGCCGCTGAATTTTGCGCTTGTACTAAACGTTCTGCTACTGTAGCACGTAATCTGCTCATAGGGACACGTTTGCTGTGTCTACCCATGGACATAGTTTCTATTTGTTGAGTAGCGTTTGCTTGACTGCTATCAACTTTTTGAGTAGCAGTGCTAGCTAAATTTTTACTATGATTAACTACATCTTCTTTGGTAACCCGACCAGATTTCCCTGTTCCTTGTATTGTTTCAGGTTTTATACCTTGTTCTGTTGCCATTTTGCGTGCAGCAGGACTCAGGTTGTTAGCTGTAGTAGTTTCAGTAACTGTATCAACCTCAGCAGGTTTAGAAGTGGTAGCAGGACTTGTTACCGCAGCAGCTGTCTTTTCTGCTGTTGCCGCTGGTTGTTCAGCTATATCACCTTCTTCATATATAGCAAGTAACTCGTTACTAACTATAGTATCACCTTCATTTTTACTAATACTTTGTAAGAAACCATCTGCTGGTGCCATAACCTCTAAAACTACTTTATCTGTTTCTATTTCCGCAATCACTTCGTCACGTTGGCATGGTTGATTTGGTTGTTTGTTCCATGCTATTAATGTTCCATCTGCAATTGATTCTGGAAAAGTAGGAGCCTTAATTTCAGTTGACATATTTAAGAACCTATATGTTCGTATACATCCTCATGTAGAAAATGCACAATTTTGTTAAAAATAAACTTATAAAATGTTAATTACAAAACATTCACTAGAAAACTATCTTCTAGCGTAATAAAACACAAAATCTTAACAGCTAATTTTAAATAATTTAAAATCAAATGTTTTCAGGTAAATAAAGAATATTTATAGCTAAATAGAAAAAGCATCAGTTACTAGTTTTGCTTGCTCTTTTGCATGAACTGAAGCATAACCACATGCTGGAGCTGCGGAGGCCGGTCGTCCTGTATAAAGTAATTTAATATTTTTACCTGTAGCAGAAATAGCATCGTAAAAATGGTGATTACTACAATACCATGCCCCTTGATTCTTAGGCTCTTCTTGACACCAAACAACCTGACGTAATATAGGGTATTTAGCTAATATTTTTTCTAGCTCTTGATGTGGAAAGGGGTACAACTGCTCGATTCTAACAATAGCAGTATTGTTAATTTCATGTTCGATTTTATATTCTAGTAAGTCATAATAAACTTTTCCAGAGCAAAGTATAACTTTGACTATTTTATTATCATCTATAGAATTAGTATCTTCTTCTAAAATAGTACTAAAATTCCCCTCTGCTAGTTCGGTTAAACTAGATACTGCTTTTTTATGTCTTAATAAACTCTTGGGTGTCATTACAATTAACGGTTTACGCAATGGACGAATCATCTGTCTTCTTAACATATGAAACATCTGTGCTGGAGTAGTAGGGACACACACCTGCATATTGTGCTCTGCACAAAGTTGTAGATAGCGTTCAAGTCGAGCAGAAGAGTGTTCTGGTCCTAGTCCCTCGTATCCATGTGGTAACAAAATAGTTAAACCGCATAGCCGACCCCATTTATGTTCAGCGCTACTGATAAATTGATCAAAGACTACTTGAGCTCCATTAGCAAAATCACCAAATTGCGCTTCCCAAATAACTAAAGTTTTAGGGCTAGCAGAAGCAAATCCATATTCAAAAGCTAATACCGCTTCTTCAGATAGCAATGAGTCAAATATTTCAAATTTTTGTGTGTCTGTTATTTGCTGTAAAGATACATATGTTGTTCCATCTTCTTGATTGTGCAACACTGCGTGTCTATGCGCAAAAGTACCACGACCAACATCTTGGCCAGTAATACGGATATCAAAACCATCTTTAAGTATTGATGCATACGCCAAGATTTCAGCACATCCCCAGTTAATAGGCAGTTGACCATTAGCCATTGCTAAACGATCAGTAATAATTTTTTCTACTTGTCGTTGCAGTTTAAAATTATCTGGTACAGAGCATATCTTCTGAGCTAATTGTTGTAGTTGGTTTAATTTAATTTTAGTGCTATAGCTTTTATCTTCGTTATTTTTTAGGTATTCCGACCAATTTTCTGAGAACATATAATTAGCATTTTCTGCTATTTCAGCAACTATAGGTTTATTTTGATCTAAACAATTGCGGTAGTTATCAACTTGTTGTTTGTCTGTATCTGTTGTTAGTAGATTTTTTTCAATCAAATATTTAGTATACTTTTCTTTGGTAGTAGGCATATTGCTAATGATATTATACATTAGTGGCTGTGTTCCTGATGGTTCATCAGCTTCATTATGACCGCGTCGACGATAGCACACTAAATCGATAATAATATCTTTATTGAATTTTTTGCGATAATCAAAAGCAATTTTTGCCACAGTAAATACAGCTTCTGGATCATCGCCATTCACATGCAATACAGGAGAATTAATCATTTTAGCAATATCGGTACATTCTTTACTAGAACGGCTATCTTCTGGGTTGCTAGTTGTAAAACCAACCTGATTGTTAATTATTACATGAATAGTACCACCTGTTTTATAAGCTCTAGTACGCGACATTTGTAAGCTTTCCATCACTACGCCTTGTCCTGCAAATGAGGCATCTCCATGGACTACAATTGGCAGTACTTGATTCCTTGATTCATCATTGCGTCGTTGTTGTCGTGCACGCACAGAACCTTGGACTACAGGACCAACTATTTCTAAATGCGATGGATTAAACATTAATGATAAATGCAAGTTATTGCCGTCTATTAGTAAATCGGAAGAAAAACCTTGGTGATATTTAACATCTCCAGAACCTGTAGATACAATTGCTTTATCTTCAAACTCATCAAATAAATCAGCAGCCTTTTTACCAAATATATTTATTAAAACATTTAACCTACCCCGATGCGCCATTCCTATAGTTAAATCTTTAACAGATGACTTAGCACTATTTTCGGTAATAGTTTTTAAGAAAGTAATTAATGATTCGCCACCTTCAATACCAAAACGCTTAGCTCCCGGATATCTGCTGCCTAAATATTTTTCTAATACCTCAGCAGCTGTTAGTTGATGATATATGGTTAGTCTTTCAGCATCACTAATACCTGGTTTTTCGTGTCTGGCTTCTAACTTTTGCTGAAACCATATTCTTTCCTCATTACTATTAATGTGCATAAACTCTGCACCAATCGAGCCACAATATACTGATTGCAATAGTTGATATAATTCAGTTAAAGTGATTTCTTGTTTAGTAGTATGTAAATCATATGTAGGACAATGAATATTTAGATCGTCTTTATTAAGGTTGTGGCTCTCTAATTCTAAGTCTGTTACATTGTAATCAGGTAAAAAATCTCTACCTAAAGGATTAGTATTAGCTTGTTTAAAACCATGAATACGGAATGCTGCAATTAAATCGGGGATGCTTGCATGTTTCCTATAATTAATAAAAAAGTCTGCATTAGACTCATCTATTCGCTGTAAATAGAACGTTAAATGGTCTCGTATATTTGACCAAGGGATATATCCTTGATTTTTTAATAGCATCTGCTGCTGATTAAAAAATTGTTGCCAATGAGTTTCTACACTTTTAGGGTCTTGCATAAATTGTTCATACAAGCCCTCTATATAAGCAACACTATTGCCGTTTATTTCTGGCATAGAATTATTGTAATTTAAGCTGCCTTCCTCTTGCATAAAGCTAACCTATAGTTGTTGACGAATCTTTTTGCCACAATTCCATGATAAGTTATATCAGGAATAATGACATTTGTATTGTTTTTCGTATAAACGATACTTGTCTATATCTTTTACTTGAAACTATATATTAAAGAAATCAGTTATAGTTGGAACAATTCCGTGTTTTCAAATAGAAGGTATATATTCTTTAAAATTTAGTATAAACCGAAATTAGAAATATAATAATATTACCTATCAAATATAGCAATAAAATTATTTGGTTTTACCTACTATTTTAATTAAATATAAAAATAACTTGGTAGCAAATATTAATTTTACATCTTAGCAAGGTAAAAATAAAAACTATAAAACAAAGTACGAAACTTCCTTTTTAATGGCTGACTGAATAGTTATCTAGGTTGTGTTTACTACAGCTAAAATTAAGGTCCTAGTTTCCATAGTTTAATTGGTAAATTAAAGGTGTTTACTACTAGGTTAAGTCTATCCCAATAAATATAGTCGCTTTGTTTAGTAAGAATAAGCACTATTCCTGCTTTTTTATTAGCTAGTATACTATATTCTAGAGATTGTCCTAAAGCTTCTTGCCACTTCGATGCAAAATCCATTTCTATTGCATAGTTCTCGGTTAGGCAGTCTATCCTTCTGCCATCTGCCATTTTTTTTTCTTCAATACCTCCCATTCCCATACACCATATATTTTGATACCAAGACTCATTAGGAGCAGGGTGACACAGGCTATAATAAGTAATTGATAATAACCAAGTGTATATTATTATTATTTTTGTTAACGATCTTTGCATAAGCCTATATTACTTTATTATTAATTTAATATTAAATTTAAGTTATGGTATTGATCGGAAAATAAATTATTATCTGCAAAACAAGTTTTATGATTTTCAAGAAGATGAAGCATTTTAACTACAAAGTGTTTAAAGCTTTTTAATTCATTACCTTTAATTGGTGTTGCTTCAGGAAGTTTTACTGTTTCAGGATTGCAATGCTTACCATTGACTTGAAATTCATAGTGTAAGTGTGTACCTGTAGCCCATCCGGTTTTACCTACTTTAGCTATGATATCACCCTGTTTAACTCTTTTACCTTTTTTAATGCCGGTATGAATAGAATTTGCATGAGCGTATACAGTAACTATATTTTTTGGATGTTGTATTTTTACTACATTTCCGTACCCGTTCATCCAACCAGCAAAAATAACTACGCCATCTCCTGAAGCTTTAATAGGAGTATTTAATGGTGCCGCATAGTCAACCCCATGATGAGGCTGAATAGTTTTAAAAATTGGGTGTAATCTACTAGGATTAAATTTAGAACTAATGCGTGTAAATTCAACAGGTGTGCGTATAAAAGCTTTCTTCATGCTTTTGCCATCAGTTTTATAGTAACTAGTACTACCATTTAAATTGGTATATCTAATTGCTGTTATTTGTTTACCTTTATTGATATAAGTAGCTACCACTATATCTTTGTCATTAATTTTACTACCATGTATATATTCTTCTTCATATAGCACATAAAATTCATCACCGACACGTACATCTTGAACAAAGTCTACATCCCAGCCAAAAATATTAGCTAATTGTGATGTTACTTTTGTAGGTAGGCCAACCTTTTTACTGTCTACAAATAATGATTCTGTAACCACCCCTTGGATAAAGCGTAATTTTATTGTTGGGGAAATAGTTTCTAATCTAGCTTTAAAATCTAGTTTGTGTCGGCAAAAACGAATACGATCTAGCCTGTTAGGGATATAATCTAATTGCATTAAATAACCACTAGGAGATATCCAAAATTCAAGTTTTTCATTTGGTTTCATCGATGTTAACTTAGAACCAAATTTTTTCACTTTAGATAATTTTAACACAACAGATTGATTTAGACCTAGACTATTACATATAGAAGATAAATTATCGTCATTTTTTACAGTAATTATGTGCTTGTGAGTGCCGTCACGATGTAATGCAAAAAAAACATTATGATCTTGCCTAATTAAGCAAGTAACCGAAGATATTCCATAAAATTTATTGACAGAATGATTACACAAGTTTAACTTTATATCGCTAAACAACGTAATTTCGCTTTTGCAGCATGTTTGATGATATCTTGCATCTATTAAATCTGAAGTTTCATTGTATAGTAAACTAGCAGAAACTACTTTTATATTTAAAAAACTTATAATAAGTATAAAAATAAATGAGAATACATTTACCATTTTAAAGTTAGTAATTTTGTCCATTATAAAAAGATAACTTGGTTTATTGATTAAATATTAATTTCATGTATATAGTACAGGTAAAAATTCAGAGTTTTAGGAATTGCATTCTTGTGTTCTTTTGTTTCGAATTAAACCCTTTTATAGTCCTGAAATTTAGCATTTTTATTTACCATATGTAATGCGATACCTGTGCATCTTGTGCTTGAATATAAGTATTTTTAGTTTATTAAATAAGGCCCTGTTTCTTCACCATTTACATGCGCACTAACTTAAAATATCAGTGCAGTTTAAAAGCAAAAAACAAAGGGGCTTAGAGCAAATAACTTGATTTGCTTCTTTGTTCAAACACCCTAAAATACAGTTTTAATTCAGGATTTATTGTGTCTTGAATTAAACCTTTCTACTAAGCTATAAAAATGTATCTTTTAAATGTGTATAGATTAAATTATAACACTAAATTAAACACAAATACTTTTATTAAATTATCAGTATTTTATAATTTAACCTAAGGTACACATTATTAAAAAACTACCATCTGATGAATTTAGTTTATGGTATACACTTAAGTAAACTTTTATATAATTTTACTTTATATTAAATTTTATGCACCTTTATTTGTGAGATATGTTGCTAATAAATCTACATTACAAGGTAATAAATCATAATATCAAGTGGGTGTTCGATAAAATTTTTACTATATTAATACCACAGTAATTATTTTTTGAAAACATACGTATTATAATTAAATAATAACAAAATACAATGGTTAATATTATTAAGTTAATTTTTTTATAGGTGTGCTTTGTAAAATGTTGTTATACCTGAAAGATGGAGTTTCTTGATTAAATAAGTGCTTACTGTGCTAGTGTTCTAACATGTTTTATCTCGGCAGGTTAACTGAGTATATCCTTCCTGCGACTTTTAAATGATCTACACAAAAGGTATCTTGAGATTCTAAATAACTAGGGAGAGATGCTTCAATAATTAGAGATCATGCTGATATTTTCTAAATACTTTTTTATAAATAATCTTGCATCTTGCTTCAGGAGTTTGCTTTCAAATTGATGTTTTTGTTGATTAATAACAGTTATTTTTTGAATTGTTTTACGTCTTATACTTTTTCTTTTTTCAGTATTTAATGTTGATTCGTTCTTAGTTATATTTAAAGAGACAGATATATTAATAAAATTAGATATTTTACCACGGTTATATCCACGACCAAAGAATTTAGCTGCATAATATTCTTGTAAACTATCTATATTAGATTTTTGTGCTTGAGCTAATAAATTATCAACAAATGCTGTTTTCCAAAACTGCATATCATAATATGGCAACTCTTTTTTTATTGACATATATTCAAATAACGATTGATCTCCTGTCATAATTCCTATATCAGCTAATTTAATAAAATTAATAAATGTATTTGCAGGTAATTTTATTGTTCCTTGAATTAAAAAAATATTAAGCTGCCGTGCATTTTTGTTTTCAGATTTGAATTGGTATAAAGGCGTTATTCTAGCTTTAGACTCTAGATTGTCAGCAGCTAAATACAAATCAAAAGATTTTCTTTTATCTATATATCCAGCAAGTATATAGTCATCATCATCACATAGATAAAAATTTATATTATATTCTTTTATAATGTATTTTTTTATTTCGTCTATACCAGTTAGCAAATTTATAAGAGGTCGTATATGATGGCGTATATATGTTTCTCTAAAAAGCATAATATAGTTTATACTTGTTGCGGTTTTATATTTTTCTAAGCTTTCTAATTCAATAAGAGAGTTATATATTAAATTTATAATACTAGTAAAATACTCTGAACTAATATAACCAAATAAGAACATATCATTTGCCGTTAAATTGAAATTAAAACTGTCAAAAAGTAAATTAAGGTTATGTTTATAATTTTTATCTATTAACTCTAATTTAGCGTTATCTATAGGGAAATAACCAATTTGCTGTTTACTACTATCAAACCCTAAAGATCTATCTGTTATAAATTTAAATCCTAACTGCTCTTTAAAGGCTGAATATGGTAATTTGCCTTCTGAATTAAGTTTAGTATTCTCAATGCTAGATCCTAATTCATCAATAATTAGTAAGTTATCTTTTTTAAACTTATAATGTTGCTGTAGTTTTTTAATTGTTTCAGGAAGATAAAAGAATTTATTTTTATTAAGAGGGGAAATAACAATTAAACTATCGTTAAATGCTGTTGTTTTATCAGTATCATTTTTTATAAAGTTTCTTGTTTGGTTTATGGTATATTCAGTTATACATTCACGGGTTCTAAGTTCACGCTCTTCCTCTGTTTTTAAAAATCCAGTTGCCATTCTTATATCTGGGTCGATATCAAGACCTATAATTTTGGTAGTGTATCCATTTTCTTGTAAGCATGCATTTACCTTACTACCAAGAGCTTTATCACCACCACCAGCTTGATAAGGGTTAATAATTATTGCTGTTTTAGAATTTATAGGTAATTCATTCATAATATTCTTTTTCTATTTAGTTATTAAAGTTTATAATTGTTATAGATTCAATTAGGTTAGAAAAGTTCAAGTAGAAGGTGTATATACAGCTAGGTTTTCAGCAGGTGATTATAATTTTAGAGAGTTAGCAGTGTTTCACAAGTACGTTGCTACTAAATCAAAAAATAACTAACGCAGGATAAAAGCTTAGAAGCCTTGCTACATGCAAAGCTATTAAAAAAATCTACTTCATCGTTAAAATCTCTTAAAGATTCAGGCATTGCAGTATTTTGCCTCGAATTAAACCATTTTACTTAGCCCTGAAATGTAGTAGTTTAAACTTACTTGTGACATGGAAGTTGGGACACCCACGACTAGGTTTTAGATGCTACAAACGATTATTCTGTATGTGGCAAATTATTGGTTTGAGAAGCACGTTGTAAATCAGACGCTATAGCATCTGCATAGTTATCATACATTTTATATTTATCTATACTAACATCATCTACTTGCTCATCATATTTACCAGAAAAAACCTGTATAATGTCAGATATAAATTTTTTATTATCTTCCTTGTTACTAAACAAAGATTTTTTAACATCATTAATTATTTGTTGATTTTTTTCATTCTCGATGTTTCCTTCAAGTATTTCAAAAATATCATTAAATGCTTTTTTAAAAAATGTATCTGCACTTCTATGAGTTTCATGCATTATTTCACTCTGTTGCTGGTAATTTGTCCGTTTTTTAGCATTTTTTATTCTAAGTTGATATGATTTAATTAATTGTTGATCTTCATCTTTTAATTTACTAAATAAAACTTTAATCTCTTTTTTCATATTTTTAAGTTGTTTCACAGTTGGTTTATATTCTTCATTTTGTTCTTTAAACGGACTTTGCAATATATTTTGTATTTTAGTTTCACACTGTGAAATATTTTCTTGTAATTTCTGTATTTCATTAGAAGTCGATGTATTGTACTCTTCTTCAGGATTTATAGTTTTCCTATACTCTTCAGTGGTAATTTCAAGAGGTAATGTCTTTATTGATTTATTATGATTTTTTATATCTGCTATTGCTCTTTCCATTTTTTCTATTTCTTCACCACTATAATCATAAGTATCTAAATTTTCTATTTTTTTTGTTATTTCAGCTATATTTGTATAACTTTCAAAAACATCATCAAATTTTGCACTCAGACTTGAAATTTGCTGTTTACTATGTGAATCTTGTTTTTTTAGCGTTAATTCCAGCACTGTATATAGCTCTTTGTAATCAATACCATCTTGATTAGGCAAGATGTCTGTTAATTTATTTTTTAAAAAGCTATAAATCTCCATATTAATAAGGTTTTGCTGCATTTGATCATTAGATACTTTTTGAGCTATGCCTTTAGTTATTATATGCCCTAATGCAAAAACACCTGCAATTATTGGCAATACTATAGCAGCAACTAACCATAATGCCGCAACAACAAGCGCAAGAATAAGTCCCGCTATCACGGCACCACCATGTGGATTTGATGGAAAAGAAAACTCCCCTTGGGGAATTAAGCAATTAATCAAAAAATTTGCAACATTAAGCATCCAAGTTGTTCTATAGCTTTCGTGACGATTGCTATGTTTTTTAAATGAGTATACATTTCCTTGTATTTCTTTATCTAAATATCCCATGAAAGAATCAAAGTCTTGTGGTGGTTTGTTATCGACATTAGTAACCGTATAGTTTTCCATGGATCTTACTTCGTTACTATCAATAGCTTCTTCTGATGTGTATCTTTCATTATTGATAAGTGTGTCATTTTCATCTTTATTAGAAGTGTCATCTATAATTGGGCTAGAAGTGGGACTAGAAATGTTTTTTCCTGTTCTTTCACTATTATTCATAATTATATACTCCATAAACAATTACTGTGTTTTGCTGACATCCTCTAGATCCTATAAACAATAAGGATTTGTGGCATTAAAATAATCAAAAATAAGAGTTAAAATTTATCAAGACAATAATATTAGTTTAGCATATTTAAAGAGAATAATTTTAGGGTATTTAGCACCATAGTATAATGATACCAAAGACTACAGAAACTTGATGATTATCTCTATGTGTTGTAAGATAGCATACCACTTTTAACAAGGTCTTCTTTGTGTTGTTATTTTGATGCGTTTACCCTATAAAATAAACCTATCAAAAAATTTTTCTTACCTTGATTATATGATAGAATTATGGTGGTATTTATATACTTTTAACCAAGTCGAGTATAAAATTATTATCTATTTTATTAAATAACTTTTGAGTAAACCATGGCTAAATCAATACGAGATCAGCTAATGAATGCTGGCTTAACTACTAAACATAAGGCTTTAAAAGCAAATAAAGCAAAAAATAAACAAGCAAAAAAAGATAAAAAACAAGGGTTATCAAAAACATCGCAACAGAATAATGAGATTATTCAACAACAAGCAGAAAAAGATAAGCAGTTAAATATTATTATAGAAAAAAAGCGAGAACAGAAAGCTCAGGCTGCTCAAATCAAGCAATTGATTGACAAAAATAAACTACCAAGAATTCATGGTAATGATTATATCCGCTTTGTTGATAATAACAAAGTTAAAAAAATATTGGTTGTTAAAGATATGCTTAAACAGCTTCAAAATGGGCTTTTATCAATAATTAAGCACCAAGATAACTATGAAGTTGTTCCTAAAGATATAGCAGAAAAAATAAAAAAAATCAGCCCAGATATTGTGTTTACTTTGATCGCAGAAAATCACGATCAAGACAGCTCTACAGAAGAACAAGACTGGTATAAAGACCATCAGATACCAGATGATTTAATGTGGTAGCAATATGGGTAGGCTAAATATCGCAGTTTATACAGGTGGCGGATGAAAATGTTAGCTTTCAGGACTAAAAAGGGTTGATTCAAGGTAGAACACCTATAAATACAGGGTATTTATAGGTGTTTTAACTAAGTTGGTATCATCTTGGCAAGCGCAAAATAATTTTACATCCTGTAGCTAAGTTTTCAATAAATATACTTCCTTGATGCTTCTCTATGGCTTCTTTGGCTATACTCATTCCTAAACCAAAACTAGTAAAAGAACTAGTTTTATTTTCTTGTGAAGATACAAATGGAGTAAATATAGAATCCATTATTTTTTTAGAAATTCCAGTACCGTTATCTTTAACAATAATATCTATATAATTAGTGTTATCTGTAATGAGTGAAATGACAATATTTGAATTGTTAGGAGTGTGTTTAATAGCGTTACGAATTATATTTTCACATGCACTTGCTAGTAAATCTGAATCAGCATATACATAAATATCATTATTGGTATTAATTAACGATATATCTTTACTTTGTGACTGTGCTTCAAAGTTACAATCTTTGACTAATTGTTGCATCCAAGTGTTAAGCTGTATTTTAGTTTTATTTAATTGTTTATTACTTGTTGTTAAGCGTGAAAATTCTAATATTTGTTTTATCAAATAATCCATCCGAGTGATTTCAGTTTCAATTCTATCATAAAACTCTTTATTAGCTTCATTTCTAGTTAAAATTGCAGTTGCTAGTCTTAATCTAGTTAAAGGTGATCTGAGTTCGTGAGAAACATATCTTAGTAGATTTTTTTTATTTTCAAGATTATCGGTTAACTGCTTTGCCATGTAATTAAATGATCTAGCTAAATCTCCTATTTCATCATTCCTAGTAGCATTTTTTGTGGGTATTCTAGCTGATAATTTACCATTGGCTAAAGATACAGCTATTTTTTGTATCTTAGTTATAGGCTTAGCTATGTATCTTGTTAATAAATAGCAACATAAAAGACTAATAAATATGGCATAGATAATCAAATACCAATAATGTTTAATTAATAAAGCTATACGCCATTGTAGTAATTGCGGTGTTGGTTTTGTTAAATATAACATTACAGGTATATTATTTATAGTTAAATGTTGCGGGCCAACAATTACTATTCCAGATTCAAATGAAATATCTGGGTGAGTTAATTTTTTGGTATTATTATAGGCTGTTGATATTGGTTTTGATATTTCCGAGCTACCAATCACATTACCGTAAAAATCAAATAAAAAGTAGCCGCTATCTGGAAATATAGGAGTAACCATAGCAAAAGACACCTTGTGAGAGTTAATTATTTTATGGGTGGCAATCTCTAACTCGTGAAATAACATTTGTCTTTCATACATTAGTTCAGCAGGATTAGTAATAATAGCTAATACGATAAATAAAGAGCTTATAATAGTTATAACAGTTGCCCAAAACCATAAAAGTAATTTCCAAAATAGGCTTATCTTAATTTTATTAATCAGCTGTGGAACAATATTTATAGCCCAAACCGCGAACTGTTTTAATATAGGTTTTACCATGTATATTTACACCTGTTTTTTTTCTTACATTGCTAACATGCATATCAATTGCTCTATCGAACAATGTAAATTGCCGTCCTAATGCTAACTCTGTTAATTCTTCCTTAGAAATTAAATTATCAGAGTATTCTAATAATAATTTTAAAATAGTAAATTCTGTAGTGGTTAAATTAAGTTTTTTATCTGTTTTATACGCTTCTTTAGTTTTTAAGTGTAATGTAAATTCATCGATTACTAATACCTTGTTAGTAATTATTGATGGGTTATTTCTTCTTAGCAATGCATTTATTCTAGCTAATAATTCTTGCGAATTATAAGGCTTAGGTAGGTAATCATCTGCCCCAAACTCAAGGCCTCTAATTCTATCATCATAATCACCTCTTGCAGTTAACATTAATACTAGTACTTGAGAAAAGCTTCTTATTTTAGTTAGAGTTTTAAAGCCGTTTATATCAGGCAAGCCTACATCTAGCAATATTAAATCATAGGTATTGCTTTGTATTGCTTTAATGCCGGCATATCCGGTATGTGTGACCTCCACTTGATAACCTTCAATTGTTAAAAAGGGGGTTAGTAATTCACACATCTCGATATCATCGTCGATAATCAGTAATTTTTTTGTTTCTAAATGCATAAATTTTATTATAATAAGCTAGTAATTAATAGGCAACTATGCACCTTTTACTTAAAAATATTTGTAATTTTAAGTAAAAAATGCTTTGTTGTTGTAAAAAATATATACAATTATAAAAGATATTTTTAGGTAAGACTAGAATTTTTCTTAATATATAAAGTTTTGTGAATGTTTTTTATCATAGATGATGCTTATTGATCATCTAAGCTTCAATGTAGATGGTATTATCGATATTTTGAAATGATACACCATTATAAAAACACAGCTTAAATAAAGTAAAAGGTGTGTTTTTGAAAGTTTAAGATCTATTATATTAATAAGTATGGTGTGGATAATACAGCCTATTAGAATATGGGTTATAGTTTTGGTATACTGGTGCATATTGTTTGTTATTATCTTTAGTAGGATTATTTTTTTGTGAGCTATGGTTATTATCAAAACGAATAACTTGGTGCCATTTAGAATTAGATTTTATAACTTGAAGCGCATGTTTGCGCTCCCTGTTGCTAATATTAATTAATTTATTTGAAAATAAGCTTTCACGTATTGAGGTGTAATGTCTAGCAGTATAATGAATGAGTATATTATCTAAATGTTCTGGGTTGTTAATTTTATTTTTTGATACTAAATCCATAGCCCTACAGATTAAAAAAATAACAACATCACGATCTACACGTGGGAATATTTCTAACATTAAATCTAAAGTTTTAAGCTTATTATTTACTATGCATTGATAAAGAGGATTACCGCTGTATTCTAAGCTAGCATGATTCTGTGGTCGATTTTGTGGGGTGGAGTGAGAAAAAGAGCTGATCCATTTTAAAGCTTCATCGCGACTATTAAAACTTCTTAATAAATATTTAATTTCATTTCGTTGTATACTAGGCGAGTATTCAAAATTAAAAATATTATTTAAATCATATTGATGATTGTTTGTATTTGTATAGTTTACTGGGGCAGCATACGATGTGTAGCCGTAACTAACATTAGTAAGTACAAGGAAAAATATAGCTATAAAGTAATTATGCAATGACGTGTGTTTCATGTTGAAAATCCATTTAGTTGAAAACAGTTATAAGCTTAAGTTCTTAAGTTAATAAAATCAAGAGATTAAATTAATACAAAAAAATTAATTCCATTAAGGGTTGACAAGTTTTATAGCCTAGTAATATTCAGGAAGCTTGCAACTAAAGTTTGCATAGCATATTAGAAATATGGAAAATATGGTAAGAGACAAAGCAGAAATACCAATAGCAGTTAGTTTAGTAAGTTGATTTTCTATATTATGATCATGCTGTAATAACCGTTCTAAAATTTCAGTATTATTATTATCTACATGATTATTAATATCCCCTACAGCTTTGGCAATAACAGTAGAACTTTTCATTATTGCTATAATACTAAAAGCGGCTATTTGTTTACCCATGTTGTTATTTGGTACTGCTGTAGCATTAATAGAAAAAAATCCTAATAGTAATGTAAGTATTATGCTTTTTATTTTCATTTTTTTCCTTATTTTTATTGTATTATTAAATCATTAATATATTTTAATGAAATTTAAAGTAGAGCTAGATAATAATCTTATTTTTAGTATTATTCAAGAATTATTTTTGAGTCTACATCCTAAGCATAAAAAAATACTTTAACTGATGATATAAATTGAAACTTACTTTTTTAAACTTAAATATCTTTTATTATTTGTTTTTATTACTAGTTTTAGTGCAACATATCAAAAATAGAATATATCAGAATATTAAATTATTTACGAAACTATTTTAATAGTGTATAAATGCTTTCACTAAGACAAGTTGTCTTAACTTAATACTCTTAGTTAACTTAAAAATATAATTTTTCATTGTTAAAAGGAATTTAATATGAATGAAACTTTTTCTGTAATAAGATCACAACCACAACCTTTACCAATAACACGAGTTAATGAAATACTGAGCGATAAAGGAATCTATAAAGATTTTTGTGTGTCTAGTATAATAAATCCAAGAACTATTTTTTGTAGTCTTATGTCTAGCTCTATGGGAGCAACTGCGGGTTTAGCTTTTACTAAAGCATTTGGATTTTCGATTGGAATAGCTGCTGGTTTTGGTGTGTCATCTGGTATAGCTGCTGTATGCACGGCTAAGCCAATAATTAGTGGCTGTTGTGGTACTGATACAAGTACTCAAATTGAATGCAATACTGTTAATGATGATTCTGATAGCAATACTACTGAAACTGATTGTATGATCTCAAACAACACATCCGTTTTTTTATACGAAACCACTGTATGATTTTAGGTTTTAGGCAATGTATTTAATGTTGTAAACTTTAGCATGGCAGACCCCTATACCCCTATAGACCAATTATTATATTTAACTTCATATTAGTACTTTGTTTTTATACTTAATATAAAATCAGTTATGAAATGGAACTAAATTATATAATTATTATCTTATAAATAATATAAATTATTTTGGTAGTAGGATTATATTTATGATAGCAACGTATAAAAACACTATACTTTCTAATGAAATAGTACAAAAAATTGGGCAACTAGAACAGCAACACCGTAAATATAAATGTGTTGCTTATGCTATCATGCCAGTTAAAATAAGTTCATATAGCTGTTTATATCATACTTATGCTGTGTCTTTTTATTTACCTCAAAATACATCTGCAATTAATCAAAAAAAAATACTAGCTTTAGCGCCTCAAGGTATTAGTTATTTCTCTAAAGGTGAGCCTTTATGTTTAAGTAAAAGATTATCTTCTAAAGGGGTAGAGTATAGTCTTTTATATTTAGCTATACTTTCTGTAGCATGTGAATATATTCCTAGGGTTATATCTGAATATCTAATCCCTAAAGATCTTTTTAATTGTCGTCACTTTGCTTTAGGTTTTGCTTTAGATGTTTTTAAGCCTAAAGATATAAACAGCATAGATAAACTTAAAAGTAATAAATTTTTCCAAGAAACACCTGATTCAAACAGGAAAAATTTAGATGTCCTTGCTACAAATACATATCCAATTATTACATATTATTCTAATACTATAGATATAAAACTTAAAAATATAAATGAAAATCAAATAAAAGCTATAATAGAGTTATTGCATACAGTAGGTAGTATAAGCTCTGAATATATACAAAAAATAGAACGATTACTACGAGAAAATCTGGATCCACAGACTAAAAAGTTAAAAACGGTATCGATGGAGTTAGCAACTGAAATAAGAAATAATATGCTACTAGGAACTATGATTTTAACAGTTAATCCGTGGAATGGTAGTATAGGCTTATCAGCAACAGATAAAGCTAAAATGGCAGATATTTATCAGCATATTTATAGCTCATCTGTTGTAGAAAGCACTAGGTTTTTAAACTGTTATAGTATTTCAAGTGATAATTTTGCTAGTAGATTAGCACGCATTTGTCATAAATTACAAAAATCAGGGTTACAAACAATTAACTATTTATGGTTAACAGAAAATCACGTTATGGTATTTAAAATTAATAATATAGGAAATAGCTTTAAAATTAGTTTTTATGACCCTGGAGTTGATACCTCAAGAGTTGCAAATATTTTAGTTAATTCTCTTGAAGATATACTTAGCCTTAATATAAATGCTTTTATAAAAGAAGAAAATCAAATAGTGTGTAAGATTAAACAAGACACCATAAAAAATAATTTATTACATAGTAGTTTTTTAATTCCGGTGAATCTAACTGATGATGAATATAAACAGTATTGTTCAGCTGAAGTCATTGAACTAGTAAATAACAATAAAAAGCATAAAAATATCACAGATAAAAAAGAATTTATCCATAATATTATAGATTTAACCACTCCAGACTAAAAATACACAAAGTGCTCACTGCAAAACCTATCTCTAAGTAAATAGAATTTATTGAGTATAAATGTTTTTAATAGGCAGTAATAATATTAAGGTTTTGAAAAATATATCTTAAAAGTGTAAAATAATAACAGATATATATTTTTACTATTATTTTTTATAGTTGTAGAGAATAAATTTTAATGGCTATGCCTATATACAGGAGTAAGTTGAAAGTTATTTCAGTAAGAAGTATAAGTTTTATCAAGCAGGTTTTTTTAATATAGTGTCGATTAAATTAAGAAATGCTAATATAGGCTAAAAGCTTATAATGAGCGGTGCTAGAGGGTTATTAAAAAGTATATTTTATAGGTAAAATGCTTTAAAATATGATCATATGCCTACCGAATTTCGCCTTAAATTAAACCTTCCCAGCCTTGGAAATCAGCATTTTTATCTGCTGCCTGTATATAGTAAATATGATTTTAGTTATGGTTAAGAATATAAGTTATTTTATGATGTTAATCTATTATTTTAGTAGGATAGTATAAGTATTATGGGTATTATAAGTAGTGTGATTAATTATTTGGATTTGATAGTAGAAATAGTAAATACCAAAGTTATTTTTTTTAATTCTATAATTTGGGAGTATATTCTTGTTTATTTGTTAGTTTTTGTTGGTGTTTTTTTTACAGTTAAAACTAGATTTATTCAAATACGCTGGTTTACACAAGCAGCCACGGTAATAAAAAATAGCAGAAGTAAAGAGTCTAGCTCTAATGTATCAGCATTCCAAGCTTTTTGTACTAGTCTGGCAGCACGAATTGGTACAGGAAACATAGCAGGAGTTGCTGTTGCTATATCATTAGGGGGTCCAGGAGCTATTTTTTGGATGTGGGTAGTAGCATTCTTCGGAATGTCAACTGCTATGATAGAAAATATATTAGCACAAGTTTATAAAGTAAGTAATGGTGATGGAACTTATCGAGGTGGTCCAGCATATTACATAGAAAGAGCGCTAGGTTGTCGATGGCTAGGGATTATTTTTTCATTGGCGATGATTTTATCTTTCGGTATAGCTTTTAATGCTGTACAGTCAAATTCTATGGCTATGGCAATGGAGGCATACGATATACCTAGTCATTATACTGGTATAGTAATAACGTTATTATCGAGTATATTAATTTTAGGTGGTCTTAAGTTTATAGCAAAATTTGCAGAAATTGCTGTTCCTTTTATGGCTTTAGCTTATATAGCTCTTGCAATATATATTATAGCTATTAATATCCAATCTTTTCCAGATGTTATTTCCTTAATTATAACTGATGCCTTTAGTATAAAAAATGCAGCTGCAGGTGGTTTCGGAGCGATGTTATCTCCAGCAATGATGCATGGGATTAAACGAGGCTTGTTTTCTAATGAGGCAGGAATGGGTTCAGCACCAAATGCAGCCGCTACTGCACATTCGTTGCATCCTGTAAATCAAGGGCTATTGGGAATGATAGGAGTATTTGTTGATACCATATTAGTTTGTACTGCCACAGGATTTATCATTTTAGTTTCTAAAAACTTTATTAGCCCTGAGCTAACAGGAATCGCCTTAACTCAAGCGGCTATAGACTATCAGATTGGTAGCTGGGGTAAACATTTACTTTCAGTAGCAATATTTTTATTTGCATTTACTTCCATTATTGCCAATTACTATTACGGTGAAAGCTCAGTAAGATTTTTAAATGATAATAAATACTTAATATATTTATACAAGATATGTGCAATAGTGGTTGTATATATTGGGGCTGTTAGTGGCTTAAAATCTGTTTGGAATCTTGCAGATTTTTCTATGGGGATAATGGCGATAATAAACCTAGTTGCTATATTGTTATTGTATAAAGTAGCGAGTTTAGCGATTCAAAACTATCAGCAACAAATAAAACTTAATAAGATACCTGTATTTTATAAAAAAGATATTCCAGGCATAAAAGGTAAAGTTTCAAATGAAGCTTGGTAACAATGAGGCTTAGTAGTTAAAGAGCTTATCTGTCAAGAAATACTTTTTACAGATAGGCAAATCGTTAAGATCGTGCTATTTTGCTAATAAACCTCATAAGGGTCGACATCGATAACACAGCGTAAGCTATATACTGAATGTTTCTTTTTTATATAGCTGCGAATACTTGAGAGCGAATTTTGTAGTATGCTTCTTTTAGCTTTTAATATTATTAAGTGGCGATAAAATCCCCCTTTTTTCGATAGATTCGCCTCTAATGGTCCGAATACATCTATTGCTAATTTATTGGTTGCACTAAAATTAACAATTATATGTTTTATTTCATTTAATAGATCTATAGCAGCTTGATTTTTTTTAGCTTCAACATTTATTGTTGCCATACTAACATAAGGTGGAAAATAGCTATATTGCCGGCTTTGCATCAGGGTTTTAGCATACTCATAGTAACTACAATTTTTTAAAATATTAAAAATGCTGTTATCGGGATGATAAGTTTGTACTACTACCTCGCCATGTTTTTTATCTCTACCAGCTCTGCCTGATGCTTGGGTTATGAGTTGTGCAGTTCGTTCTAAAGCACGAAAATCTTCTGCAAACAAACCTGAATCAATATTTAAAATAACTACTAAAGTAATATGTGGCCAATGATGCCCTTTTGCCAGCATTTGGGTACCTACTATGATACAAGGCTTAGGTTCGGCTAATTTTTTTGCTAGTTGCTTGATATTATTTTTCTTGGTTACTGAATCACGATCTACCCTAATAACTTTATAGTTATTAAATAAGTGCTGTAAGTTTGTTTCAATTTTTTCGGTGCCATAGCCTATAAAATGGATATCACAAGAACCACATGAAGAGCATTTATTAGGAATATCTGTTTGCAAATCACAGTGATGACAACGCATATGCGCAGGATTTTTATGAAGAATCATGGCCGCATCACACTGTAAACACTCAACTACTTTGCCGCAACAATGACATAATGCCGAATTAGCATAGCCGCGTCTGTTTAATAAAATAATTACCTGATTGCCATTAGCTAAATGGTTGGTTATTTTATCAGCTGTCTCTTTAGCAATGCCATTTTCAAGATATTTACCACGAATATCTATTAACTGACAACTTGGCAAACTGGCTTGTTTTGTGCGTTTCGTTAACCGGTATAGATAATATTTATGTTGCTCAACATTATAATAGCTTTCTAAAGATGGCGTAGCTGATCCTAAAATAATGGGGCAGTTACTTTTATTTGCTAGCCATACAGCTATATCTCTAGCGTTATACCGAGGATTATTTTGATGCTTATAAGAAACATCATGTTCTTCATCAACGATAATTAACCCTAATTTGGGTAAAGATGTAAAAACTCCAGAACGCGTAGCTACCACTACACCACTAATTTCATTATTACAATTATACCAAGCTGTATATCTTTGTTTATCAGATAACCCTGAATGCCAACAAGCAATGTCTATGTTAAATCTAGCTTGTATTCGCTCAACTATTTGTGGTGCTAAGCCAATTTCAGGCACTAACACCAATACCTGTTTTTTAGTAGCTATAGCTAATTGTATAGCCTGTAAGTATACTTCAGTTTTACCGCTACCCGTAATACCGTCTATCAATAACACTTTAAAAATATCTAAAGACTTACTAATATCAGTAACTATATGCTGTTGCTCGGGAGTTAACGGATATGATGATGATTTATAGAAATTGGCTATTTCGTGAAATTTAGCTGTATTTTCAGTAATGGCAGGGGCTGGTTTGTTAGTTCTGATAACTTTAGGTAAACAACTTAGCAATAATTCACCAAATTTAGCCTGATAATAACTAGCTATCCAGTGCACAGTATCAATAATAACGTTGCTAATGCTAGGGCGATCTGTTAGTAACTCGGCAACTTGTTTACACTCGCCAACGAAACTAGGCTGTGATATCACCTCTATTACCACTGCAACTACTAGCTTATTACTTTCACCAAAAGGGACTAATACTAATGAACCTTGGTTTATGCTATAATGCCAACTTTCAGGAAGCTGATACTCGAACAAGCGATCTAGGGGTACTTTTAAGGCTACGCGTACATATTTAATGGTAGCTTGTTGATTAATAAAATCCATAGTTGCAAGGTTATATACACCTAAAAAAGGTTAATGAAAATAATAATTGTAACACAATTAGTTAAAATATTAATAAAATAACAATAAGTCTTGTTATTCTTAATATTTATTACTATTTTTTAAAAAAACACTTTTATTTTATCTAAAATGTAGTATAATGCTTGCTACGTTTCCCAACGTTCAACGTTAAAGCCCAACGTATTTTGCTGCAATGAGTCACTGCTTAGCCTTGCAAGGACGAATTTAGTATTTAAGAAATAACGTAATTCTGGATGCCAGCATTACATAGGCGATTATATGAAAACATTTACTGCAAAAGCTGAAACAATAAGACGTAACTGGTATCTAGTTGATGCCACTAATAAAACTTTAGGAAGATTAGCATCTGAAATAGCTAAGCGTTTACGTGGCAAGCATAAGCCTGAGTATACACCTCACGTAGATACTGGTGACTATATAGTAGTTGTTAATGCTGAGAAAATTAAAGTAACAGGTCGAAAAAACACCGATAAACTGTATCATCGACATACAGGTTATATTGGCGGTCTTAAAACTAATAATTTCAAATGGATGTTAGATAACAAGCCAACGGATATAATTACTATTGCTATCAAAGGAATGTTACCTAAAAATATTTTAGGTCGTTCGATGCTAAAGAAATTAAAAGTGTTCGCTGGAAGTGAGCATACCCATAGTGCTCAGCAACCTAAAGTTTTAGAAATTTAATCAGGTATTTATATGTCATTAACACAATATTATGGAACAGGTCGTAGAAAATCATCTACAGCAAGAGTGTTCCTACGTAAAGGTACTGGTAAAATTACAATAAATGGCAGATCAATGGAAGATTATTTTAGCCGTGAAACCGCTAGAATGATTGTTATGCAACCATTGGCTTTATTAGAATATACCAATAAATTTGACCTTAAAATAACCGTATCTGGTGGTGGTGGTTCAGGCCAAGCTGGTGCTGTGCGTCACGGAATCACAAGAGCATTAATTAGCTATGACGAGAATTTAACTCCTGATTTACGTAAAGCTAGTTATGTTACTAGAGATGCTCGTAGAGTTGAACGTAAAAAAGTTGGTTTTAGAAAAGCACGTAAAAAACCACAATTCTCTAAGCGTTAATATTATATACACCTTTAAGTGTTTAAATATTACTAGCAACCATCAAGTTGCTAGTATCTCCTTTCTACAGTTTAAGCATACCCTCATATCTTTCGTTATTTTTATAAACTACTATATTTAATGCTAGTAATATGTATTCAAGTCAATAATTATTGCTAAAATATTACGCAATACTCTAAGAATCTTTTTCAGCAGATGTTTTAAGTTCTATATGTGTCATTTTAAACATTGTATCGTTTAATTTATTTCGTTTAGACGTGTAGTCATCTATATTAGACATTACATACTTATTTTTATTTGTTTGCGTACTATATAAACTAGAAACTTTCTTATTTGATATATTATTTAATTTTTTAATTTTAGCATCTAGTTGTTTGACATCATCATCTAAACTTTTTTTGTAGGTTTTAGAATTAGAATTTTTTAACATATTGACTGTTTTTTTGTAAGAACTATATTGTTTTCTTAATAAATTTCTCTCTGTTATTAGCTTTCCAGTATTTGCAGTTGGAGATTTGTTTTTTGTCTGTTTAGCTATTGTTTTATCTATATCTTGTAATATAGCATACCTCTTATTCATGTAAGGTTTTAAAATTTTCATTTGAGTATTATTATACTTCATTAACAGATTAAACGCTTTATTAAAGGTATTTTCTTGTTCTTTAGTAGTCTCTAAGGCTGTATCAGTAGTTTCAATTGTATCGTATTTTTTTACTGAATTATTTTGTTGCGATTTAATAGGGTTTTCAAGTTGATTTGCTAGATTTTGTGTTTTTTTAAGTTGATCTTGCATATCTATACTTAAATAATCAAAATTTGTGGTATAAAAATCATTAAGTTGTTTAACTTGAGATATCCTATTTTTTAACTCGATTTTATCTATAGTTGTTTTTTTAGTTTGTGATATAAGATTAGTTTTTATAGAGTCAACCTTAGAAATTGGCCTTTTTTTGATAATTTTATTTTGTTTATCATCTTGATTTGATGTAAATATTTTTTTTGTTGTTTCAATTTTTTTAACTGCTGTTTTTTTTTTATTATTAGAAGAACAATTTTTACCTATAGTTTCTGCTCTTGTTATAATGTTACTAATATTAAATTTAATCATAATATTCCATTTCAATTAGTAGTTTATCTAATATTTTAGTCCTGATTTTTATCGGAATATAAAATACAGTCTTGATAAAATAATAATATTTGCGGTGATATCATATAATTATCAAAATCCTTTAAATATATTTTAATTATATAGATTTGTTTATCTATACAGGTAGCAGTTGGAAATGCTAGATAACCTTTGTAAGAAACTTATAGCTAAATTTATTATCTATTAAGTTTATTATTTTGTTGATATCAGCAATATTGATTACATCATGGAAATATTCAAAACATAAAAAGTATTCAGAAAATTGATTATTTGTTCTGTACTCTAATATTTTATCTTTATAGTATGTGAGGAGTTGATACCAAATATTTTCTTCAGTTGCTAGTAGTTTATTCTGTTGTAATTGTTGAGTTGTTTTAAATTTAATAGCCGTTAAAACTTCGTTTAATATAGGGTTGTTTTTACTATTTGCTACAATACATTCACATAAACAAAATAAAAGTTGATGTTTCATATTAAGTGCAGATTTTCTTCTGCTATAATCTATTGCTACCATGCCAAAATCAGATAGCTTGATTTTTTGTTGCTGAAAAAATATTAACAGATTACCGCAGTGAATATCTAGATGATGTATTTTATACTTTATACATGCTACTATTGCCAGCAAAACTTCTTTGAGAATATAAGCTAAGTTATCATTAGTTAAAAAAATATTTGGTTTGCTAGCTACAAATTTATCATTGTAATCATTAAGTGAAATGTCTCCAAGCTCTAAGACAACACGATATAACCCCTCTTCTGTATTCTTAAAAGCAGCTACCAGTTGAACTATATTAGATTGATTCTTCAGCATTAATAATGACTTGACCTCATAAAAAAAAGATATATCTACTGGAAGTATTTGATAGTCATCAGGTATTTCATTTAATTTTTTTAATGTTTTTATTGCTATATTTTGTATGGAATTATTAGTTGTGTTTCTTAGTACCCCTGTTGTTACATTACCAAAATAGCCATCCTTTAGATAGCCCTTGTGAACGCTTATGTTTGTTTCTAATGCTTTTGATTTTTCAACAAATGCATCAATCTCTGTTGTGTTATGCCTGAGTCTATTAACAATTTTTTTTTGAGTAATAAACTGATTTTTAGCTGCGGTAAAATCAATTAAAGGCTGTTGCTGATTTATAGTTTGTTTGGCTATATATTTTTTGTATATAGTATTTTGGTTGTTTTTCCAAGAGCAGCAACTAGTACTAGGTACTGTATTTATAGTTGTAGGATGCATATAATTATTACTGTTGAAATTATTTATAGCTAGCTCTATATTGTATACTTAGTATTTGAAGGCATGTATTCATCTTCAGGTAGCAATATAAAGAATTAATTATCAATACAAGCTCCTAATTTTTGAAAAATTTCAATATTGCTATCTTTTAAATTTTTTGCAATATAAGTTAACAATATATCTATTCCTTTAATACAAAGATGAAGATCATCTATACTTAATATATCATTTCTAGTATAAGCTGGCATATCTTTATGTAAGTTAAAAGGTTTATTATCTGTTTTAGCAGTTTTATAGACTTGAGTAATATCTATCAATACAACTTTAGCTTTATCAGAATTATTTCTAGATATTACCCATTCTTGTAAAATATCATTTGCATAATCTATTATAGCAGGTTCAGGAGCATAGTTACTTCCATGTGCACTAAAACATACTTTAGGTATATTTCCTAAAATAAAATTTATTTTTGAATTACAATTATTATTTAAGAAATCAAGTAGTTTTTTTAAGGTTTTAATTTTTTTATGTTCGCTTACATCTAGAGTTTCAGTTGTGAATTCATCAGTTGTTTTGCTGTATATAATCCAAAAAAACATATCTATACCTAGTATTACATTTGCATTATTACCGAGCGCATGATTTATTTGTAGCATCAAATAAAACAATGGAGCATTTATCAGTTGATATAAATGCAAGGCAAGAACATTAGGAAGCTTGATGTAATAAAAATAAGTTTTATTACTTTCATTAAAAGCATTAAAACTATTAATAATTTTTATTTTATCTGTATAGTTTATTGTTCTTGTTGTTAATTTATCTGCTATACTAGACTCAGTATATAAATAATTAGTAAAATATCGTAGACGTTTTTTAAAACGGGTAAATACTCCGTAATTTATAAAATCATCAACTTCATCTTGGGAGTAACCTATTATCCCGGCTGTAACGCTAGATCCTACTGTAGATATAACTACTTGTTGTTTTTCATTAACAGCAAAACACAAGTAATGTATACAAATAACACTTAGTATTAATATTTTTATTATTAATTTCATTTTCATATAATAAATAGCTATTGTTTAATATGTTGTAATCTTATAGTATTTCTATTTATTGCATCATTTTAAAAAGTACATGTATATACAGCTAAATACTAAAAAGATTATTTTTAGATAAAACTTAAAATATAATATAAAAAATACCATGTTTTTGACAAATATCAAGGCTTTATTTTTCTTATACATCGGAGCTAAAATTAAATAATAAAAGCTATTTGATGATAATAATACTATATTATACAATAGAGGGTAATTATAATGAATTCAAATGTAAAATTAATTAATTTATTAATAACAGTTCTTGCGGATACTCAAGTTTTGTTATTAAAAACGCAAAATTATCATTGGAATGTTCGTGGAATTAATTTTAAATCTTTGCATGATCTATTTGAAGAACAATACTTAGAGTTATTTACTGCAGTAGACGAAATAGCAGAAATTATAGGAAGTTTAGGTAGCAAGACAACAGCAACATGGAAAGAATATACTCAATTAACTTCATTATCTGAAGGTGATTCTAGCTTAAAATCCATCAAAATGATAGCAGATCTAGCAAAAGACCAACAGATTATTAGTGATAATATCAAGCATTGTTTAGAAGAAGCTGAATCAGTAAAAGATGATGCTACTGTAGATGCTATGACAGCAAGACTAGCGGTACACCGTAAAAATCACTGGATGCTAACTAGTTTGATAGAAGATAGTTAGTAAAAGTTGATATACATTCAGGTGGAAGGTATATATATACGTGTCAGTTGGAAAACCTGCATCTTCAATTACCACTTGCATAAATGTAAATAATGAATTATAATGGCTATATGTTAACTACAACCATCGATATATCAATTAATAGTAAAGATCATACGGCACTTATTAAAGATAAAAAAGACAATATACTGGGAAAGAAACAGTTTGAAATACATATTGCAAATGAAATAAGTAACTACGTAGATACCAATCAGCAAATAATGAATAATAGTTTTACATTTAGTAAAGTTAAAACTATAAGTAGTGGTAGTTCTGCTGAAGTTTATTTAGTTATTGATGATAAAACTAAAAAAAAATATGCTTTTAAGAAATTTTTTTCAAATAAAGATTTATCTTATGAATTATTCTTTTTTCAAAAGGTAGATCCTCACCCTAGCATAGTTAAATTTTTTGGATCTGCTAATGTACATGAAAATTATGGTTTAGTTCTATCTTATATAGATGGATTAAATTTAAACTGTTTAACTAAATCTCTTAGTAAAAAATATATTAATAATTTATTATCTCATTCTGAATTTTGGGGATGTGTACAATATCTTTTTTATCATATTCTTTTAGGTGTCCAGCATATACATAAATATAATTTTGCGCATCAGGATTTAAAACCTTCTAATATTATTTTAGATAAACATAGTATAATACCTATAATTATAGATTTTAATATGTCTCATGAATGCGGAGAAGTTTTATCACCAGGAAAAGAGG
Source organism: Candidatus Gorgonimonas eunicellae (assembly GCA_929200395.1). Taxonomy (GTDB): domain Bacteria; phylum Pseudomonadota; class Gammaproteobacteria; order Pseudomonadales; family Endozoicomonadaceae; genus CAKMZJ01. Next base: position 9,626 of record CAKMZJ010000008.1, on the reverse strand, counting down.
AATATGCCTCGCCAGAATTTTTTACATCTAATGGTAAAGCAAAAATTAGCGAAATAACAGATAGCTACAGTATAGGACAGTTACTATACCACATATATTTTTCGTCAATAAGTCCTGAAACTTCAAATACATTTCTTGCAGGAACAAAAACAGAAGATTTAACATCAAAAGATAGAGTTATCATGCTGTTACGTATGCGGGCGGCATTTAGAGAATACGTTAAGTTAAATACCGACGGGCAGTATAATACAGCTATAAAAGCTTTATCTCATGAATATATAGTTGGATTAAATGATAACTTTGATAGCCATAGCTATCATGATACGAGTAAATTAGTAGGATGCTATCATGAAGGCTATAAGTCAGAAGTAGTTAAGTTTATCAATGCGTGCATGCATCCTAATCCCGATTTAAGGTTAACAGTAGATGATGCTCTACAACATCCTTTTATAACAGATATAATTATTAGTGCTGATCATGTTAAGAGTCTGCTAAAAGATATTTGTTTTGAAGATTCATTAAAGGAGAAGACAAATATACAATTTTAGTTATTTAATATACCTAATAGATGAAAACTATCACTTCCAATTGCCAGGTGTATAGGTATTTCTTCAGTATTTTGCCCTGAATTAAATATTTTTACTACCCTTAATAAAAGGGTAGAGTATTTGTTTTACAGTTTTGTATTGTTGTTAGTAGCTATGATTTTATTCAGCATATTTTTGACTGCGGTTGCAGTTGGCCTATCTTCTGGGTTTTGTTGATGGCAAGCATTAATAACATTAATTAATTCATTTAATCTCTCTAAATCAGCTTTTGATAGTTGATTAATTATAGAAGTATTTTCATCTATAGGCATAGCAACTGCAGTTTCATCTTCGAGATATTGGTTAGATATACTAAATTGGTTGTTAAACAAATTTGCTTTTTTTTGTTCTACTTGGGTATAAGCATCAATTGAAACATTATTTGCTACTGTTAGACGATTAACATCAAATTCTTCGGGGTGACACAGGTATAACAGCCCGGCAAAAACCATACCTAAAGAATAAATATCTCCTTCAAAAGTTACATTAGTCTAACTCTATTTTTGGTCTTCTCCTAAAGGATAACGAATTTCAGGAGCATGATAAAAGTTATTATAAAAAGTGAAATTTTTTCTACCTAACCCGCTAATACTATCGTCAAGTACGCTAAAGCGTTCGAAATTAGTTAAGACTGTTTTATCTAATAAAGTGAAAAAGTTGATAAAAAGTATTTCAAAATGGTTGCCATTGCGTTGTTTTTATTATAAATATGGATTTAAACGGAAAGCAAATAAACTTTAATTCATTTAGACAAGTATACTAATTTAGTGTTGCTAGATTTTATATTGAAATAGCCTTTTTATCAAAGAGTGCCGTAAAACCCGCTCTTTTAGGTGCGGGGTTAGTCTATGGAAATATACACGTGATTTAGATTCAATCTATCATATTTAGTATATTTTAAGAATACATAGTTATTAGATTTTTTTCATCTACACTTTGTGATGTCTCTACCGATGTGTTTTTTACATCTAGTTCAGTAATTTCATGTAGTTCCTCTCGACTCATCTCTCTATAATTGGTATCACGCAACTTCTTGGCTAATCTGCTAGATTGTGTAATTATAATTTTTTCAAGTAAATTGACAGCCGATCTAGCGTTGCCAAAGTTATTTTTTTCGGCATTTTTTAAAGCTAGTAATTTACTTTTAACCTCTTCTAAAGCTTCAGCAGATATGGTGTATTCATACCGTGAACAATGTTGTTTAAAGATATCCATTAATTGTTCCATTGTATAATTATTTACTTTAAACTTGTGCCTTATTCTTGAGCTTAATCCTTTGTTTGTATCCAATAAAACATTCATTTTGTCTTCATAGCCTAAAAAAATGAATACTATATCTTTATGTTCTTCCATCATCACTAAGAGTTTTTCTATAGCTTCATGACCACCATCTTTTTTATCATTTCCACTATCTAAAGCATAAGCTTCATCTATTATTATGCAACCGTTTTTTGCTTCTAGCACTTTTGCTTCAGTCTTTATTGCTGAATCATTAATAAATCTTGATACTAAGTTAGATCTATCAGCAAGAACAACCTTATTAGAGGCCATAATTCCAAGTTCATACAAGCTGGAAGCTATTAACTTAGCAGCCTCAGTTTTTCCTGTTCCAGGCTCTCCTACTATTTGCATATGCATAAAAGGATAAACTGGTTTGTCTCCTTGAGATTCACGAATTGCATTTATCAGTGCATTGTCTTTTATTTGTTCAATCCCTTGCTTTATATCATCTAACCCAACCATTTTCTGTAGTGCATCCCAAGATTTTGATTTGCCATTTTTTAATTTAGCGAGTTTCTGTTTTTGTGTAATTGCATTACTAATAGGTTTAATAATATATTTGTCTGTTACATCAAATGCAAAAAATGCATAGCCTATATATCCTATAGTATCAAAGATTTTTTGATTTTTAATTCCCTGATGAACCACTGATGCAACTACTGCTGTTTTGACAGCTCGATTACCCCAAGTTACAAGAGCTTGAAGTACATCGTATTTATCAATATTATCTATTGGTGTTATGTTCGTTTTAATATCCATATTATAGTCCTTGTTTATTTTATGTTTTTAGTAAGATGCTAACAAAGTTTAAATAGAAGATATTTACTCACTTTCACTGCCATCATAGTATTTTTTTAATAGCTAATTCTTAAAAGAAATGATAACTTTCAAATGCTAGATGATATAAAATATGAATTTTAAACTTCTATGTACATATATAGACAAGAAAAATAATTTTAAGTTCAATGCTTGATACAATATGTCTTCAAAGTATTTTAGTTTTGTAATAAGTATTTCGGGTATAATTGCCATATTTTTTGATGATTTAACAGACTGTTTTACTAATCATAAAATACCTTTTTAGTATAGTACGCTACTTTAGAGCCTAAATGTTTTACTGCTTCTGATCGTGTAGGTTTTTTAGGGTAAATAATGTTTATTGTTGTATTATTTGACCTATTTTTGCATGCAAATACAGCTAAGCCAGACGGATGAATTGTAAACTTTGTTATTCTTTTATCAATATCTTTTACTAAAGGGTGGAAATTTTTATATCTTATAGTGCTGTTATTGCTAGGTTTTCGTTTTCGAGTATAAAGTGGGGCTAGTGCAGAAGTTAATATTTTATCTTCAATAGGCATTACTTCTAAATTATTCTTGCGATCATCGCCATAACAATCTTTATATGATCTTATAACAAAGATATTCTTTTCATCAAGTGTTAGTCTTAAACCATAATACCGACTATCTTTTAAATACATCGCAAGATACCATTTACCAGCAATTTTATTAAGTAGAACAATTTCGCCAGCACCTGGATGATTTATATAAATACAAATACTTCCTGATTTATTGAATTGCAAATCTGTATGATATTCGTAGAAATAAAAATATTCTTGTATTGGTAGTTTTTGCTCCATAAAATTTGATTTATTGTTATTACGTGCTAAAAGATGAAGTTCTTTATTGTTATGACGACTTTTCGTTATCAAAGCTAAATCAAGGTTATTATTACAAAATATAATTTCATTTACTTGGGAAAAAGGAGTTTGTTTAATATTATAAAAATTATATTTTTGTATTGTATAGTTAGAATCTTGTATTGTTAACAACAAAGTTTCTTGATTGTCTTCAGAATTATACTTGATTAAAATTATTTTTTTGTCGTTACTATTAGGCAATATTGCGGCTTTAGTATGATATAAGATTCCAAAATTATTTATTGTATAATGCCATAAGTTATTAACTTTTGATGTTTCAAAAGTGTTATCTAAGTTTAATTCAAATAAAGCTAATGTTAAGTTCCTTTCAATATCATTTCCTATTAAAACCAATAAATTATTTTCATCTGTGAATTGAATTTCGATTATACGTTGGTTTGCCCGTACAGGAGATATAATTTCTAATAAATCTATGTTTGCCTGAAAGTTGAATTGGTATATATGTATTTTATTTTGAGAAGCCTGAAATCTAATAGCACAACAATTAATTGAAAAATCAGCTATACAGTCCTCCACTTGATTAAGTTCTAGCTCATTAATTATACTTGTAAATATTGGAATAATTCTAGCAGTATTTGCTAATTTACTAAAAAGAAAAGCACTAAACTCATTCTCAACAGCCGGGGTAATTTTAATATTTTTTAGATTGTCTAAATGTAAGTCTATAGTATTTTTCGTTTTAGCATCAAGATTTTCTAGCATTGGTGCAATAAATTCTTTATAATTTTTTATAGAATAAGCATCGCAGTTATTAGGTACTCTCTTACAATAGAATTTTTTTGGTAATTCTTTTTTTATTGCAAAATGAATATATTTGCATAAGCTACTAATTGATAATGCAGTTTTGACATCACAAAAGCTAACTATATGACACCAAACTTCTGCTGGAAACAATGATTGTGCTATGGTGTTATTATTTTCTTTAAAATTTGCATTTGCGTCTATATCTATGTAATGGTTTAGTGTATTTGAAATCATAGGCTCTTTTATCTTAAGTTGTAATATAAAAATTATATATTATTCTCCATTAAGACACTAATACTAAAAATAAGTTTAAAAAAAAGTCATCTTCAAACATAAGGTTTATATATTATTTATTATAAATAATGTATATTAGGTGTATATTTTTAAAATTAATAAACTAGGAGATATTTACTCATGCGTCCATCAGGAAGAACAGCCGATGAATTAAGAACTATTAATATAACTAGAGATTATATTAAAAACGCTGAAGGATCTTCTTTGGTAGAGTTTGGAGAGACCAAAGTAATTTGTACCGCCAGTGTAGAAAAAGGTACCCCAAGATTTTTAAAAGGAACAAATAAAGGCTGGTTAACTGCTGAATATGGTATGCTACCTAGATCCACAAGTGATAGAATGATAAGAGAGTCATCTAAAGGTAAAGCATCGGGAAGAACACAGGAAATTCAACGCCTTATAGGCAGAAGTCTTCGTGCTGCTATAGATCTTAACAAACTTGGAGATTATACTATATACATAGATTGCGATGTAATCCAGGCAGATGGCGGCACGAGAACAGCAGCTATAACAGGTGCATCGGTAGCGCTTTATGAAGCTGTAAAACATATGCAACAAAAAAAAATGATTAATGTGAACCCTCTTAAAAATTGGATTGCTGCAGTATCGGTAGGAATTTATAAAGGAGCTCCTGTTTTAGATTTAGACTATAAAGAAGATTCGCAAGCAGATACTGATTTAAATGTTGTTATGACTGATGATAATAAATTTATTGAGGTACAAGGAACTGCAGAATCTGGTGCTTTTAGTGAGACTGAACTTACTGCTATGTTAGTTTTAGCAAAATCTGGGATTAAAGATATTTTAGCTATTCAGCAACAAGCAATATCTTCGTAAGCTAGTACATACAAGATAACAAATGAAATTTAAATGGAAATTTTTACAGCCTAAATATTGGTCAATATGGTTTATTTGTGGCTTAACTTGGGCGTTATCTTTGTTACCATATAAAGTTTTATTGCATATAGGTAGACTTTTAGGTTGGTTAATATTTAAAATAGCTAAACGCCGTAGGCATATAGCAACTATAAATATATCAATGTGTTTTAAAGATTTAACATTGGAACAACAGCAGCAATTAGTACGTAAGCATTTTTTTTCTGTAGGCATAGGTGTTATTGAAGTAATTATTTCTTGGTGGTGGAGTAATTCTAGGTTAAAGAAATTAATAACATGTCATGACCTAGAGAATTTATTGCAAGCACATAATGACTCTGGTGTTCTATTGATGGTTATGCATAATACTACTATAGAGTTAGCAGGTAAAGCTGTTGCTAACTACTTTAGCCTTAGTGCTGTATATAGAAAGCATGATAACGAACTATATGAATATTTACAATCTAAATTTAGGAATAGTCATGACTACAAAGGAAGAATGATAGATAAAAATGATATTCGCAATATGATAAAAACTTTACGGGAAAAAAATATTCTATGGTATGCTCCCGATCAAGATTACGGCTCTGAACATAGTGTATTTGTTCCTTTTTTTGGTGTCAAGGCGGCAACTATTAATACAACGGCTAAATTATCGAGGATAGGAAAGGCAAAAGTGATACCGATGTCTTTTACTAGAAATCACAATAATAATGGCTATGATCTTAGATTTCATCCTGAGCTTAAACTTAATGACAATTTAAATACTGGACAAAATGAAATCAAGATAAATAATTTTATTGAAACAGTCGTAAGACAGCATCCAGATCAATATATGTGGCTTCACAGACGTTTTAAAACTCGTCCTCTAGGTGATGCAAACATATATTGATTAATAATTAAATAGAATTTTTTTTAGTTTTAAGCTAGAATACCGAGCAAGTTAGTTTTTATCGGAAACTACAATTTTATTTTAAACCAATTTAACATTATCTCACCTTTGTATACTAAAGAGATTTTTTAGATTATTTATTAATAACATGTACTATACACGTGGTAGATGAAATTTAGCATTTTCAATTACCATGTGTATATCTTTAGCTAACCTAAATGCTAACAATATGTCGTATAAAGTTTGTATATTTAAGTTGATTATGTATATTTTTTTAAGGTCATAGTAGTTATATGTCTATTTTTGTTCCAGGACAGCGCTGGGTTATCGACACAGAATTAGATCAGGGTATAGGAACTGTTACTAATATTAAAAATCGAGTAGTCATTCTGTATTTTCCAGCAACAGATAAAACTAGAAATTATTCGATTAAAAACAGTCCATTGACAAGAGTTTCATTTCATCCTGGTGATAACATAGAAAGCTACCAAGGTTGGTCGGCTACAGTTATAAGTGTAGAAGAAATTGATGGTTTGTACATATACAAAGTTGATAAAGAAGGCACAGTAACTTCTTTACACGAATCTAAAATTGCGAATCATCTCAAACTCACGCACGCACAAGATCGTTTACTTACAGGAAGTATAGACCCATTTAAATGCTTTCCTTTGCGTTATAAAACTTTAGTAAATAATCATATATTAAAAAAGTCAAAGTTTCGTGGTTTATTAGGACCAAGAACAGGCCTGTTATCGCATCAATTGCGTCTAGTTACTGAGGTAGCTAATAGACATGCTCCAAGAGTAATGTTAGCAGACGAAGTAGGCTTAGGTAAAACTATTGAAGCAGGGTTAATACTGCACCAACAATTAATAACAGAAAGAGCTAGTCGTGTACTTATTATTGTTCCAGATAGCCTGCTACATCAATGGATAGTAGAAATGCTACGCAAGTTTAACCTTGCGTTTAAACTTTTTGATGAAGAGCGTTGTGTTAATGCAAATTGCGATAACCCGTTTGATAGCGAGCAATTAATAATTTGTACTTTAAGTTTTATTTGTGACTTTCCTAATAGAAGCAAACAAATTACTGATAGTAACTTTGATATAATGGTCATAGATGAAGCCCATCATTTAGTATTTGAAGATGAGCCTAATTATTATTTTAAAGCAGTAGAGCCGTTAGCACGATCAATCCCCGGATTATTATTATTAACAGCTACTCCAGACCAAAAAGGACATAAAAGTCATTTTGAGCGTCTAAAATTAATTGATCATAATAGATTTTCTGATTTTAATAGTTTTTTACAACAAGAAAAAAACTATAAACAAATAGCAGATATCGCATTAAATGTAAAAAATAATTCGACTATTTCTAATGAATTTAGTCAATATTTATTAACCTTTTTAGGTGAGGATTACCAACAAGACATCAGCAACTTTAATAAGTTATCTAGCGACAGCCTTGAGCAACAAAAAGTAGCTAATAAATTAATACAAGCAATAATAGATAGACACGGTACTAGTAGAGTATTATTTCGTAATACACGTGAGTCTACCGGTGGATTTCCTAAGCGTTTAGTACAAGATTATCCACAACAATTACCTGAGCTATATCAACTAGCAGTGAGTAAAGCTGATAATTTAGAACAATCGTTATATCCTGAAGTCTGTTATGTTAAGCAAATAGAAAATCTTCTTCCAGATGAAGCAATTCCATGGTGGAAAATCGATCCTAGAATTGTATGGCTAATAGATGCCTTAAAAATCTTGATTAATAGAAAAGTATTATTAATCTGTGCTAAAGCATCTACAGCAATGGAAATACAAAGCGCATTAAAAATTTTAGCTGGGATATCAACTAGTGTATTTCATGAAGGTATGACTATAGTAGAAAGAGATCGAGCAGCTGCTTGGTTTGCTGAAGAAGACGGAATACAGGCGCTAATTTGTTCTGAAATTGGCAGCGAAGGTCGTAATTTTCAATTTGTACAGGATTTAATATTATTTGATTTACCTATTATACCCGATCAACTAGAGCAGAGGATTGGTCGTTTAGATCGTATAGGACAGCAACATAATATAAAGATTCATGTTCCTTATTTGCAAGCACATGCTCAAGAAATACTATTTAAATGGTATGACGATGGATTAAACTCATTTTCGCAAGTATCTGCAACAGCAATGATGGTATATAATCAGCAGGAAAAACACCTAAAAGATCTGATTTCATTAAAAAATATTGATTATAGTGGAATTAAAAAACTAATAGATGAGTCTAAAAAACTTAGTGACAATTATAAAATTGAACTACAGCAAGGAAAAGACAAACTATTAGAGCTAAATTCTAAGGGGTTAGAGTCAACAGATAATATTGAAAAGCAGATACAAAACGAAGAAAATCCAACAGCTTTGCTACAATATGCAGAACAGCTGTTTGATAATATGGGGGTAGAATTAGAACCGCATTCTAAGGATTGCTTTATTGTTATGTCTCCTGAATATATAAGCAGTCCTTTACCTAGTGTAGTTAAAGATACTTTAACATTAACAACAAATAGAAAACTTGCATTATCACGAGATGATATAGAGTTTCTAACATGGGAGCATCCTATTATAATCGAAGGAATGGAAAGCACCATTAATAGCGAGGTAGGGAATACATCTGTAGCTCTATTGCCTAATACTAGCATTCCTAGCGGTACTATAATGTTAGAGGTAATATTTGTATTAGAAACAATTGCTAATAAGAATTTGCAATTAGATCGCTATTTACCACCAACTCCTATACGTTGTTTAATAGACCCGAGTTATAAAACTCTTGAGAAAATAAAATTTGACTCTCTAGATAAAAAACTAAAATCGATTGATAAAAACATGGCGAGAAAGTTAGTAAAAAGATCTTCTGAAAAGATTATTAAAATGATCGAAAAAGCAGAAGAACATGCTAATACAAAAGTTAAAGATATTATCGATAGCTCATATAATGTTTTCACAAATGATATTGCTAATTCATTAAATCGATTGCAATATTTACGCAAAGTAAATCCTTCTGTGCGTCAGGACGAAATTGAGTATTTAGAAAATATAATTAATGAAGGGCAAACAGCTATTAAGCAATCTAGACTAAGATTAGACTCTCTAAGGGTTATAATTACATCTTAAGTAATATACACATGGCAGATGAAAATGCTAGGTTTCAGGGCTAAAGAAAAAGATCTAATTCGAGGCA
>CAKMZJ010000007.1:31125-47820 GCA_929200395.1 Candidatus Gorgonimonas eunicellae | reverse complement strand
CACTTTCATCTGCCACATATATTATTGCAAAAACTGCCAGTGAAATTGCAGGTGCTGTTTAATAAAGCTGGCAATAAAGTAGTAACTATGATCGTATCCTGAATGCATATTAATTGTTAACGGATAGTTATTTGCTTGAGCAATTTCATTTAAAGTTTCTGTGTTCAATTGTTTAGGAAAGAACTCATCTTTATCGCCCTGATCTATTAACACAGGTAACTTAGCTGCTAAGTTATTTGCAATTAACTCACAAGTGTCGTATTGCTTCCATGTGTCTGTATTATTACCTAAATAATTAGTAAATGCTTTTTTACCCCAGGCACTAGCACAAGGATTACATATTGGGCTAAAGGCAGACACTGACTTATATTTTTTAGAGTTACGCATTGCAATTACTAAAGCTCCATGCCCACCCATAGAATGCCCAGCAATACTTACTTTATTTGCTTGTATTGGCAGATTTAATTCGGCTATTACCTTAGGTAGTTCATGTACAATATAATCGTACATTTGATAATTTTGCTGCCATGGATCTTGCGTTGCATTAACATAAAATCCAGCACCTAAACCAAAATCATACGCTTTTTCTGGGTCATCAGGTATGTTTTCTCCTCTTGGGCTAGTATCTGCTGCTATTAATATAATACCAAGTTGTTGTGCAACATTCATGGCACCTGATTTTTGCATAAAGTTTTCATCAGTGCATGTTAAGCCAGATAACCAATAAAGAGCCGGATAAGCATTAGCCTCTGTGGTATTACCTGGAATAAAAACAGCAAATGTCATAGCACAGTTTAATACCTTAGAAGAGTGGGAGTATCTTCTATGGTAACCACCAAATGCTTTGTTTTCGCTTATTAATTTTGTACTCATAATGATCTCAATAGCTAAGAACTGAACGAATACTTTTACCGGCAGCTAATAAATCGAAAGCTTCGTTTATTTTACTGTGTGGCATTTTATAGGAGATAAAATCGTCGATTTTAAATTGGCCATCTAGGTAGTTATCTACTATTTTAGGTAGTTCAGAGCGTCCTTTAACACCACCAAAAGCAGATCCGCGCCAAACTCTACCAGTTACTAATTGAAAAGGTCTTGTTGAGATTTCTTCGCCGGCACCGGCAACGCCGATTATTATTGACTCGCCCCAACCCTTATGACAGCATTCTAATGCAGATCGCATTAAGTTTACATTACCTACACATTCAAAAGAATAATCAACACCGCCATCTGTAAGTTCAATTATTACATCTTGAATAGGTTTGTCATACTTTTTAGGATTAATGCAATCTGTAGCACCAAGCTTTTTAGCTAGTTCAAATTTATCTTCGTTAATATCTATAGCTAAAATTCTGCTTGCTTTTGCCATTTTAGCACCAATTATTGCAGATAATCCAATGCATCCTAAACCAAAAACAGCAACTGTCTCTGCAGGTTGAACTTTAGCTGTATTTAAAACCGCGCCTATTCCTGTAGTAATACCACAACCTAACAGACAGACTTCATCAAACGGTGCTTGTTTATTAATTTTTGCTAAAGCTATTTCTGGAATAACAGTATATTCCGAAAATGTAGATGTTCCCATATAATGAAAGATAGGCTTGCCATCTTTATAAAACCTACTAGTGCCATCTGGCATTAACCCCTTACCTTGAGTTGCTCTAATTTTTTGACACAAATTAGTTTTCTTAGAGATACAAAACTTACATTCGCCACATTCTGGTGTATAAAGTGGTATAACATGGTCGCCTTTTTTTAAACTAGTTACACCTTCACCTACTTGTTCTACTATTCCAGCACCTTCATGTCCTAAAATAGCAGGAAATATACCTTCAGGATCCCTACCTGATAAAGTAAAGGCATCGGTATGACACACACCTGTAGCTATTATCTTAACTAAAACCTCGTTTTTTTTTGGTAACATTACGTCTATTTCTTCAATAACTAAAGGCTTGTTAGGTTCCCAAGCAATAGCAGCTTTGGATTTAATAAAATTATTATTTGACATATATCCTCTTTTTTAAATAAATGTTATTAGTTAACATAAAGCTTATTGTTAGACTCATTAATTAGACAACGTTAATTATACATTTTTTAGCTGTAAGTGCATAAAAAAATATAACTATTTATAAATCAAAACAATGATTAACTCAAGTTACACACTTAAATGAACTTTCTGAAAATATAAAGATCTATTAAGTGTATTTACAGTTTAAAATACTGGGTTTATATTTACAAAAAACTATTATTCATATTATAGATTGCAAACTAAAATCTTTATTTTGAATATAATCAATCAAGTTAATAACATAAAATTCATTTACAATAACAATTTAAATGATAAAAACAATATATTTTTTAAATTATGAAGACATTAGAGACAAATATAAGTACAACAAATACTGATAACTATGATTTAGAATATTTTTATTCTAGAAAACAAAAAACAGAAAATCGTAGGGAAATACCAATTTATCATTGGTGTACTAGGGTCAGAATAATGCATCTGTATGATAAAACTATAATAAATTGCTGGGGTGACCCAGGTATAACCTCTACTAAATCCAAAACACATGTTATAAATAAAGATAGTAAACATGAAGGATTTAAACGTCATATTACTGGAGCGCATAAATTAGATTATAATTTAGTGCGAAAAGGTAAAAATAAGAAGGATCATATTAATATTAAAATTGAATCAGAAAGAAATATATTTCATTCTTGTCTTCTTGGATGCGGTGGATGCCTTCGATTAGCACTACAGGGTTCAGGTGGTTCTACTCCTGTTTACTTTAGTGGTGGTGATTGCTAAAATGGAAGTGTTTAGCATTACGTGTTAAAATATAACTATTTATAAGGCAAGGAATATAAGTCGTGTAAATAGTATACTTTTTAATTTTTATCATTATGACTCAGCTAAGTCATTTTGCATTGATACCCAAGATATATTAACTCATTGAAAATATCTTATTAAAAGATACAAAATCAACAAGTCACGTAACCTGAATGATTAATTCATGAAGTTAATTTTATTGAAAATATTTAACAATACGGTTAGAATAGCCCAACAAATATATTTTTTCTATCTCCTGCAACGCACTTTCTAGTTAAAAGCTGTAGAAAATATATAATCAATAAATGATATGTTATACTGGAATATAACAGATGAAACAACAACATTTTGATGTGTTAATTATTGGCTTGGGTATGGTTGGTAGCGCGCTAGCAACTTTTTTAGGAGATAATAACTTTAACGTAGCTATTATAGATAAACAACAATTTAAATCAGTAGCAAACACCGAAGTGCCAACGCTTAGAGTCTCTGCTATTAATCCTAATTCACAAGCATTATTGGAAGCCATAGGTGCTTGGAAATTAATTCCTGAAAATAAAAAAGCCCCATATACTCAACTTAAAGTATGGGATTACTTAGAAGCAAATCATCGACTCTTTAATAACAATCAGTTAAGTTTTGAGGCTGATTTAATTAAACAAGACTTCCTTGGGTATATAATAGAAAACCAGCAAGTACAACAAGCAATATTACAAACTTTAAATAATCACTCTAATGTAACTATTTTACCACCTTCGACAATAACAGCGTTAAATTTAGATGCAAATCTGGCATCGATAATAACAACTGATAACCAACATATAACTGCTAATTTATTAGTAGGAGCAGATGGAGCAGAATCTTTTGTGCGTAAGTCATCGGGGTTAGGCATAACTAAAACTGAATATTCGCAACATTGTTTTACTGCTGTAGTAGAAATAGCCGAACCCGCCGGAATGACTACTTGGCAACAATTTGCTGAAGATAACACTACAGCTTTTTTACCATTAGCTTCAAATGCAAATAAGCATTATGCTTCGTTAATTTGGCATACTAGTGCTATCAAAGCGAATAGTTTATCGCAAATGAATTCCCAGCAACAGCAACAACAAATTGAAGCTAACTTTCCACAACTTTTACCTAAAATAATTAATATTGTTAGCTCTGGGGCGTTTCCGTTATCTAAAGCCAATGCTAGTAACTATTGTTTACCTAATTTAGCATTAGTAGGAGATGCTGCCCATATGGTGCATCCACTAGCTGGGCAAGGGGTAAATATGGGATTTCAAGATGTACAATGTTTAGCTAGTACGCTAATACAAGCAAAGAAACAAGGAAAGAACATCGGTGATGTTAAAATACTCCGTAGCTATGCAAGAAAACGTTTTGTAGCTAATTGTGCCATGAATTCTGTGGTACATAGTATCTATTTATTATTTAACAATACCAACATAATTAGCAAAACTATAAGAAACATAGGAGTAAATGTTACCAATAGAATACCTTTTTTAAAAAAAATTGGTGCAGGCTATGCTAGTGGTAACTGCCAAGACATCGCTAGCACGCTAAAAACTATACTAAATTTAAATTAGCTTTAATTTGTCTATTTGCTATAATCTACATATTTTATATAGTATGCAAGTTACGGATTTAGTTATTTTATGAATTTCACAGTTTTAGGCACAGATGATCAAGCTCGCCGAGGGCGGTTATCTTTTGCCAGAGGCACAGTCGAAACGCCTTGTTTCATGCCTGTAGGGACTTACGGCACAGTCAAAGCTATGTTGCCAAGAGATATAAAAGATATAGGTGCAGAAATTATTTTAGGTAACACCTTTCATCTGATGCTTAGGCCCACAGCAGATATTGTCGCTCAATATGGTAGTCTGCATGAATTTATTCAGTGGTCTGGTCCTATTTTAACCGACTCTGGTGGTTTTCAAGTTTTCAGTTTAGGAAATTTACGTAAAATATCTGAAGAAGGTGTTAACTTTAAATCTCCAATCGATGGCTCTAATGTGTTTTTATCTCCAGAAATATCTATGGAGATTCAGCGTAAGTTAGGTTCCGATATAGTAATGATCTTCGATGAATGCTTGCAACCTGATGCCAACTTTGCTGATACTAGAAAATCTATGGAAATGTCTCTCAGATGGGCGCAACGTTCTAAGTTAGCTCATGCTGATAACCCTTCGGCATTATTTGGTATTGTCCAAGGTGGTTTGTTTGAAGAATTACGTGAGCAATCTATTGCAGGTTTAACAGATATTGGTTTTTCTGGATACGCTATTGGCGGATTATCGGTTGGTGAAACTAAAGAAGACATGCATCGTATTTTATCGCATACTACACCAAAACTTCCTAGTAATCGTCCAAGATACTTAATGGGAGTAGGTAAACCTGAAGATATAGTCGAAGCGGTATTGCGTGGTGTTGATATGTTTGATTGCGTTATGCCAACCAGAAACGCTAGAAACGGCTATTTATTTGTAGAGTCTGGAGTCATTAAAATACGTAATGCCAAATATAAAACGGATCAACGACCATTAGAGCATAATTGTGATTGCTATACATGTACAAATTTTTCTCGAGCCTATTTGCATCATTTAGATAAATGTAAAGAAATATTAGGTTCAATGCTCAATACAATTCATAATTTACGCTACTATCAAAGACTAATGTCACAAATCAGAAATGCAATTGTTAATCAGTCTTTAAATCAATTTGTATCTGAATTTTACCGCTTAAGAACGAATAATTCTTAAGCAATAAAGAGTTTAATTTTATCTAACAACGGAGAATTTACTTATGTTTTCTTTTTTTTCAGAAGCTCATGCTGAAGCTGCAGCAACCATTGGCGGCACTGGAACAGCAGGTCAACAACCTCAAGGCATGGTAGCGCAATTAGCTATATTAGCAGTATTTGTTTTAGTGTTTTGGCTATTAATTTGGCGTCCACAAAGTAAGCGTAACAAAGAGCATAAAAACTTGCTTGATACCTTAGCTAAAGGCGATGAAGTAACTACAACTGGTGGTATATCCGGAAAAATCACTCGTATAAATGATAACTTTGTTACTCTTTTAGTAAACGATAATACAGAAATTAATTTTCAAAAACATTCAATAGTTTCTGCTTTACCTAAAGGCACATTAAATAAACTAAAAACAAAATAATATACTATTATATAGCTCAGGTTTTCAGCAAGTGACCATAAGTTTTTACTGCTGTTACCTTGCTTGATTTTTCTCACCGCAACATTCTGCAAACTCTTTAGATATTTTATCTTCTATACTTTGTAAAATATCTATGCACCGCCTCCCTAGATAATTACCTAGCTTGAATAGCTAATTATTAGCTTAAAAGCCTTAAAATACAACAATTTAGATGTGTTTGCCCAAAAATCTCCTAAGGATTGACAAAAGCACATAAAAAGGGTATAATATAGCACTATAAAAGCCACATAAAGCATTTTCCGTGAAAGCAATAAAAAGTATAATAATTTAAAAATGGAGTTTAATTATATGGATGTAATAAGTAATAGCACACCAGCAAAAATCGCAGAATATATAGTTTCGATGGAAAATATCGAAGCAAAACCACAAAATAATTACGATGTTAAAAAATATCAAAAATTACTAAAAACAGCACGTTATTTAGAAGTTAATGGAAAAACAATAAATGATTTCTTTTTTAAAATTAAAAAGCTTATATCTTATGTAGTTAGAGTAATAACTTTCAATAAAATAATATTATTTAAAGAAAGCCTAGATGTAGAAAACATAGATCCTCATTTACTAAAATATAATGATAAAAATAATATAGGAGAGATCAGTGGGATAATTACAAAAACAGGTGAAAAAAGATTTGAATTCAATCCTAGTCGCTATGATACTTATGTATGCCGACACCTATCTTATGCTATAGCAACAAGACAAGCATCTTTTAATAAGATGAAAAATGTTAAACAGTTCATGAAACAGCCGTTTTTTAATGATACTAAATCTTTAAAACGACCTTTAGCAGATTTTTATTCAACAAATAGATTTAATGAAGTTAATGATTGTACTATTAAAATTTGTGATTTCAACATAACATGTAGACATGTTTTATCAGAATCAACACTGGAAGATATTAGTGAATTAGCATCTATACTTTCAAAAGCAGGCGATGAGTTTAACTCTAGAATTTTTAACGAATATATAGAACGTATAAAGGAATGGTTGAATGATGATATTATAGATACAAAAGGTATCAAGATAAAAAATTTATGCAATCCTTATTACTTGATGATAATCACAGAAGAACTACACTCTATAATGATGGAGTTTATAAATGGAGGGCCTGTTGACAAGTATATGAGATACAAATTACCAAATGGTTTTATGAGCGCAGAGTTTGCTGTAGCATTTTTATTATCAAAACATCCCATATCTGGTAATTTAGTTGCACAAGATAATCCTGATGGATTTACCTACAGCTGTTCTTTTAATAGTTTTAATAGCGTATTAAAAGATTTATCTGCTTACGTTTGGAATCAACCCCCAGGACATTGTGAAAACTTTACTTTTAACACTACAACACATTCTATGGCTTTATCAATAGAACGATATGAAAACAATTTAAAAATATCATTTTTCGATCCCAATGACAGGGGCGAAATGACGCATATTATTGTGGATTCACTTGAAGAAATTAACAAAATAAATTTACCTATGCTTACATCTCTATCAAGATATCGTCTGGAAAAATATAGAATTATAGGAGCAGATGCTAAATCTAGAGATTTACATCTTATAACTTTAGTTAATTTTCGTAAACTTGATAACTATAAACCAGAGTTTACAGATATTTTTAGTTTTTTATTTAGACAAAAATACTGTTTAGCTAATTTAACTAAAGATGATTTATCTGCAATTGTTGAAGATTGCAAACAACAGCAAATAACTGATTTTGCCGATAGATTACAAGACATAATAGATACAAATTTAGCAAGTGGCAACAACGATACTCCATTAAATAAATATAACAACCAAGAAGAATTAATTAATTCTATATTTCAAGCTATAAAGGATTCATTGGCAACAAAAGATCAACTAATTATTGCTAAACCTAAATTTATACTGCAAAGAAAGATGTGGTATATTTCAGAATTAATAGAGAAAATATTTATCAAACATCTTCGTAAGTATTATACAGGTGGCAGATAAAAATACTAGGTTTTAGGGCTAAGTAAAATGTTTTAACGATGAAGTAAATCTTTTTAATAGCCATCAGAGGGCAAGGTTTCTAAGCTTTTGCCACGTGTATATACCAATTAACTTTAGTTTTAGTGCTGATCATGTGCTTGCATCTTCTAGTTTATTTGATGCATTATCACTATTAGCAATCCATTTTGCAGATCCCTTATGTAATTATTTAAAAAGTATGGTTACAATATAAAAATTTAATATTAGGTTAAAACATCAATAAGTAATTTTAGCGACCTTACCATTCTAGGTTAATCAAAAACCTACTTCAAACCCCATCTTCAGATCACAGAACTCTTAGTAGCATTGTTAATAGACTCAAAATCACTTGCTAAAAACACAGATCTCTAAGTAGAATCAGTATTATCCATATTATAGTTGAATTTAATAATTTTTAGTGTAAAATTAGAAGTTATGCAAGTAGCAGTATGACAGCTTAAAAGTCTTGCTACGTATATCTTTATAACAATTGTTACCAAGCGAAGTGGAGAATCATGCTCAATAAATATCCATTATGGAAAAATATAATAATATTTATGGTTGTTATTCTGGGTATAGTGTACGCTCTACCTAATTTATATCCTTCTGATCCTGCTATACAAATATCAGGAACTAGTGCCATAAGTACGATTAACTCATCGACAATAGAATTACAAAAAATAGTAACCGAGTTAACATCTCAGGGAGTAAAAATAAAAGCTACAGATACAGAAACAAAATTTATCCGTATTCGTTTAGCCAATGTTGAGCAACAACAACTTGCTAAATCAATTATAAAAAAAATGCTTGGTAATGATTATATTATAGCTATAAATTTAGCTCCAACTGTACCTAATTGGTTACAACAACTTGGTGCTTGGCCAATGAAGCTAGGCTTAGATTTATCTGGTGGGGTGCATTTTCTGTTAGAAGTTAATTCTTCTAAAGCTATTCAAGATAAACTAGATATGATTTCTAGTGAAATTAAATCGATACTACGTAAAGATAAAATAAAATATCGTTCAATCCAAAAGCGTGATACAACCGATAGGCAACTAGCTTTTACTGAAGAAACTATCTGCGATCAAGCTCTTAAAAAAATTAAAAAAGAATTCCCACAAATAATAACCGAAAAGGAATTTAACGATAATATATATACCATAACTTATAAATTCTCTAATGCTAAAATAAAAGAATTAGAAGAATACGCGCTATCACAAAATTTAGTAACAGTAAGAAACCGCGTCAACGAACTTGGTGTTTCTGAGCCTTTAGTACAGCGTCAAGGTAAAACTGGTATAGTTGTAGAATTACCTGGAGTGCAAGATACTTCAGAAGCAAAAAGAATTATTGGTAAAACGGCAAACTTAGAATTTCGTTTAGAGGCTACCAGCAAAACTAGTAGGGCAGCAATCGAATATTTTCCTATGCGCAATAATCCAGATGCCGAAGTTGCACTTGAAAGAGACGTTATTATAACAGGAGATCAAGTAGCAAATGCACAATCTAATTTCGATACGCAAACAGGAATGCCTCAAGTAAATATTACACTTGATAACCACGGTGGCTTATTAATGAATAAAGCAACTCGTAGCAATATAGGTAAAGCTATGGCTGTTGTATTTGTCGAACAGAAACCAGTTGCAACTACGGTTACCGAAGAAGTAGATGGCAAACAACAAGAAGTTGAACATTTATCTTTCCGTGAAGAAAAATCAATTATTAGTCTTGCTACTATTCAAAGTGCTTTAGGTAATAATTTTAGAATTACCGGATTACGTAGTGTTGCCGAAACCTCTGAATTAGCTTTATTGTTACGTGCAGGTTCTCTAGCAGCACCAATGTATTTTGTTGAAGAACGCACTATAGGTCCAAGCTTAGGAGCTGAAAACATACAAATGGGAGTAAAGTCTACCATTGTTGGCTTAATTTTAGTAATGGTCTTTATGCTTGCGGTATATAAGTTTTTTGGCTTATTAGCAAATATAGCTTTATTGATGAATTTATTATTATTATTAGCAGTCATGGGTATTATTGGCGCTACACTTACTATGCCTGGCATAGCTGGAATAGTATTAACTTTGGGTATGGCGGTCGATGCTAATGTATTAATATTTTCACGTATTCGTGAAGAAATTGCACAAGGTAAAAAAATACAACACGCAATCTATGATGGCTACAGCAGAGCTTTCGTTTCAATATTCGATGGTAATATAACTACATTAATAGTAGGTATAATCTTATTTGCTGTTGGTACTGGATCTATAAAAGGGTTTGCCATAACTTTATGTATTGGTATTTTAACTTCTATGTTTACCTCTATCGCTTTGACTAGAAGTTTAGTTAATATTATTTATGGTAACAGACGTAAACTAGAAAAACTACATATATAAAAGACTTATAAATTATGACAAACACTAAAATTATTCGCTTTATGCGCTTGCATAACATAACTACTGTTATTTCTGCAGCTTTATTAGTAATATCTTTATTATCTATAGCTTTTAAAGGTATGAGCTTTGGGTTGGATTTTACCGGGGGCATATTAATTGAATTACAATACGATAAGCCAGTTAAAATAATCGATATCCGTAATCAGTTAACTGAACTACAATATAAAGATTTTCTTGTACAAGAGTTTGGCTCAGCAGAAACTATTAATATTAGGGTATCTAAAGCAGATGCATCTACAGGTAAAATATTAACTGAGCAGTTGGCTAATAACTATTCTGGGGTTATTAAGGTTAATAAAATTGAATTTGTAGGACCTCAAGTTGGTGAAAAATTAAAAGAGCAAGGAGTATTAGGATTATTAATAGCATTAGCATTAGTAATGCTATATATTTCATTAAGGTTTCAATTTAAGTTTTCAGTTGGAGCTGTATCTGCACTATTACACGATGTTATCTTAGTAGTAGGGGTGTTTTCTGCATTTGATCTACAGTTCGATTTAACTGTATTAGCAGCAATTTTAGCGGTAATAGGTTATTCTTTAAACGACTCTATTATTGTTTATGATCGAATTAGAGAAAATTTTACTAAATTACGTAAGTCTGATATCAAAGAAATTATCGATATTTCTTTAACCCAAACCTTAGGTAGAACACTAGCAACTTCTGGAACTACATTAATGGTTTTAGTTGCGCTATTTTTATTTGGTGGAGAAGCCGTACATAATTTTTCTTTAGCATTAATTATTGGAATTAGTGTAGGTACTTATTCTTCAATTTATATTGCATCTAATTTATTAGTATACATGAAAGTAGACAAACAAGATTTAGTTAAAAAATAAAGAATATACAGGTGGCAGATGAAAATGTTAGTTTTCATTTGTTGCGTTTATAAACTGATATTGCAATAGCATCCATTAATTCTGGCGAGAGGCAATCATAAGGTGTTAGGCCTAAATTTTTAAGTTGCTGGCGTATTTTTTTCATATCTTTAGGATCTGTACCTGTTTCAATAATTGAAGATACAAAAGCCGCAAATGTTGGTGCTTCCCAGCCTTTATCAGTAGATAATTCTGAATGAATAAAATCTAATCCAAAAAAAGGATGCTCTTTATTCTCAATTCTACCATACATGTGAACGCCACACTGTTGACAAAAATGTCTTTGAATTGCGGTAGTTTTATCGAGAATATTTAGCTTTGTATTATTAGTAATTATTTTTAAGTTAGCTTTAGGTATTGTAGAAATTTGTGCAAAAAGAGCTCCTTTAGGTTTCCAGCATTTAGAGCAACCACAAACATGAGTATTAGAACATTGTTTGCTTATAGCAATAGTAACTTTATCTTTATCACATTTACATTGCAAAGTACCTCCTTTAAAGCTTTTATCAGTAGGGTTTATACCATTATCAACATTAGGATGAATAGAAATACTTTTAGAAGCTTGATTAGTCACATTAACACCTTAAATAATATTTATTTAAAACTCAAAATAGATGTATTAGCTAGGTTGCAATTAACAATTAATCAAAATATTATTACTTAAAAATAATTGTATACTAAAATTTTCATTACCTAGCAATTTGTTTTTCTATAGCACTCCATAATATACATACTTCTTTAGAAAAATTTTTTATTTTACTAATCTCCACAAAATGATCTTTATTATCGATGTCTTTTTTATGTACTAACTCTCTATAATATTTATATGCAGTTGTTAATAGATTTGCTTGTTTTTCAGTTATAATTTTTATTTTCTTTAAAGTTTCAAGAATTCTAACATTATCAGTCCATTTTATCAATTGATTATACGTATGTGCATGTATTAAAACCAACATTTGAATATAAAACTCAATATCTATTATACCACCATCTCCGTGTTTTAAATTAAAGTAACGATCAATAGGAAATTTAATATATATATGTTTATTTTTATTGTAATAGTTATTTTTAATTTTACTTCGCATATTGATAACTTCTTTATAAACAGTAATTTTATTTCTTTTGGTACATAAAATATCTTTTCTTATTTTTGAAAATTTTTTAGCTAGTTTTTTATCTCCAGCAATAATACGAGTTCTAACTAATGCCTGGTGCTCCCATAACCATGCAACATTAGCTTGGTAGTGCTTAAAACCTGCTATTGAAGATACTAATAAACCCTCTGCTCCAGATGGTCGTAATCTAGTATCAACCTCATATAGACTTCCTGAAATAGTTTTAGTTGATAATATATGAGTTATTCTTAAGCTTAATTTAGTAAAAAAATCACTTGTATATAAGCTGTTTTCAATATTTTTATTGTCATAAATAAAAACTAAATCTAAATCTGATGCCGGACTAGACTCTATTCCACCTAGTTTACCATAAGCGATAATAATAAAATTTTCAATAATAGGCTGCTGTTCTACTAGAGTATTAGCATATGTTAAGCTTATAGTATTCCAAGAAATATTTAAACTACAAGTAACTATCACTTCTGCTAAATAAGTTAAGTAATCACTAATCTTCATTAATGGCAATTTATTAGCTATTTGGGCAATATTTACTCTTAGTAAATGAAATATTTTAAAATGTCGTAAACACTCCATTTGTTCATTTAAGTCATCATTACTTACAGATGACAACTGTTCATTAAGATCTAATAATAATTGTTCACGGGTTGGGATTTTTTTTATATTAAGTAAAGTAAATAAGTCATCTAAAAGCTGTGGATACTCTATTATATGTTCAGTAATCCAAATACTTTTACTAAATGCATTTCCTAAAAAAAATAATAACTTAGGATTTTCTATTAATAAAACTAAATATGCTGTTCTTTTGAGAACTGCTGCAACTAATAATAATATCCTTAAAAAGAATAAATCTGGTTTTGTAGATGTAGAAGCACTCTTTAATAAAACAGGAATAAATTTATCTAAACGTTCTAAGCTTTGTCGACGCACATTTTTTGCTATGCTTTCTAATTTTAATAGTTTAATCTTATTAATAATTTCTTGTGGATTCTGAAAATTTTTTTTAATTAATAAAGTTATTGAATCTTTTTCAGATAGCTTTCCTGTCCATATAGATGCTAATTTTTTTAATTGTAAAGTTTCATCTGTAGATATAGGCTTAGTAATAATTTTATTAAAGCATTTAGAAACAAATTTTTTACATTCTATTAATTTAGTATTTAAAGAATCGATATTAACAAATCCCATAGCTAAAGCAATTCTTTGTTGTAATAACTTATTTTGTGGATATTCTTGTGTTTGTTGATCATATATAGACTGCATAGCATGCTCAAGATTTCTTAAAAACACATAATTATCATACAAGCCTTCAATTATTTTTTGAGGCAGATATTTTTTTTTCTGAAGTAAATTTAGGGTTTTTATAGTATTATTCTTTTGTAAGGTATTATCTTTACCACCATATATTACTTGATACGATTGAACTATAAACTCTATTTCTCTAATACCCCCAGAACCGAGTTTTATATTATGTTCTATTTGTTTTAATTTAATTTCATGTGTTAATTGATCTTTAATATTACGTAAGCAAGATACACTACTAAAATCTAAATATTTTTTAAATACAAAAGGTTTTAATTTAGTTAGTAACAGATTTCCTGTAGTAAAATCTCCCGCTATAATTCTAGCCTTTAATAGTGCATAGCGCTCCCATGACCTCCCATGATCTTGATAATATTGTTCCAACTCTGCTAAACACATTACTAGAGGTCCAGAATCTCCATATGGTCTTAATCTTATATCTACTCGAAACACAAACCCTTGTTCGTTAATATGGTTAAGTATATGTATTAGTCTTTGAGATACCTTTGTAAAAAAATTTTTATTAGATATACCACGCGCTGCTCCTTTAGTTTCCCCGTGATGATGATAGCAAAACATTAGGTCTATATCAGAACTTAAATTTAATTCATTTGATCCTAGTTTTCCTAAAGCTACTACAGATAAATATTGCTGACTAGGAATTTTACTCACTATAGGGTCAGAAAATGGAGTTCCAAATAAACTACATTGAGATGAATACACAAAATCTAAAGTTAGTGAAACACAACAATCAGCCAAAATAGAGATATCTTTTACTAATTCTTCCATAGGTATAATACGATTATGATTAAGCCAGATTATACGTAGCATTTCTTCATTACGGTAACATCTTAGTAAATTCATATATTGTTTTTCTGAATTAACCTCAGTTAAAACTTGTATTAGTCTGCTTTTATGAGATGTTCCACGTAAAATTAATTCTTCATCAGTCAAGCTAAGTATTTGTATTAACCATTTAGGATTTTTAATACAAAGCTCTGCCGCAAAATCACTACCTCCCCAGACATTAATAATTTGTAATATTTGTATAGATGTTAAATTACGTAGTAGATATTGAATCTGAGCATCAGAGCAAGACAACATCCTTTGCCAATATTGATATATAATGCCTTGTAATTCAATAGAGATAGTAGTTTTTTTAAGACTTTTTTTAAAATTTTCCATAAATTAGGTCTATCTTCTGTAAAGAATAATAAAAGTAAGGTATCTATTACTAATATATTAATGTTTAAATTTTAATTAGGCCAATATAAACTGTAAAATAATTTAACTTCTTAATCATATGTTGTAATTTAGTATCTGTATATACACCTTTTACCTAAAGGTACGTCTTTTCAGTAAGTGATTTTATGGCTAGATTGTATTTATCTATAAGTGAAAAAAAAGGCTTAAAGACCTTTATAGACATATAAGCGATTCTTATATATTCTTGTATAAAAGCTATTTCACTTTGTTATGCAAGTAGAATCTCTATTTCAATATTTATTATTTAATTGTATACTATTTTTCTCTACTACGTCGATCGAGTTAGTCTAAATTAAAAAAGTATTAACAAGATATAAAATTTTATTAACCATAACGATTAGGAGACACAAAAATTTAACTGCTGTATTTGAATACCTTCAAAACATGTTTACAATTTATATAAAAAATTAATATTAGCTATAAAAATGAATAATTATAAGCAAGTTATAAGCAAGTTATAACTTTAATTTATTATACTTAAGAAAAAACTATGAATAAAATACTAATAACTATACTTCTACTCGTTTCAATAAATTCTTATGCTATTGAAGTTAATTGTAGTCAGCTTGCATCATCTGCATTTTCTGAAAAAATACGTAATGACCTAGGTAACATTTGTAAACTAGACAAATTCAAAGAGATGGTTTTTCTTGATAACCCTAATAACATAATAGCAAACCAATATATGAAACAAGGATATTTTTTCTTAATTGATACATTAAATTCTTTAGTAGGAATGCCAACAAATATATATAATTATTTTTTTTCAGCATGCGGTAATGATGTTGACCATATAGCATGCAATAGTTGTATAAAATATGATATATTAAAAAGAGATATTTCTGATACAAAACTTGGTAATCAGACAGGTTTTTCTATATTAAGAGAAATTCCTTCTAGTTGCATCAATGCAATGATTTACCTTCAAGACGATAACTGTAGAATCTTTGGTTATGTTATTGCGGGAATGATAGGTGTACCATTTGCTATTTTTGTTATTGTAATGGCAGGTATTGGTATAACAAATCATATAATTACTCCATGCTATAAATACTGTAAATCAGTTAATTACTCTCTTTATATACAAAATACTAAAAGTAAAGTTAAAGAGTTGTTAGTAAAAGACAAAACAATAAATGACTATAATAGTATCAATTTAAAAGAGGTACCATAAGTATAAACTATTAATATGTAAGTATGATTTATACTTATACACATGGAAGGTAGAAATACAGGTTCTGTTCTTTAGAATAAGCTATGTATAATAGCTTATTTATGAACATAGACATAGCATTTTGAACTTCCTGCTATATACAAGATGGCAGATGAAAATGCTAGGTTTCAGGGCTAAAGAAAAAGATGTATAAGTTATACATAATATTTTTTCTAGCAGATTAAATTTTAAACAGCATAAAATCAAGTGTAACAGTTTAAACTTTAGTTAACACTTTTACTTAAAATAATAAGTAATCAAACTTCATGCCTTACACTATGTACTTAAAGTAATGAATTTTACGCTACTAATTGATAGCTTCATCAGAACCATAATTTTCATCAGAACCATAATTTTCATCAGCGCTAGAATCGTCATCAGAGCTAGAATC
>CAKMZJ010000007.1:28324-31025 GCA_929200395.1 Candidatus Gorgonimonas eunicellae | reverse complement strand
GCTAGAATCGTCATCAGAGCTAGAATCTTCATCAGAACTAGAATCTTCATTTATTGTTAATTCTTCGCTCATTTCATCTATCATATTAATTAAAACATTTTTATTTGCTATTACTCTTTCTTTCATTATATCAGATAATTGTCGTGAAATATCATTGCTTTTATCTATATATGACTTTAGTATGGGCTTTGATTCTATTATATCAATTAGTTGATCTAACTCTTCCAGTGTATAACTATCTTGATATAAATCTGCGACTTTACCTTTAAGATAATTTTCTTTATATATACATATATCTAAAAAATCTTTTATGACTTTTTTATATGGAACCATATCAGGCATAACGCTTAGTTGCTGACTTAAAGTAAAATCCTTAAGTTTCGATAAAGTCTCGTCAAAGTTAATTGTATCTAAGAAGCAATATACTGCTTCTTTATGTGTTCTTGCCCATAAATTAAAAGAGCAGAATATAATTAGAATAGGAATAATTTTTTTGAAGCTAAGCATAATAATTTTCTCTTATTATTGTTATTAAAATTAAAATTAAAAGGTTTGGTTTACCACTTAATCATTTCAAATTGTAATCTAAATTATGCAATAACACAAATTAATTTACAATTAATTAATAATTAAATAATAAAAGCTAATATTAATAAAATTTTTTAAATTGATTTACTATTGCTTCTACCGGATGAGGCAAAGTTTTATTTGCAAAACGTTTAACTTGGCTACGGCAAGAATATCCAGTAGCTACTAAATTATTTATGTTGTCGGTATTATTAATGATTTTTTGCCAACTTAGTTGGTATATTTTATGTGAATTTTGGTAATTACTCGATTCATGACCATACAAGCCAGCCATGCCACAGCAACCTGTAGCTTGATGTTTTAACTTTAATCCGAAGGCGCTAAAAATATGTTGCCAATGTTGCGAACTATTAGGTAGCATAGATAACTCAGTACAATGCGTCAATAAAGTAAACTCACCTTCTAAATTAAATTGATGTTTTTTTATTCTATCTAGTTTGCTAGATAACCATTCCGATAACAATTCTATTTTAGGCATTTTAGTAATTATTTGTTTGTATTCATCACGATACATAAGAGTTGTTGCGGCATCAATACCAATCATTGGAATTTCTAATTGCGATAATTGCTGTAAATAGCTATAATTTTTTGCTACTAATTTATTAAACTTGTGTAAAAAACCTAGTACATGCATTGCTTTACCACTAGGAAAATAGTTAGCAATTAATGGAGTATATCCTAGTTTTTGCAATAAAGTTACATAGCTTGTTATTACGTTAGTATCAAAAAAACTAGTGTAAGCATCTTGAATTAATATAACCATGTTGTCACGATCTGCCACAGGTAGAGCTTGTATTTTAGCTATATCTATAGTTTGTGCACCAACAGCACATAATGTTTTAGTTGGCGATATACAACTAATTTGAGGAATATCACGTAAACCACATAATTTACTAACCATACTATTAATAAAGTTATTGCTAGCAAATTTATTATAAATAACTTTTGAATATGCCAAATAAGGTAGCATGACTTCAAGATTAGCAGCAAGATAATGCTTTAAAGGTCGGAAATAACAACTAAAATAGAGCTCAAAAAATCTGGATTTAATATCGGGAATATTTATATTAATTGGACACTGACCAGCACATGATTTACAACCTGTACATTGATCTAAAGCATTGTATACCTGATGATTAAAATTTTTTCTGTATTTAGTATTAGTTATATTTTGTAGCTTGTATAACAACTTGCTCCAAAACATAGACTTGCCTTTGGTTCTAAGTTTTTTTATCAGCTCAGCAATATCTACTTTAGCCAAAGTTTGCTGCCTAAGCCAATCTCTTACTAGTCCTGACCTACCTTTAGGCGAATGAATTCTATTTTTTGTTACCTTAAAAGTAGGGCACATAAGTTGATTATGATTGTAATTAAAACATGCACTATTGCCATTACAATACAACCCTTGAGAAAATTCACTGAATAATGTGGTAGTGATTATTTTGTCTGCTTCCCCTCGGGTAGCAGGTTGATCTATTTTAATTATATTGATTTTAGTTTTTTCAGCTACAGATATTTTTCCTGGATTTAATTTATTATAAGGATCAAACGCCGTTTTTATTTGCTGTAAACATTTATTCAACTTACCATAATAAACAGAGTTATATTCTGAACGAAATCCTTTGCCATGTTCTCCCCATAGTACTCCGCCGTATTTTTGAGTGAGAGTAACAATTTTATCGGTAATTTCTCTAATTAATATTTTGGGTGATTCTTGCTTCATATCAATAGCTGGCCTGACGTGCATAACACCAGCATCTGTATGACCAAACATACCATAACTTAATTGGTAAGAATCTAGTATTTCAATAAAGTCACTAATAAAATCAGCTAAATACTCTGGTGGAACTATAGTGTCTTCTACGAAAGGAATTGGTCTGGCATTGCCGTGCATTCTACCTAATAAACCAACAGATAATTTACGCATGGTTAAGATTTTTTGTATATCTTCTGGATTAGATAATAATTTATAGCCCAGCATATTGGTATTATTAAAATTAGTTAATAGGTCGTCTGCTTGATTATTGATTAGTTTTTTTGCTAAGTTACCAGTAAACTCAATAAAATGCATGGCATTAACGTTATTAGTATCAGCGATTAAATGTTTTATTTG
>CAKMZJ010000007.1:0-28224 GCA_929200395.1 Candidatus Gorgonimonas eunicellae | reverse complement strand
AAATTTTTTACTGTTAATTAATTTAACTGCAATACTGATATCATTAGTATTTTTAGGATATAAAACAATTTTTGGAATTAGCTGATAGATAGAATTATCTGTAGCCATGGTATATCTTTGATCGTAATCTAGAGCTATATCTCCTAAGAAATTATTTATTTTTAATTCATTGGTAAATCTTAGTGATATATCATCTATATCTTTTTCAGGAATATGGCTAATCATAGATATTTCTCTTTAATTATAATTTTATGCAAAGACAACCTGTTATTTACATTATATCTATATATAGATTCAACTTCAAGATACATGGTTGCTGTGAAAGTCCACCATATTAAAATAAGCATCTTATTTATAAAAGCATAAAGATTATTGAACTTAATCATTATTTAATAATCTTTTTTTATGAAGCGCTAATCATAAATTAAACATAGAGGGCAATAAAATGCAATCATCTACAATAAATAATAATCATCATCATCTATTTACAGAGATATTAATCCCAGAAGAAAAAATACAACAGCTAAAAGATGCAGAAGCTATAAATAAACTTAGAACTAAAAATAAACTTAGAACTAAACAAAATTTTTTTCCTAGAAAGAATATTAAAAAATACGTTATTCAAAAATATTTTATTGGTTTAATATATCGTTTTGATACAAGAGAATTACAGGAAATAAAAATTAGTAGCGAATCTCACCTAAATAATCCTGTATCATTGAAGGATGTGCAGAAGCGGATTAATGGTTATGATATTGTTTTAAAACTTACTAAAAGCGGAGAAGGCGAAGGCGTTTTTGCAGTTTCACAAACCTATGATTCTTTTAATATTGGAATTGATAATCATAAAGATTATAAATACATGATTGATACAAAAGTAAACTCTAACTATCCTAATCACTTACTTTGCAATGAAGTCCTCTTTGAACCTTTTAGTGATATACCTATTAGCATTAACAGTATTGTAGGATATTTTAAAGGGAGTGATTGTACAAAATTTTATATGAACGATGAATACACTGGTAATTTTAGTTGGGATGCTGAAAATGTAGTTGAAAACTATAATCAACAGATAAACTTAAAAAAATATGCACCTATACCTGTATGTACTATTTTGTAGATTATCAATACAAATGTACACTTTCTCTTTGAAGGTGTAGCTAAAAAATTATAATCCCTTGCTGAAAACCTGTATTTTTTTACTTCAAGAGAGATTTATCCTCAATTTATTTAACATCAAAAGCATGTCAATATGTTAGATTTACTATAAAAAATCAACTATTTATCTGTTTTAAGAATATCAATGATTTAATTTTTAGCTGAATATGTGTAATATAGGTTATTAATTTTATATTATGGTATAAATTTGTTTTATCTAAGTGTATAATGGCAAATAATATTATTAATATTTGGTTATAATATATCTTTATGTGTCTTCAGCTACGAGGTGTATGTTAAGATGTATAGCGGTTAAATTAACAAATTTCCTAGGGTATAATTCTTTATATGTTTGCTGCAATTATTAAAAAAATTTTTGGAACCAAAAACGATAGACATTTAAAAAGAATGGACAAAAAAATTAAGGCTATTAATGCTTTAAATGATGAATATTCTAATTTAACTGATGATAACTTAAAAAATAAAACAGTAGAATTTCGTCAGCGTTTTCAACAAGGTGAAACTTTAGATGATCTATTAGTAGAAGCTTTTGCAACTGCAAGAGAAGCTAGCTATAGAACTTTAAAAATGCGCCACTTTGATGTACAGCTAATCGGTGGGATAGTTCTGCACGAGGGTAAAATAGCAGAAATGAAAACTGGCGAGGGTAAAACGTTAGTTGCAACTTTGGCTGCATACCTTAATGCTCTTTCTGCTAGTCCGGTTCATGTGGTTACAGTTAATGAATATCTAGCAAATCGTGATGCTAACTGGATGCGTCCTTTATATGAGTTTTTAGGGGTTTCAGTTGGCGTTATAAAGTCTAGCCAATCTTTAGAAGAAAAACGTGAAGCTTACAATGCAGATATCACTTATGGCACCAATAATGAATTTGGTTTTGATTATTTGCGTAATAATATGGTATTCCGTAAAGAAGAGCGCCTACAAAATGATTTAGCCTATGCTATTGTCGATGAAGTAGATTCTATTTTAATTGACGAAGCTAGAACACCGTTAATTATCTCAGGAGTTCTAGAAAGTAGTTCTGAGCTATATAAGGCTATGAATAAAATTATACCTAAGCTTGAACAACAAGAAAAATCAAACGATAAACCAACTTCTATTTTAGATCAAACCCCTGAAGAAGAACCAGATGGCGATTACTACATAGATGAAAAAAACCGACAGGTTGAATTAACAGAGCAGGGACATTTTCACGTAGAAGAGTTATTACAACAAGCTAATTTGTTACCCGAGTCAGAAAGTTTATACGAAGCCAAAAATTTATTGTTACTGCATCATGTAAATGCTGCTTTAAAAGCACATACTTTGTTTCATTCTAATGTTGAATACATAGTAAAAGATAATCAAGTATTATTAATAGATGAACATACTGGTAGAACCATGCATGGCAGAAGATTAGCAGAGGGTATACATCAGGCTATTGAAGCTAAAGAAGGCTTACGGGTTAATCCAGAAAGTCAAACATTAGCATCTACTACTTTCCAAAACTATTTTCGTAATTATGAAAAGCTCTCTGGTATGACTGGTACTGCCGATACTGAAGCATTTGAATTACAACAAATCTATGGTCTCGAAGTTTTAGTTATACCTACACATAAACCAATGATTCGACAAGATTTAAATGATTTAGTGTTTTTAACAATAGCAGAAAAGTATAAGGCAATTATTGATGATATTAAACAAGCAACAGAAAAAAACAGACCTGTATTGGTGGGTACGGCATCTGTAGAAGCGTCAGAAATATTATCTAAAGAGCTTACCAAGGCTAAAATTAAACATAATGTTTTAAATGCAAAGTATCACGATAAAGAATCACAAATTATATCTCAAGCTGGAATTCCTAGTGCGGTAACTATAGCAACAAATATGGCTGGTAGGGGTACAGATATAGCACTTGGTGGTAATTTAAAATCCGAAATAGCCGAGCTAGATAACCCAACAGAAGAAAAAATTAGTAAGCTTAAGCAAGCATGGCAACAGAGGCACGATCAAGTAATTGAACAAGGCGGATTACACATAATTGGTACTGAGAGACACGAATCTAGACGTATTGATAACCAATTAAGAGGCAGAGCTGGCCGTCAAGGAGATCCAGGATCTTCAAGATTTTATTTATCATTAGAAGATAGCTTAATGCGTATTTTTGCTTCCGAGCGTATTTCTAATTTAATGAAAGCAATCGGTATGAAAGAAGGCGAAGCAATAGAGCATAGAATGGTAACTAATTCTATTGAAAAAGCTCAACGTAAAGTTGAAGGCAGGAATTTCGATATTCGTAAACAGCTACTAGAATACGATGACGTATCTAATGATCAAAGACGTATTATATATCAGCAACGTAACGATTTATTAGATGCCGTTGAAATTGAAGAACATATAAATCAAATGCGTATTGAAGTTTTAGAGCTTGTTATTAGTCAATTTATTCCACCAAATACTACCGATATACAGTGGGATATCCCTGGGCTAGAAGAAAAGCTACAATCTAAATTTAATGAAAACGTAACGATACAACAATGGTTAGATGCAGATGATCATTTAGAAGAGCTCCAACTGAAAGAAAAAATTCTCGATGCATTCATAACTTCCTATAAGAAAAAGGAAGATTCAGCTGGAGCAGATAGAATGCGACTTTTTGAAAAAGAAATTTTGCTATCTGTTTTAGATGAAAAATGGAAAGAACATCTTGCACAATTAGACCATTTACGCCAAGGGATTCATTTACGTGGTTATGCACAAAAAAATCCTAAATATGAATATCAAATGGAATCATTTAAATTATTCCAAGAAATGCTAGCAACTATTAAAGATGAAACTATTACTATCATTTCTCAAGTTAAAATAGCAACTCAAGATGAAAGCCAACAAGAAGTATTTGTAAATAGAAATCAAGCAACTAATATGCAGTTTAATCATGAAGATGTCGATTCATTGCATTTCTCTAATAATGATTCTAAACAAACTCCAGTAACTAGGATTAATAAAAAAATCAATCGAAATGCTATTTGTCCTTGCGGTTCAGGAATAAAATACAAAAGATGTTGCGGGAAAGTGTAAAGTTAATATTTTGTAAGTTATTTGTGCTAAAACAATATATTTTCTTATTATGGCTAAAGGAGCTATATGAAATATTTTGGAACAGACGGTATTCGTGGAAAAGTAGGAGAAACACCAATAACTCCTGCATTTATTATGCATTTAGGATGGGCGTTAGGCCAAATAATACTTAACAAACAACCTGAAGCTAAAATAGTTATAGGAAAAGATACTCGTAGTTCTGGTGATTTTATAGAGTATGCATTAACAGCAGGACTATCTTCCTGTGGTTGTACTCCTGTATTAATTGGTAATATGCCAACTCCAGCAATTGCTTTTCTAACAAAGCATTTAAATGCTGACGCTGGCATTGT
Organism: Candidatus Gorgonimonas eunicellae; assembly: GCA_929200395.1. Lineage (GTDB taxonomy): Bacteria > Pseudomonadota > Gammaproteobacteria > Pseudomonadales > Endozoicomonadaceae > CAKMZJ01. The sequence continues at coordinate 23,632 of CAKMZJ010000007.1, read as the reverse complement.
TATTAGTGCATCACATAATCCATATCAAGATAACGGAATTAAAATTTTTAGTAGAGAGGGTAAAAAATTATCTTCTGAATTAGAAAATCAAATTGAACAACTATTAGAAGAAAAAGCAAAGGTAACAAGCTGCGATAAACTAACTAGGTCACAGGTATTTCTAGATGCTGAAACCAAATACGTGCAATATTGCAAGTCAACAGTTAAAAATTTAAGTTTATGCGGAATACATATTGCTGTAGATGCAGCCAATGGTGCTTGTTATAAGGTAGCAATAGATATATTTAAGCAACTAGGGGCAAAAGTATCTGCTATTGGTGTATCGCCAAATGGAATTAATATCAATGATAACTGCGGATCAACTTCACCTAGTCAATTACAAAAATTAGTATTAGAAACACAAGCTGATATTGGAATAGCTTTTGATGGCGATGGCGATAGAGTAATAATGGTTGACAATAACGGAAATATTGTCGATGGTGATCAACTGTTATATGTTATAGCTACAGCCTGGAAAAACAAGAATTTATTAAAAGGTGGCGTGGTTGGTACTGTAATGACTAATATGGGTGTCGAGGTTTCTCTTCAGGAGCAGGATATAAATTTAGTTAGAACTTCAGTGGGTGATAAATACGTTAATAAGCAGCTTAGCAAGTTAGACTGGATTTTAGGTGGAGAATCTTCAGGACATATAATTTGTAAAAATTTAGCTAGCACTGGAGATGGTTTAATAGTATCATTACAATTATTAACCATAATTATAGAAACTAATAAATCTTTAGCAGAATTAGTAAAACCAATTACGGTATACCCACAAAAATTAATTAATATTCCGATGCCAAGAGAATTCAATATAAGTGATAACCCTAATATCTCTAAAACTGTATCGCAAATTCAAAAACAATTGAGTAATTCTGGGCGTGTATTAGTTAGACAATCAGGAACAGAACCTTTAATTAGGGTCATGATTGAAAGTTGTGATCAAAATAAAGTAGATGATTACGCTTCAGAATTGGCAGCTGTTATTAAAAATGAAACTATTTATTAACTATGAATACAAGACATAAAACATATAAAGTAAAAGTAGGATCTGTTTATATAGGTGGTAATGAACCTATAGTGGTGCAATCTATGACTGATACTGATACCGCTGACGCAATAGCAACAGCTAATCAAATTTATCAATTAGCAGAAGCAGGATCAGAATTAGTAAGAGTAACTGTAAATAATGAACAGTCTGCTATTGCCATACCTAAAATAGTTAATCTTCTTGCCCAAAAAAATTGTAATGTGCCTATAGTTGGCGATTTTCATTATAACGGACACGACTTATTAAATAAGTATCCTGAAGCCGCTGAGCTATTAGCTAAATATAGAATTAATCCTGGTAATGTAGGTTTTGGCAATAAAAAAGATGATCGCTTTAATATGATTATTGATACTGCCTTAAAGTTTGATAAACCAATTAGAATCGGAGTTAACTGGGGGAGTTTAGATCAGTCTATATTAACTAAATTAATGGATGATAACTCTAAGCATAGTATTCCTAAGAGTTCACAAGAAGTGCTTCATGAGGCTTTAGTGCAATCGGCACTTACAAGTGCTGAAACAGCAGTATCTCGCGGCATGAAAAAAGAAAAAATAATTATTTCCTGTAAAGTTTCTCGAGTGCTAGATTTAATATCTGTATACAATCTTTTAGCTTCAAAGTGTAACTATGCATTACATTTAGGATTAACAGAAGCAGGTATGGGAAGCAAAGGTATTACCTCATCTTCCGCGGCATTGAGTGTATTATTGTATCAAGGAATAGGAGATACCATCAGAACTTCGTTAACTCCAGAGCCAAATCAACCGCGAGAAAACGAAGTTATAGTTTCCCAGCAAATTTTGCAAGCATTAGATGTAAGAAGCTTTTCTCCAGAAGTTACTTCATGTCCAGGTTGTGGTAGAACCACTAGTAGTTTTTTTAGAGTATTAACAGATGAAATAGATAAATTTTTACGCAGTAAAATGCGTAAATGGCGCAATGAACTTATTGGAGTTGAGCAACTTAAAGTAGCCGTTATGGGATGTATTGTAAATGGTCCAGGTGAAAGCAAATATGCAAATATAGGAATAAGTTTGCCAGGTACTGGAGAAAATCCTAGCGCTCCAGTATTTATTGATGGTGTAAAAACACATACTCTTAGAGGCGAAAACATAACTAATCAATATAAAAAAATTATAGAGCAGTATGTTTATAAAAAATATACTTGTAAACAAGAAATTATCGCGACTAAATCGTCTTGAGAAGATAATAAAGTAGGACGTTAAGTATACCTCCTCTACTCTGAATATTTATAAACAATCCTATGCTAAAGGTTTTGCTGTTAAAGATTCAATATCGGTTTTGCTACTTGCTTTTTGTTTATCGCTCTCAGGAGGATAGTATTCATAACTTTTAGTTGTATGCTGATCATCTTTAACCGTTTGTTGGTTAACACATTCGATGAATTGTTTACTTAAAGAGCTAATAGCAAACATCCATGTTGCAATAATACCTAGAAGTATAATCGCAACATATGGGGTAATTGCAGCTAAAGATCCTAACCATAAAATCATACATTGTTGTATAAGTGACCCTCCAGATTTTCCTAATCTTCCACCTATTATCTCAACAGCTGCTTTACCTTGAACTTTTTCTTTTTCTGTAAGAGGAATATATGCTATTTCTTTTGTAGGATCAAAAAAAGAAAATTTACAAGACTTTGTTAGAATACTTTGTATAGTACCAAAAATAACGCTTACCATTAACGGTGTTGTACCCCAAAAAGCTACTATACCAGTAAGATCATCTTTAAAAATAATCATGACAAAGAAAATAACCCCAGTTACTAGTAGTATAATAGGAGTTATGCTAGCGCTTGCTTTCCAGTTAGATTTTTGTAGAATTTTACTTCCACAAAGTATCATCATAAATAAGGTGAAAATACTAGAATATTGGGAAATCTTACCCATAAATATGTTATAATCATTAGGATCTGGATATTGTAATTTTAACTGATGTTTCCAAATAACTTCAACCAAATTTACAGCAAGCCCATAAGCCATTACTAATATAGCTATACAACCTAAATACTTAGAAGATAATATCTGTTGAAAGCTTTGTTTTAAAGTTTGTTTCGAAGTGGTTTTTCCTTTTTTAACCTGATTAGGATCATGAGGATTTGTATCTGTCAGCAAATTTTTATTGGTCCACCAGTATACTACCATTATAACCACACTTGATAAAAAAATAGCTAGCATTAGATACTGAAGAGAAAGTTGCCATGGATCTATAATAGTTGCAGATGTTTTTATTCTTGCATTTGATACCCATTGCATCAGATAACCAGATGCAATACCTGCAAAATTTATTAGTATACCGATTACAGCATAGAAGCGTTTAGATTCAGAAACTTTAGTTATGTCGTTAGCAAATCCCCAGCATAATAATGATAATATTACCGCCCCCCATAATTCAGCAAAAATATAAAATAGAGAAAAAGTCCAATTTCTTATTGCTCCTATCAAACCATGAAGCCCTTGTGGTAGGCAACTCTGTAGATCATCGCAAAATTGATTTGGATGCAAGTATTCTTTATAGGGGTAAAGAACTAGAGCAAACAGGATAAAAAATAATAAAAATGGAATTAAAGAGACATAAAATAAACTTTGTTTAGTTAGAGTATTGCTTAATTTAGTGTAAAGTAGCATAAAAAGTAGGGCAGCAGGTAAAACCCCCCAAAGCTTTAAAAAAGGTATTACCTCGGCGCCACCCCCAACGGCAGTTACCACAAGGGTATCTTTAGTATCTCTGAGAATAATAAAGTTAAATAACACACAGAAAAACATTACTATCAAAGGAATAAGTTTTTTTAATTCATGTTTATGTATAGGCCATAATATTGATCTGATTTTTCCGAAATCATTATTAGCTTTTAACATTTTAAGAAGTCTCCAAGATAGAAGGTACAATTTTTTGTAAATTATGATTATTCGCATCTTGCAAAACCAATCTTAGATATCTAAATTTAAAATTAGAATTTTCCATTTTAGTTAATCCTTTAAAACACATTAAGTGTTGTATTATTATAACTTCATTGTTAAATACTAAATGCAATAATGTGGTAGAATACCTTCAACTTAAAGATATATCTTTTCATAGCTTAATAAAAGGATTTAATCCTAAAGCAAAAGACCACAAGCGTTTAGTTGTATCCTAAAGTATTTTAATAACTAAGTAAATAATTTTATGTATAAAAATAACTAGTATCTGGTAATACTAATAAATTGTATTTCTTAAATAGTTGGAAATGGAAAAATACAAATAATTATTGTTGTAAATGGGCAGGATTTCTTAGCAAAGTAAAATATGTAAGTAAAAAAATAAAAATCATACATGGATCTATTTACAAAATGTATATGCACTTTCTGCCTGAAAGTGCATATTTTATAGTAACAAGATTTGAGTGAAAATATAACTAGGATAATAAGATAGTATCTACCTAAAAAATAGACTTTAAAACAAGACAACTAAAAATTTATCGGCTGTTATTAAGCAATTAAATAACAGACCTAGAAAAAATTAGCTTATGATCTTCTGAATAAAAGCTACCTAAATTAGTAGTTTAATTTTATGTCCTGCCAAGTTTAATCTGCTATCTGTCACCTGAAAACTTATAAATAATACTAAACCGTAGGTTTTGCTGCTTCAACTTTAATATCGGTTTTGTTTGTTACTTTTTGCTTGGAGCTATCGGGAGAGTAATATTCATAACTTCTAGCTGTATATTGATCTTCTTTACTTGTATGTTGTTTAACACGTTCAATAAATTGTTTACTTAAAGATCTAATCGCAAATATCCATGCAGCGATAATTCCTAGCAGTATAATCGCAACATATGGAGTAATTGCAGCTAAAGACCCTAACCATAAAATCATACACTGTTGTATGAACGATCCTCCAGATTTTCCTAATCTCGCACCTACTACATCTACAGCTGCTTTACCTTTAACTTTTTCTTCTTCTGTAAGAGGAATATAGGCCATTTCTTTTGTAGGGTCAAAAAAAGAAAATTTACAAGATTTAGTTAGAATATTTTGTGAAGTGCCAAAAATCACGCCTACCATTAATGGCGTTGTACCAAGAAAAGAGATTATATCTGTAAGATCATTTTTAAAAATAATCATGACAAAGAAAATAATTCCCGTTACAAGTAATATAATAGGAGTTATGGTAGCGCTTGCCTTCCAACTAAATTTTTGTAGGATTTTACTTCCGCAAAGTAACATCATAAGAAAGGTAAAAATACCAGAATACTGCGAAAATTTACCCATAAATAGACTATAATCGTTAGGGTCTGGGTATTGTAATTTTAATTGATGTTTCCAAATAACCTCTACTAAATTAATAGAAAGCCCATAAGAGACTACTAATATAGCTATACATCCTAAATACTTAGAGGATAATATTTGTTGAAAACTTTTTTTTAATGTCTGCTTTGGAATATCTTTTCTTTTTTTAACTTGAGAAGGATCATAAAGATTTGCATTTGTCAGAATATTTTTATTGGCCCACCAATATATCGCCATTATCATTAAACCTGATAAAAAAGTCGCTAGCATTAGATAATTAAGAGAAATCTGCCATGGATCTATAATTGACGTTGTTTCTATTCTTACATCTGATACCCATTGTATCAGCCAGCCAGATGCAATACCTGAAAGATTGATTAGTATTCCTATTACAGCATAAAAACGTTTAGATTCAGAGACTTTAGTTATGCTGTTAGCAAATCCCCAACATAATAATGATAATGCTACAGCTCCCCATAATTCAGCAAAGATATAAAATAGAGAAAAAGTCCAATTTCTTATTGCTCCTACTAAACCATGAAGTCCTTGTGGCAAGTAATTTTGTAGAGTATCACAAAATTGATTTGGGTGTAAATATTCTTTATAGGGGTAAAGAACTAGGGCAAACAGGGCAAAAAATAGCAGAAATGGAGTCAAAGATGCATAAAATAAACTTTGTTTTGTCAGAATATTGCTTAATTTAGTGTAAAACAACATAAAAAGTATGGCAACAGGTAAAACTCCCCAAAGCTTTAAAAAAGGTATTACTTCGGCGCCTCCCCCAGCTGCAGTCACTACAAGTGTATCTTTAGTATCTCTGAGAATAATATAATTAAATAAAACACAGAAAAACATTAACACCAAAGGAATAATTTTTTTTAATTCATGTTTATGTATAGGCCATAATATCGATCTAATCTTTCCAAAATCATTATTGGAGTGTGACATTTTAATAGATCCCCAAGATGACAGGTGCGATCTTTTGTAAATTATAGTTATTAATAGCTTGCAAGGTCGATCTTAGCTTCCTAAATTCAAAATTAGAATTTACCATTTTAATTGGTCCTTTAAAACACACTAAGTGTTATATGGTTATAACATCTACTGTTAAATATTAAATGCAATAGTGTGGTAATATGCACTCAACTTAAAGATATACACTTCGTAGTTAAAGAAGCAGGTTTTCAGCAAGTGATATTTAGCTTGTTAAACAAGGTATCTGCTTTGAAGATTTAGCGACTTGTAAATCAGTTTAAAAGTTAAAAACCTTACCCATAGAGAGCAAAAAGATTTAAATTAAAACAAAAAACCTCAATATACCAAAATATTTTAAAGATGAAGTAAATTTTTTTAATTACTTGCAAAAAATATATGTATTCAAATTGTCTAGCAAGAAATTTTTAATTAAGAATAACATTTGTTTTTACTTTAATATGTCTAGTCTTATTGCTACATTTAGGCTTTATTAAAGAGAAATACTATACAAAACTTAGTTATATTAACAACATGAAGTAAATTTTTTAATAACTCTCCACTATAAAAGTATTTTTAGCATTTATTTAAAGAATTACTACATTTGCAAATAAGTCCTATTTTAATTGCTTAAGTAATGTTTTATATACTTTTTACTTGATTAAAAGATCTATCTTCAAAAAGGTGTATATTTATGATAAAAAGTTAAATATCTTACAAATAACGTGCTTTCAAGTATAGAGTGCATAATGCATTATAAAATACTATTATGTGATAGAAAAAAGATTAGTTTTTTAGCTATGTACTAACTGATTTCTCATGAATTCTACACTTATAACTTTAAAAAAACAAGCAATAAAATTAATAAATTTTGTATATTTCTCATATTTAAAGGTGCAGGTTTTCGATAGGTAATTTTTGGATTGTTAAACAAGATATCTACTTTTGACTTAGTGGCTATAAATTAAAAGGTAGTAATGCAGTTTAAAAGTTAAAAAACCTTACTTTTTTGTTAAAACCTATAAGCATTACTACGGTATTTTGCCTTGAATTAAATATTTTTATTTAGCTATGAAATCTAGCATCTGCAACTATGATGTGATTACTTAAATTATTCAATTATATATTAAAAATAAATCTTAAAAAGGAAACTAAATATAATTTATATTGTCATTAATAAATGAAAGATGCATATTAGAACAATTTAATTTTAAAAGGAACAGATTACATGCTAAATACTCAACATACAACTAGCTATTATCCTAATACTGATAATTTGTTAGCCAATCAAACCATAACCCCTGATAATACATATTTATCAATAGTTGAACAATGTAACACTACTGCTGAAATAAAAAGCTTTTGTGAAAGATTAATAGCAATTCATAATATTAACTCAACTGCAGAATATAAAATAAACATAAATAATAATTCTAGAGTAAATGAGTTACACCCTAAGTTTAATGCTTGGGTAATGAGGGTATTTGATAATGTAACAACAAATGAAATTGCTAATATAGCACTTTTATTTGATATATTTGAAGAATATAAAAGCAATATGCAAGAAGAACCTCAAAATATAAAAATTAGAGTAATCAAAAAACTTTTCTCTAAATATGGTAAAAATATTGCTCTAGAACAATTACGCGATAATATTTACAAATTTTTAGAAGATAAAAGAAACTTTGCCAATATTAAATCTATGCTTGTAGCAACCCCAGATATAGAACAAATTGCTACTCATGGTAATGTTGTTAATTTTAATTACAAACATCTAAAGATTGTTTCTTTGCTAAATGAAGAGCTACGAAGTAATGATATTAAAGACTTATTGTTCTTGTTAGATATAGACTCTCCACAATATGGAAATGATACAATTAATAGACTCGATAATCTTCATAAAATAATGGTGAATATTAATAATAATGATCTTGTAGATCTTATAAGAGAACAACTTCATAACGTTGTGTTAGCAGATAAACTTCAAAAATTACTGTAATTAACACCAATGAATAACAACTCATCAATAACACTATTTTGCTAGTTGAAGATAACCTGAACTCAAGTAGCAAAAAAATATTAACACAATAAATTTAGCAAGTTTTTACTTAAGAATATTTTTATTTTAAGAGTATAAATATTATACTAAAAGCAAGATACTTTTAAAAAATAAAGTTCTACAACTATATTATTTTAAGGTAGAAGAGGTATATAAAAGTAGTATTTTCAATTTAGACATGTATATTTAATTATTTATTATATAGTACTTTTGTAGTAGCTCTTCATCAATAATATTCAAGGCTGCTATATGAGTTGCTTCTGGTTTTATAGGTGGAGCACATCCTGATTCATGAGCTTCTTGCCACCTTAAAGCACATAAGCACCAGCTATCTCCAGGTTTTAATCCATGGAAATTTTTCTGTAAATTAGCAGTTGTAAGATCATTACCTTGTAGCTTAGTAAAATCTAAAAACTTTTTATTCACCACAGCGCATACTACATGCTTTCCTGTATCTATATCACTAGTATTACAATAACCATCACGAAAAAAACCAGTAGCAGGATTAGCACAACATGGTTTAAGTTTAGTACCTAATATATTTAATGCTTGTTTTATACGTAAAATTTTTACTGCCATAACATCTCCTGAAATAAAAAAAAATAATATTAATGTTATTATATTTTTATAATTTTTCATTTGTGCCCTTAACATCTGAATTGTATCAAAAATTGCCGTACAACCTGTTTATTTAGGTACGGGAGTAAGCCACCATAAAATTTACAAGCAATGTTAAAATTTAACGAACGTGGCGGAATTCTCCATCTATAATCTTTGATTTAGGTGGAGATGGATAGCCATACATAGTTGTCTCTTGCTACAAATCCTGTATACTATCGTCTGTTTTTGAGAGTAAAGATGGTTTATTTTTGACTTCACAGTCTACTGCGATTACGCAACCTTTACTCATAATCAAGCAAGCCGTACATGCTCGTGCTACATTGTAGCAATCAGAAATGTAGAGTATGTATCGAATAAGGAAATACTCATGTATTTCTGCGTAGGGGCTTCTACGTCTTGCAGAAGTAATCCCCCACTATAGCACTTGTGCTTAGTGGAGGGAAGAAGTCAATACTCTATTAAAAATAAGAATATACCCAATATATGAATAATACAACTTTAATAAATTTTGGAATTGTCTACTCAAATGATACATGTAATATTTGCATGGATAATTACCAAGAAGAACAAAAAATAACATACACAAAATGCAATCACTTATTTCATAAAAAATGTATTGAAACTTGGCGAATAAGTGCAGCCAGTTTAACAGAACTAGATTACCGACAAGGTAAGAATAATTTTGTTGCAACATGCCCTACATGTAGAAATAAACTTACTCAAGATATGCTAGAAACTTCAATAAGACAAGTTAGATTAATATCACCTACTAAAATAATTTCCTATCAGTTAAATATGCTCATAAAAAAATTATCACCACTAAGTACATTTATAGATGAGTACACAGCGGTTAATTCAAAGGATCCAGAAGATTTTTGTAATAAATCAACTTATATAAATATTCTTAAATTAAACCACACAATACTAAATATTATAGGTCAGCATAAAAATTATTCAGTACACAGTTTATATTTAGTAGATAAAATATTACACTTAGTAGATAGAATTGATCATACAAGACCGTTATATATAAAGTTACATGAAGAATTATCTAAATTATCAGATCAAATAGCATCACATATTATTGACAACATAGAGTATATAGAAATTTTTTTAAAATATACTTTTTTAACTGAACAAGCTATAACTATAATAATAAATCACTATATTTTTGAAAAAAAGTTTGCTAAGGCAGAAGAACTAATAAAAAATAATAATGTCAGCAATTGTATAGAAATAAACACATTAAAAGACGAATTGCTAGCAAATATAAATATTAACAATCAAACTAATGTAAAAAGTATATTATCTTTAATCAATAGCATCAACCATAAAACTGAAAAATATAAAAACATACAACTAATGTTACGTTTTGTCTTAAACTTAATAGCAGAAGATGGATCTTATAATATAGAGTTTATAGATATTTTTTTAGAATATAAAATAATAACTAAAAAAGCATTGACTGCAGTTATGAGATTTTCCATTCATGATATGGATTTATATAAAAGTCTACACTTGCAAGAAGTATATAATATAGATTTAGATTTTATAATGTTAGAATTAGTTATGTTAGAAAATATAAAAAATGATAACAAGTATAATATACTACAGATATTACATATAATATGCAATATCAACCGTGAAAATGTAGAGCATCAAAAAATACAGCAAATGTTAGATAACATAATAAATAAAATAATCCTAGATCATAAAAAACTTAATACCGTACATCTATTACAAAAACATTTGCAAATTTTTAAAGATTACTCTGCAAAAAAACATTGAAAATTTATCTAATAACTAACTTAATTATTAGAATATTGAAATCATATTTAAACCACGAGATAGCAACATTATTAGCTAATCCCATTCACTGTTATCAGTAGCATTATTTTTATCTAGACCATTTTCCTCAATAATAGCTTTAGCTTTTTTAAAAGCTGAAGAATTTTCTAATATATTCTCATTTGAAGAAGACGGTTCTACTTTGTTATTTTCAGAAGTATTATTCCTAGATACCTTTTTTAATCTATTTATTTGATCAGGATTTCTAATATCTTTAAGTAAATTTTGTCTATTAGATACTTGTGGTTTATCAGTAGGAATATTATTATTTTGTGTGGCTGATGCTATAGAAGGAGGGCGTGGAGCTTGTGATACTGGTGAAAATGCGAAAGAATTGCTAGCATTTATAGTATCTACAATAGTTTGATTTAACTCTGATGGTTCTTCAGATTGTAGTTGATTAGTTTCATTTACAGGAGCCTCTGGCGTATAACTTGTATGACTATTATTTTCGCTATTTACTTGTGCATAATAGTTAACTTGTTCTGTAAAATAAGTAACAAAGTTATCATTTCTAACGGTATTTTCTAATATGCTGTTAATCAATGTTAGTGATACAGTTGTACCATATACTGATTCTAATCTTGTTTTTGAATTATCTACTAATTGTTTGATACTGTTATTATCAGTAAAACCAGCTATTTTAGCATCTATTTGTTGTTGTAGATCATTATTTATTACTTCAGTATAATCATAATTTTCTTTTGGTAATTCATTTTTAGGAATATTTTTATATTCTTGAATATGCTGATTTAGTTCACTTTGTTTCTGTTGACCATCATCTAATAAATTATATAAATGTTCCCATGCCTTTTCTACTTTTGATAATGACTGATCATACTTGGCGTCTATCTCTTTTTTAATTGTCTTAAGTATTGTAATTTGTTTTTTTGATAACTGGCTTGTGTTTGAAGGGGGTAATTTCTCATTGATTGCTTTCTGTTTAAGTCGTAAATCAACATTATGTTTAATTAATAGTGCTATATTATTACTATTATCAATAACTTGTTTTCTATTATTCTCTAATTCTTTAATAAGGTTATTATGTTTATTAATAGTTAAATCAGTCCATTTTTTTACAAATAAAAGTTGATTATTAGTTGTAGATATTTTTTTATCTGCGTTATCTGCTGTATTTCTTATAATAAAATCAACAATATTTTTTTTAAATTTATCTAAATTGTTATATTGTTGTTTAATAATATTAATATCATATGAGTCACTATTTAAATTCTTAGTAACATTATTAAAAGAATATAAACATGAATTTAATATTTTTTTCTGCTTATTGTCAGATATTTCAATGTTATATTCATTACAAATAGTAAGTAATGCATGAAAATCCTCTATTTTTTTTTGGTTATCATTACTTTTAGTAGCTAATAAATCTGTAATAATTGTATTAGTTTTATTTGCTAGAGTTTTTTTAATTTCACTTATTATTTTATGACTAACTTTATCTTTACCTAACTTTTCTATAAAATTATATAAATATTTTATTGCTTTAGGGTCTTCTACTTTAGCAATGATTTTTTTTAGTGCTATAGCAAAATCTTCTTCAGCAATTTTTTTTAGCTTGTTGGTATCAATAATTAAACCTTTATCTTTTATTTTATCTGAGTTTTCTTCTTCTGAAAATTCACTTCTGATAAACTTATTTATATCTTCATCTGTATAATTTTTTAATAAGTCTTGAAGGCTATTATTTAATTCTTCATCATTATCAACTTTAAGATTAAAATTATTATTATTAGTTATTTCAATATTTTTTAATTTATTACTAATCTTTGTGCATTCAGTATTCTGTATTTTTTCTAAATTAGTTATTCTAAAATTATGTATGCTTTTTAAAACATTACCCCATTTTTTTTTTATTTTTTTATTTATTACCAATGAGGCTTGTATTTTAAGTTTTTTAGTAACATTTTTGCTACCAAAAACTTTATTGCTAATATAGTTGCCATTTTTGCTATTTATATTTTTAAAGTTAGTTAATGTCGTATAATAGTTTGTAATATTATCCATTTTATACTCCATTAATAATTATTGATTTTTTAATAAAGTATCAAATGCTTGAGTACCTTTGCTTACAACCTTTGCCGTAAAATCTTGGGTGATCATTAACTTAGACATTGCGAATTGGGTTTGAAACATCGTTTTGGTATTCATTATGTCATCAGAAGTTAAATTCATTTTTATTACTTTTGATTGATCTTCGATATTTGTTCCTATGCTATGTATTCCTTGAAGAACCTTATCTCCTAATGTTAAACTCTCTTGAGGTTTTTCGGTAATAAGATTAGCTTGTATATTATGATCTGACTTATTGCTTATAAGCTCTTTAAATTTATTTTGATCTGCATCGCTGATAGCGCTAGAAGAACCAGATTTATTATCTTTCATGCCTAAGCTATCGTTTAACTTTTCGAAACTCTTGGCAATGTTATTATTTATTGGAGCTTTCATTTGTATATCCTTATTAGTAATCAAACAACAAATTTATTAAACATATCCTTTAAATAATCAATAACAAATTCTATACCTTGATAATTAAATTTATCATCTTCTAAAAATATAGAAATTGCTAGTTTGTTTTCATAAGAAACAGATGCTTGTATAGCGTATTTATAATTATTTTTGTAATAAGCATACTCTAATATATTATTATAAATATAACTTTCTTGTTCTGCTATTGTTGCTGACATCATTGTTAATAACACACCTTGTTCTAATATATCAAGGTGAAACTCTAACCCAGTATCAAATTCTATCGTATAAAAGTTATTATTCTCCGTAGTGATATTATGAATATCCATACTTGTTAAAAATTCATTTACTACATTATTTTTCCACTCCATTTATTCCTCTTATATAACAGATTAATTTATTGTTGAGTTAAATAGCAAAGTACTTATTTTTTATTTGTATTTCGCTCTGTAAGCTTCTCTATAAATTGTGCATCATCGAATAATATTTCACCTATTACACCAAAATTTTGTTCTTCTTCTATAATTTCATTATCTTTTTGATGTGGATTTTCTTCTTTATCTATTAAATAATCTAATGTGTCTGCTGCTGATTTTAAGATAGAATCTTTATCTTTAGGATCATTAAAATGGTTTTCAGGAGTTTCTCTAATAAAATTAGTTAATTGTGTTATAATAAATATCTGTTGTTGTAAATCTGTAACTTGTAAATCGCTAGCAAATTTTAAAAATGATTGTTCTGTAATCCAGTTATCTTCTTCTATTAAAGACACCATTTTTTCTAAAAATGTATTGCTATCAAATGGTGTTTCGTTGTAAGTTCTTGCAAACCTCTCTACTAATTCATCGCAATTACCATAACAACTAGATATTACTTTTAGTTTGGCTAAATCGTTTATAATAAGCTGTAAATTAACAGTTTGAGATGAAGGAGTTAAGCTTTGCAGGTCAACAGCTAATAGTTTAAGTTGAATATCTATCGCTTGAGGAATATCGTCTTTGGAATATTTATTATTTAAATACTTATAGGTAGATTTAAGATTTTTATGGTCTAAAATATTATCAGTATATTCTCTACGTAATGTAGTGGTATCACTAAAGCTGTTAGCACTACTTTGAGATGCTGCCTCTTCAGTTATGTTTAATCCAGCCTGTACTTCTTGTGTATTTTGCTTATATAAATGCTCTATCGCCTCATAAAGCTCATCTGTATTTAATCCAGCAGCCCTGGCATCTTCGGCTAAATCTTCTATAGCTATAATTTGATGCAAAATATCATCAGAAAAATCTCTAGCTTTTTCTAAAATATTATTTTTAGTGAAATCTTCTTGACCAGCAAAATTACCTTTAAATTGATGAAGATTAAATATCTTTTCAACTTTTTTTATTCTTTTTATTTGCTTTAATAATCTTTCAATTTCAGTTTCTCCCTTCGATAACTTGCGCTCATCGGTTCGAGTGAACGCTGCTCTCATTTGTCCTATCTCCTCTAAGTTTTCTGCTGCTTTTGCGGCAGCATTAGCTATTGGGGCTGGACGCATAGACACTTTTACATGCTCAGAACCACGCTTCCCAACTGACTCCTCCGAAGCAGTTTGTTTAATATTACTTAACTGTTGAGGATTATTAGTCGGATCTGTTATTGAAATACTCATTGTATTATATAATGTGCTTATGATTTATTATTTATACGGCTTAGTGTTTCTGCATTACTTCGTTCTGCCTCTTGCATATTTTTTCTAATATCTTCCATATGCGATGTTAAATTTTGTATAAATGCATCTGATTCCCGATGATAAATATCATGTAGCTTTTCTTTTGCTTCGCTATCTTTTATATCAGCACGTGTTTTTGTAGCTTCAAAATTAAATACAGCTTTAGTAGCGTCACCCATTGCGTTCATAGCACCTGCAATTGCTTGTGCTTTAGCTACCTGAGATTGCAATGCCGCACCTGAAGCATTAGTTGAACCTATCATTTTCATTTGTACTGCAGCTGCTACAAATTGTACAGATGCTTGAACCATTTCTCCAACAAATTGTTTGTATCCAGCTTCACGCTCTAACTTTGCTTGTACATGTTTTTCTTCTACTGCTGACAAACCTTGTTGAAAGCTTGAATTCCTTTCTTGCTCTTTACGTTCAGCAATAGATTTTTGAATCATTATTAAGGCAGCATAATGTAATGCCATTGAATTATTATATTCATAGCCTATTAGAGGTTTATTATTTTTTATTTTATCGAAGCCGTCTATTATATCATCTAATAATGCCAAACCATATGTAGTAGAATTAGGTATAATAAATTCTTGATTAGATATCGAATTTGGATTACTTAAAGCCTGTAATACTCCTATTGTATTATTGTCAAATCCTGCTTTAATTAACAGGTTTTTATTATTTGGAAAATTAGTATTATTATTATTAATTAAATTTAGTAAATTATTAGTCTGTTCCTGTGTAAACCCTAAGCTTTTTAATATTTGTTGTTTGTTTCCTTGCAAAACTATATTCGACGTGTTTTTTGGAGCTTGTGATAATATTGCTAGTGCTTGCTGTTTATTGAAACCCATAGATTGCAGCTTAGATAGCTTTTCATTAACCTTATTTTCACCACCATGTTTATTATGAATGAAATCAAGCTGTTGTTTTTTATCTAAGGAGAGTAAAGCCGTATTTTGTTGTTCTTTATTTAAACCCATACCACCCAGAATAGTACTTCTGCCAAAATTATTATCTACATTTTTTCCAGATAAATACTCCATATAATTTCTAGCTGACTGTAAATACCCTATATTTTGTTCCAGTTTAGCTTGCGTCTCTGGTGATATTTTTCCCGAATTTATTTCTTTTAGAAATTTCTCTTTTTCAACATTTATATCATTTAAAAACTTACTTGCATTATCTAGTTGTTGTTTTGCTAAGGTAAATTCTTGTGTTGATAGCGGTTTATCAAGTACCGGCTGTGTATTTAATTTATTAACACCTTCTAATTGCTGATCATTATAGCTATATTTTATATCCTTAGAGTTTTCTAATGCTCCTTTACCAACATTGTTTATCTGTTTTTTATTATCAATATTTTTAGGGTTAGTGTTGATATCATGAATTTCTGGACGATCAGGTATAATATTTGGTTCAATACTCATTTTACTTTTCCCTAAATTAGTTAAAATTTCTTAAAACTTTACTTTTAGAATCAGCAGTTGTTTTATATGCATCTACTATGTCTTGTATAGGTATATTAATATCACTAATCATTTTTATTAGCAGCTTCATATTTTCATCTATAAATAATTGTACTCTTAGCCATTTAGCTCGTTCTTCTTTTGCATCTGCTGAAAGATTTGTAGCTTCATATCGTTGATGAGCAGCAATACCATTTGATGTAGCAGAAGCCATTTGCGTAGCAGATGCTGCTATAGTAGCTCCTTTTGTTATTTTATCTGCAACGGCAACAAATTTAGCAGTAGCATCAACTGCTGTTCCTGCTGCACTTACCCCAGAAGCAAAACCAGCACCTAAAGATAAAACAAGTATAACTGCTGTTAGGAAAATAGTTGCAGCTAATTGATTATCTTCACCAAACATTTTAGTCATCCAGCCGCCTGTTTCTTGAGAAACTTGCATAGTAATCATTAAAGAAGTAGCAGCAACGATTAATGCAGCACCAGCAATTGCTGATGCACCTCCAGTAAATATGGCACCTGCTACCATAACGGCAGCTACAACTACCATTAGCCCTGCACCAATATAACCTAATATTTTACCTATGCCACCTGATTTTTTAGCTTCTTTTGATTTCTCAATAGATTCTAATATTTTCTCCATTTCTTTGTTAGCTAATCGTTCTTTTTCCAATTGTTGTGATTTTATTGTTTTTTGTTCAAGAACTATTCGATTGTCATTTAAGAGAGTCTTTATTTTCATTAATTTTAAAAGTGCTGTATCAGTATCTAGCTCTTGTTTGCCATTTGCTAAATCAGAAATGAAGCTATTAACTTTATTTGTTATCTCACCCCTTAATTCTTTAGGAGCAGATTTTATTCTAGAAAATTTATCAGCCACTTCCAAGAAAGTAGTAGATAGTTTGATTATATCTTCTGTTTTTTGGTTAGTTATGTCTTTAGTATTATCTTGTTGAATATTATCTTTTATTTTTTTATTGTCTATGTCTTTAATATCATCTTGTTGAATGTTATCTTTTATTTTTTCATTTATTTTATTATAATCTTTAGTATCATTTTTTAACTCTGTATTTTTTGGTTTGCTTTTCTCTAATAGCTGTTCAGTAATTTCTAACTGATTTTTAATTTTTTTATTAATTATATTTTTTTCTATTGCTTTTTTGTTAGTTTTTAATACATCAGTTTTAGTTTTTTTATCTCCCTCTTCATTAGAAGCAAGTATAGATGCTACTTCTTTCATCCCTTGTTCTATTTGGACTGGAGACAAAGTAGGCGCATCTAATTTAGGTTTGTTTATGCTATTATTTAATAACGTATTATCTTTTTTTTCTTTTGAAGAAAAACTGTTTTTATCAGAAAAGCCTTTATCAACTTTTTTATTTTTAAGGTTTTCTGGTTTAGATTTTTGTTTTATGTCGTAATTTTTATCTATAGGTGCATCATTATGTATATTCTGCATTTTAATTATCCATATCTAACAGTTTTTTAGCATGTTTTTAGCTTTTTTTACATAACTTTTATATTCATTATTCTCTTTACCTGTTTCTACGCATACTTCGTAAGCAATTTTTGCTTTTTCTTTATCATTTTTCTTAAAATGACAGTCGCCTAAATATAACATTGCTCTAGGATCATTAGAATCTAAAATTGCTGCAAAAGAAAATAAATCTATAGCACTATCATATTTTTTTAACATTAATTGGCAAGAAGCTAACGCCATAAAGTATTTTTTATTGAAATGATCATAAAAGCATAAAAATTGAAATATTTTTTGAGCCTCATCATATTTTTCACTATTATATAAATTATATGCCATAGAATAAATAGATTCCATAGCATCACTACTCATGTTTTTTAGATCTTTTAATGTTCCACCAGCACCAAAATATTCTAATAGTAGGTCATCTTTGCCATCTAAATTAAACTCATCATGGTTATTCATAATATATGCCTTATAATTTATAAATTTAATTGTGAGTATTCTACAGTTTTTCGCAGAATTATTAGTTTGAAACAAGTTTTTTAGATACTTTATCGAACTTATCTAATAAACTACTTAATAATTCAAAGGCTTGGCTAAATTTATTGATACGCTGCTGTAACTTGGTAGTTTCTATCTGTGATTGACTAGATACTGTATCAGCAACAGTTTTCATTGATCGTATAGCTGCATCCCATTCTTGCGCATTCAAAATTTTATCATCTCCAGGAATATCTATATTATTTTTTTCAAAAAAAGCTGCCATATCATCTGGCATGTTAGCTGTGCCATCTTCACCTGCTTCAGCTTTTAAAGTAGTACCCTTAGCTATCAATTCATTAATATTTGATAATTTTTCATTTATACTTTCTATATGTTTTATTTGTTCTTCTATTCCTATCTGTAGCAATTTAGCTAAAACTACTAAAGTAGCGAAAGATTTTGCATCTAATCTTGCTTGCGAGTGAATTGTATCTAATTCCTTACTTAAAACCTCGTTAACAAATTTTTCTCCGAATCCTATATACTGACCATTTTCCCAATTTTGAGAATCACCAACAGCACGTAACAGAGAAATGGGGGCATGACTATGAAATAACTGCTGGCTGTTTTCATCTAATTTACCAAAATATTGTAAACCGTTTAATGTTTTTCTATCAATTGCGACAAAATAGTTTTTATTAGGAACTTCTTCTCCATTTTGGCTGGCTTGTTGCAAAGCTAAAATATCTTCATCAGTAAAACCTGCGTCTTTTATTGAGTTAATCAAATCTTCTACAGGGCTTGCTTGCGGCTGTTCTACTTGCTGATCTGGATTAGAGTTTATAGGTGACATTATTCTCTGCCTTAAATACTAATATTTATTGTAATTGATTTCTCATAGTATCTATATATCGTTATATCATAAATCTAATCAAGTAATAAAATTTAGATTGTAAATATATTTAATTTTTTCTAAAGCTAATTGTAATATCTTAAATATGGCATTAATAACAAGTTGCTGTTAGGTAATATCACATAATCTTTAAATATATATCAAATATACTTACAATCGAAACCTTTTGCTGTCAAATTCGTCTAAGATCCTGATATTACAAGTGTTGTTCAGTAATTATATACATATAATCATAATCGATGTATCTATAAAATAGGAATTAGTACTAATATCAAGCTTAGAACCTGTTAGCCTTCCTAAATTAGGGTTCATTAGAACACTAGCACGATAAGTACTTGCTTAATCAATAAGCCCTATCTTTTAGTGAAGATCATGTCACGTATCTTTTACGACATTGTATATTAACAAACTAAGTGCATAATTTTAATATAAAAAATAAATGAGAGTAGTATACTTATGATGAATTCTATACCAACATGTGGTACAAATTTTTTACCTGCAGATAACACTCAAAATAATGCAGGAATATCTTTAACAGAAACAACCAACTATATACTAGACTCTCAAACGATATGCCCTGACAACTCTGAGAGATCAGTAGCAGTAAAAACAAACCTGCTAGAAAATACAGCTGATGATCAAAGTATTATATTAAATAAACTTATAACTATATTTGAAAAAATTGGAGTTTCAGGAAATAAACATAAAGAGTTAGCAGAACAAGCAACGCCTTATATTCTTGAAGATAAAAGTGACAAATTTGGGTTGTATAGTACTTTTATGGATAATTTAGCAACTTCAATACATCCTAAAGCTGATATTTTTATAGGATATAAAATGGAAAATAATATGCCTTACATATCTGAAATATATATATCAGGAGACCCTAAAGTTAATAAAGATAACTATATTGATGGTATAAAAATAGAAGATCAAACAAATAAACATTTTTTATATATGAGCTTCTTTAATAAATAAAAAAAATACAGGTTAGGAGACTAGAAAATAAATTTAGTTATTGGCAATTACTTTTCTAGCTAGCTTGTTTTGCATAACTTTAGGCATATTAAGATTAGTAAGTATCATTATTTAAAGAACTTACTAGTCATGTTGAATTTAAATTTAAGTTAGAATGTGGCATCATGTTTTTTTAAAAAATCTATTTCTTTTTGCGTTAGTTTAATGCCAAAAAGTGCTTTATCGCGGTGAAGAAATCTGCCAAAATTGTCAATAACAAGCTTATGTTTTACAGCTTGCTTGTAGTGAACTTCAAATTCTGATTTTAATTTTGCAGGTACTTCTTCTTTTAGTTTTTTAAATAATTCAACTCCTACTTTTTGCTCTTCTACTGATTCACTATGAACAAATGGTAGATAACAATATATACGTTCTTCGTAGCTCATGTTCTTGTCTTCACCAGCTTTTACAATAGATTTCGCTACTTTTAATGATAGTTTGTCATATGCAACAATCATTGGGGTACCACGGAATATGCATCTAGGAAATTGATCAAGCAAAATAATATAAGACAGCTTTCCTTTAGGTGTTTCTAGCCAATCATCATAATAACCATTTACTGCTAAGAATATATCTTTTAAATATTTTTTTTTAATAATTTGATCTAATTCAGTTCCGTTTGAATCTTGTTTGCTAAATGCTTTATCTTTATTTTTTGGATCAAAATTGAAATCAAGTATTTCTTGTTGCTTTAACTTACTATCATGTTTTGCTATGATCCTAGAATTAGCTAACTGTTGATCCCAACGATAAAGACCACTATTTTTATTTTCTGGATTATAAAAGAATTGCTGTTTTACTTTAGGTTTCGCACCACTATATAAGCAGTGATCAAGATGTGATATTAATCGATTTTCATTTTCACCAAATACCCAATTTTTACTATGAGAATATATTGGAATATCACCATGATTTAACAATAGCCACATTAGTGCCTTACCATACTCAGACATTAATTGACTACCTGCTTTTTCAAACTTTATTTCCCACCCTGCTCGCGCATGTGGGCCATTAGAATTCTCGGGATACCAGTCTAAATCAGAGTAAATTAAACGCTGAGCGCTAATATAATCTTTAAATTGGTTAAATAGCAGTTGAGCTTTTTTATCTTGCCCTGGTAGAAAATCCATATGTATATGATAACCATCTATAATGGTAGTTTCAGGATCTAAAAAATTATTTTTTGTATTGTGAGTTATAACTTGGGGTTTATCTAATAAAATAGCTCTGCTTGCTATAAAATCTTGATTTTTTACAATTGGTCTTATTGTTACAGAAGTATCTCTTCTATTTAGCATAAACCAAGAAACAACCTTGCTAAACTTTGTATAAAAATTTTTATCTTTAATGTTTTTTTCTAAGTAAAAAACATTAGTGCTAGCAGTGGATATTATATTTTTAATTTCTATTTTATGAAGATTAAAATAATTAATATAAGCATTCTCAATGTATTTAATGCTAGTTTCTATATTGTGGTTATTTATTTCAATTAAAAACCCAGTAATTAAATCGCTTTCAGGTGTGATTATTTCTTGATAAAGATCTTTTGTTTGATTGTTAATTGTCTTAGTAAAATATTCTGGTTGCTTGTAATTACTTTGCCAGCTAACTTGTTTTGCATAATTTATCGTGCTAATAAATAAAGAGCAAAGCAAAACTATTGCATTAATTATAATTGGTTTGTTTTTCATACATCCCTCTTTTATATTATTATATTATATAAAGTTGCAAATACTATTTATCTGTTTAATTCTCAGAAAACTAATGTTATTTTATTACTCTATGAGATAACCATAACCATGAAGAATATTAATTTTTTAGCTCCATTAATACTATTCTAGTATCAATCAATATGTATAGAACTTACGCATTTACAAATAAAATACGTTGTGAAAACCAGTATTTATAAGTCTTTTAGGTAAGAAATCTGATAATATATAATGATATGTCATTTTTAAGATTTATTTAGACTAATTTTTAGCTATCTATTTTATAAAAATACAGTTTTAAGGATATTTTTAACTATCCGTAAAGAGAAACAGTTATCAATGCGTAAGTTCTAATGTATTGCTTGATATAATTTAATTTTTGCAGTCCTATACGCGTTATATAAATTAATTTAAGCTGGCATTTGTCTTTTAAAATCATTAATACTAGGTAAGATTACTTTGCCGTTTATTATATTCATTGTGTATACTTTTTGTGCTGCTGCAATTTCACTTATTATACCATGATACTCAATTTTATTTTGGTTTAATCTATTTGTAGTATTAATATGCTGTTGTTCAACAGGCCCTATTATTTTTCTTAGTATAGGTCTTGAGCCTATATCTGACAACATATTGCGTATTACTAGAGAGTGTTCTCTAAGGTTTTTTGGTATAGCCTGTAATAAGGTGTTAACTGCTATAAAGCTACCACTTCTATTACCTTCAAAGGTTGTTAAAGCTAATAGTAAATTCATGCCATCTCCTGTAGCTTTAATTTTAGTTTCATATGCATAATTTAATACACCTAAACCAGTTAGATACATCTTAAGAGCTTTCATTTTTTCATCGAATTTTTGTTCATATTGTTTAGTTTCTGCGACTAACTTTTCTTCAGCTAGTCTTTTATTTGTATTTATCTCAGTATCTACCGCTGCTTTAGTTGTAGTAAGTTCAGTTTTATCTTGTTGTATTTTATTAACAAGACAAGTTTTTATTTGCAATTTCTGTTCTAGGATTAATGCTAACTTATTTCTTATTAAGCTTACTTCACGATCAGTTATAGGTTTTTGACTTTTATCTTTATTTACATACCACAATATACCAGAAGTAACAACTGCACCTGTTATGCAACCGACTATAGGATGATCGTATTGATTACCTAACACACACCCTATAGCACTAGCGGATGCTAGCACCGCACTACTTTTAGCCTTATTGTATTTTGTGCCATATACTGGATCATAATATAACAAGCTTTCTTGTGCATTATTAATTGCTGTACTAAATGATTGGATATTCATAGAAATGCTCTTTTATTCATGTGATTAGTTATAAAGCATTTAAGTATTATTTCTATAATATTTATGCTTAATAATAGAGACAATAAATCTTTTAATAAGTTCTTTTATAATTTTTATTTTTTTGTATATACACGTGGCAGTTGGAAATGCGAGTTTTCAGCAAGTGATTATAAGTTT
>CAKMZJ010000006.1 GCA_929200395.1 Candidatus Gorgonimonas eunicellae | reverse complement strand
TAGCTTTTCATCGGTAGTAAATTCTTTATATTCTAAAACAAGTCTAATATATTCATTAACTATTTTATAATAACCACGCTGTAATACTATATACAGACCAAGACAACCATTAATATTTTCAGCTCTTATAAGTTCTAGTTTTTGTTTAGGAGTAAATTCTTTACATCCTAAAACAAGTCTAATATATACACTAATTGTTTTAGTATGACCATTTTGTAAGGATGAATATAAACCAATGTAACCTTTAATACTTTTAGATTTAATTAATTTTAATTTTTTATCAGAAGTAAATTCTTTATAGGCTAATACCAGTTCCATATATTTACTAACTGCTTTATAACAACCTAATTCTAGTGCAATAGATAAACCAGGAATATCGTTGTAGGTCATCAGTAGCAGTTCTGATTTTTGTGCTGCAGTAAACTCATCACAAGATAATATATAGTTAATATATTTACTAACTATATCACTGTATCCATAACGTAATATAAAGGACATAGCATTATTAGGTAGTGTTTTTGTTTGGAGAATATCTACTTTTTGAGCAACATTAAGTTTATTATTATTTAGAACAAAACTAATACAATCGTTAATAATATTATAATTACCATTCATACAAGCCATAAATAATAACCACTTAATTTTAATTATTTTTGCTGTATTGTGTAAAATATCAGTATACTGACAATCATAAAAAAAATATTTATTTGTTAATTTATCTATAAGTATGTTGTAAATTGTGTTTAACAGTAAAGATGTTTTATTTAATTTTACAATATATTCGCTAGCTAAAAAATTAATAATGTCTACTACATTATTAGTTTGTAACATTGCTTGGTTAACGAATGAGATACTCGCCTCCATTTTTTTAGGGTTCTTAAACAAGCAAGGATGATTCTTATAATCAACATTAGAAAAATTAATAAAATCTATTTGCTGAATATGAGATAATTGTAAAGGCATATAATTATTGTAGTCAACTTCATATAAAACATCTAAAGAATAAGAATGCTGTTGATCACAAACCCAAAAAAACATATAATCTATAGTTGCGATACTAAAATAGCTATTCTTTTTTGTATCAAAAATATCAGTTACTAATATGTTAGCTATATTAGGCATTAAACTATCAGCGACCCATAAATTAATTTTCTCTCTACTATATTTAAGACTATATAGCGTATTAAGTTCATTTTCTTCAGTTTTGATTTCTGTAATAGTTAATATTTTATCCATAGTTAATTTTTTATTTGCTTCTACATTAAAAAGCATGTTGTTAGGAATAAAAATATTCTTTTCTAATTCATCAGTTTCAAAATCTAGTTCAGAATCGGTCTTATCTTCTGTCAACCAAGATCGCATTGAATTTTCAGTTAAAACATCTACTAATTTGTCGTATATTTCTTGTGCTAATCTATAGGTTATTTTTGCTGAAGAAACCTCTATTTGTGATAGCTCAATAAAATCTTCTGCTTTTTTAAAATCTAAGTGTGTAGTTGCATATTTATCGTATATATTATTTAAACCTAATGCTCCCGAACTAAGATTATTCAGTGAATTAAATGAATGCACTTCATTCCAAATAAAAAGCTCTTCTGGATTCTGCTTTCTTTCTTTATTTATATATTGTATAGCAACCTCTCTAAATATATCTTTTTTGATTAAATAAATTTTCCCTAATAATCCGTGTTGCATAGACTTTAAAATTTCACATTCATTATTTAACCTAGTATATATACCAGGCCAACATTTATCTAACCCCTCTATACATTCATCTAACCTTAAACTAACATTATATTTACTAATAGTTGTAGATGGCTTAATTTGTATTTCATATTGTAAATTTATTAATGTTTTATTTAATTCATATAGACTATGAAGAGTAACTACTAAATCATTCTTTAATGATTTTTCATTAGATTCTACCTGTGTTTTTATTTTTGTTGTAAAAGTGTTTAGTACTTGTTGATGATTACCCTCACAATAAAAGTCATCTAACTCTTTTAATTTTATAACTTGATCAATGAAATATTTTTTTACTTCCTCAAAATCAGCGTTGAAGATTTTATCATAAAAATATATATTTTCTATATCGCTATGTTGTTTTATACAGCTAATATCCACATCATTATTTCCTAGATCAATTGCAGTAAAAAAAATTTTATTTCTTTTTATATTCATAGCTTCTGAATTATTAGTTACAATAATTTCTTGTGATGTTTGTTCTCTGCTATGTAGAGAATTAATTCTATTATTATTTACTTGCATATTAATATAGTTTTTTATGTTATAACTAAAGCTTATAATTTTTTATTTTATTTATAATAATAAAGATACTAATTTATAGTCTTATATGTTTTTATTAATACTTTTAAGTAATGCATACTTTTTTAGATAACTAATGTTTCTGCATACAATAATAAGTTTTTTGTAGTCTAGTTAATATTGCACGATATCTGTATTGTTTATTTTATTGTTAGTGATGAATATATTTTTATAATACAACAAAATTATTCTTTAGCAATAACTTTATAATCCTAATAAAATGTTAATGCTTGTTTATGATATACACCTTCTGCTTGAAGATACGGTTTTTCAGGTAAAAGATGCATAACCTGCAAAATACTGTCTTGGTTAAAAATTTATAATCACTTGCTGAAACCTAGCATTTCCAACCGCCACGTGTATATAAGCATGTAGTCGTTGTATTTTAGTTTTTTGTTTCTTTCAATTACTGGAAAGTTTTTTTCTTCTAGCTAGTGTTCGTTGTTCTCTAGCTAGTTTAGTTTCAAGTTTTCTAAATTAGTTTAAAGGTTTAATTGCTCCACCAGTAGACAAAGTTACAAAGTTTGCAATACCTACATCGATACCAACCATAGTTTTTGATTGGTGTAGCAATTTCTTGTGCGGTTTGAATTAAAATATATCAATATACAGATTTGTAAGAAATGGTTATATTTTTTGTTTGTTTTTAACTGCTAATTTATTTGAAGCTAAGAATTTATTTTAAATAAAGCAATAGCAACCAGCAAATTGAAAAAACTTGCTAGTATCCTTATGTTTTCATGGAAAGTATGATACTATTTTTACAGCATTATTTTGTATATGCCTAGTAAATATCATATTTTCAAGTTATAAACCATACAATAAAAAAGAGTAAATACTATGATTAGTAATAATAATATTGATTAGATCAATTAACTGATTATTTAATCAATAAAACTGCTTTACCAACCATTGAAGAATATATTTTACAATCCTAGCTATAAATTTGTTGTGAAAATCATATAATTCAGTGATTAATTTGAATATTTTATTTACTATTTTGATGTTATCTGCTAAAATGACGCTATTTAGTTTTATTAAAAAGGAGTTTATAAATGCTAAAGACGTTTAGTTGTATAGGTGCAAGACGATCTCGAACAGCTGATTGTTGTTTTCCAGAGCAGCCAACTACAGAAACAACAAATAACCACCATGTAGAAGATATAAAGACAGATTATCGAGAAATTGCTAAAAACCCTAAACAAGCCATGCTTTACTGGTTAACAATCGCGATGGGCCTTGGTTCTAACAATATTAGTATTAAGAAAATATATAAACTATATAAAACACATTTTATAGCTAAAATTAAAGATAAAACGCCAGAAGAGCAATATCAAGATTTTTTAAAATTAGAAAAAATAGCAATAGACAATAAAGATGTATTTACAGTGTATACACATACCAATAGATTTATAACTAATATTAGCGCAGAAAAAATTAAGATAGAAGATTGCAAAGAAATGCTATCTACAAATGATTTATGTAGGAACAGCTGGTGGTACATCCTGCCTCATGCTACTGAACATAAGAAAAACAGTGCTAACGCCAGAATTTCTATTAGTATAACTCCAGAAGGCTATGAGCCACTTATGAATTTATTTGCAACTATAATGCATCCTAGTCATGAACTACATAAATATATAACTAGTAGCAAAATACATAATGCAAGATATGCCGAATCTTCAGTGGATACCGCTATTTTATATCTTAACAATGATGAATTAGACGAAGAAATTTTGCAAAAATTCAAGGATATAATAGCTCCTATTGATAAATTTGCTTTTAATATCCCATTTGGTATGCAACCTATTACCGGTTGTTCTGCCTATGGAGAACAGCAAAGACCTACAAATACTACGAGCTCTACGAGCTTTGGAATGTCTCGATCTAAAGTTATATATGATGCTGCAGGAGCCTGTAAAAGCTATAAAGCAAATGGTATAGCTTTTTCTCTAGAGCAAGAGCTAGAAAAAGCATGTACTTATCATGGTCTTGATCCAGAAAACCCCGCGTTTTTAATGAATAACAAACATCGGTTTATCAATACTATACCCCATTACATACCTTGAACACAGCTTATTTTTAACAATAATACTCATAAGCTGTTAATATAATTTAGAAACTAAAAAACACTTGTTTAAAAAATACATCTTCAGGTGAAATATTTATAGTAATATATTTTAATCAAGTATATTATACTCTCATGTGCTTACTAGAACATTGATTGTTACACCATGGTTTTAAGGTTTCTATATTATAAGGTTATTTTCAATGCATAAAGTTAATAAATTATTTTTTTGTATGTGCTTAACAGTATTAGTTACTAGTTGTGGAGTGTTTAAAGGTAATGATCCTGACCCCACGCCACTAGAGAAAATTGATCAAGAATTAATAAATTTACAAGTACAATGGAAAAAAACAATAGGAATAACAGCTAATAACAAATATTATGGCAAAATGATACCTGCCATACAAAATGATTTTATCTATGCCGCTAGCTTGAAAGGCAAAACAACAAAATTAAATGCAAAAGATGGTAGTCTGGTTTGGAACTCTACAGTTGTTCACAACGATAGCATCACCGGAGGTATCGAGATAGCATCAGATAAATTATTTGTAGGTACTTTACAAGGAAAATTGTATGCTATTGATACCAAAACAGGTAATAAAATATGGAGTCATGAATTAACTGGCAGCATTATTAACTCTCCTGTAACCTATAATAATAATATTGCAGTGCAAACAGAAAACGATACTATAAAAGTATTAAATACAACTAATGGTAGCACAATTTGGAACTATAATTCGCCACCAGATAAACTAGGGCTACGAGGTTCATCTAGACCACAAGTTTCTGTCAATGATAACATACTAGTAGCATGTTTTTCTGATGGTAAAATCCATGTACTTAATTCGAATACTGGTAAATTACTATGGAAGTTTGCTATTGCTTTACCGCATGGCAAAACAGAATTGCAACGAGTAGTCAGCAGTATTTCAGCACCGATTATTACTAACAGCGGTATTTATGCTGCTACTTATCAAGGAAGAGTAACTAAGTTTGATAATTCTGGTAATATAATATGGAGTGAGAAAGCCTCTACTTATCAAGATTTAACTGAAAGTTTTGATGCTATTTATTTAGTTGATGATACCAGCAAAATAACAGCATTTAATAAAAAAAATGGCAGTGTGATCTGGGAGCAAAAACAATTACTCCACCGCAAATTAACATCAGTAGTAACTATTAATGATTACCTACTTGCAGGTGATGAAAAAGGGTATTTGCATGTAATATCACAAATAAATGGTAAAATCATAGGAAGAACAAAGCTTGGAGGTAAATTAGTATCTCCGCCTATCTATATAAATGATACTATATATGCTATAGCCAGTGATAAACTATATGCGATTAAGGCATTATCACTAGCTAGTAAATATTAAGCTAATAGTTGACATTTTGTTGCTAAAAGTTTATTATTCATGATCTTATGGAAATGTTAAAGTTATTACCCAAAATTCTTGACGCTGAAAAATTAGCAAGAAAACATTCTATTATTGAGGGTTCATTGTTGTTATCTAGCCTAAATGAGGTTAGTCAATACAAAAATAGCAAAGATGCCACAGTAACAGGATCTTTTAAGTTTTATCGCGATAAAAACAAGCGTGTCTTTATCGATGGCGTTATAAACACTGAATTACAGCTAACATGCCAACGCTGTATGCAACCGGTTTTATATCCTATTGCATCGAAATTTACATTAGCTTGTATAGATAATCAAGAGCAAGAAGAGCAACTTTCAGAACAACACGAGTCTGTGCTGTTAAATAATGGCAAATTAGCGGTTTTTGATATGCTTCAGGAAGAAATTCTGCTTGCGATGCCTATAGTAGCATATCACGATGTTAAAGATTGCACAGGAATTACAAATTATTCCTGTAAAGATAAATCAGGTAATAGCGATCGGTGTTCGCAAAAAACAAGTAATAGTAAAAATCCATTTGCTATTTTAAAGCACTTAAAATGTGATTAAATTGTAGAGTAAAAATAGGAGCATATGCAAAATGGCAGTTCAGCAAAATCGTAAAACCAGATCAAAACGCGGTATGCGCAGATCCCATGATGGCTTAAAGGGTATTAATCTATCTTTAGATCCAGCCACTGGAGAAAAGCATCTCCGTCATAATATAACAGCTAAAGGATTTTATAAAGGTAAACGAGTTATCGAAGATTCATCATCAAGTGAATAATGAATCATCTCAAATTGGATAAGCTAAAAACAAAACGTCATCCAGTTGTAGCCGTCGATATCATGAGTGGCGATCGAGCTCCTATCACTAGGTTAAATGCAGTACTAGATGCTATAGCGGATTATCCCGATATATCATTTATCTTAGTGGGGGATGCTAATCTTATAAATGAAAATTTACCTAAAAATTCTAATATTCAAAATCGTATTCAAATAGTTGCGTCTAATCAAATTGTTCAAATGCATGATACCCCTAAAGATGCATTAAAAAAAGGTAAAGAAACCTCTCTTTGGAAATCTTTAAATATAGTGCATGAAGGTAAAGCACATGCATTAGTAAGCGCCAGCAATACAGCCGCTTTAGTTAGCTTTAGTAAAATCATCTTAGGGACAATTCCCGACCTAGATACCCCAGCAATAGCAGTAAAACTTCCATCTAAAACAGGATTTTCATTATTACTAGATGCAGGTGCTAGCATCCATTGTTCTGCCGAGCAATTATATCAATTTGCTCTATTAGGCATATCATGGTTTGGTGCGAATGAGCCATTGGTTAAACCAAAGGTTAGCTTATTAAATATAGGAACAGAATCCCATAAAGGCGATAAAGCTATTAAATCTGCTAATAACTTGTTATTGCAAGATGAATCGATCGATTATCTAGGTTATACAGAAGGTAATAATCTTCTCAGTGGTAAGTCAGATATCATACTTTGTTCAGGATTTACTGGTAATATAGCTTTAAAAACTGCTGAAGGAGTATCAAATTATCTGATGTACGCCATTAAAAGGGAATTTAATAAATCCTTTTATGGTAAATTTTTATTATTATGTGCTGCTATGATTTTTAAAAGATTGCGCAATAAAACTGATTCTAGCATGCTAAATGGGGCTGAGTTGCTAGGCATAAATGGAAAAGTAATAAAAAGTCATGGCAACGCCAATAGAGAGTCATTTTTTCACGCCATTATTAATACAATAAACATTGTAAAAGCGAAATAATAATACTGTTTATATAAACAGTTCGCTAAACTTATCTCTAAATTATAAACCTTTTCTATGCTCGCGGAAATTTGTGTCTAGCATTTTTAAGCAATAGAGATATATTTTTAAAAAATATATAGTAAAAAAAATAAATATAAAAGTAATTTGTGTAAAAATATTTATTGTGTACTACAATTAAATTGTGGCTAATTACTATTTCATATAGGAATTATAATTCTAAATATGGAGATCAACTTGAAAACTGAAAATAACAAAAAAATACTATGTAGGTCGATATTAATATTATTTTTAGGTATTATTATAGGATCTTTTGTAAATTATGTCTTATATTTTAATAAGCCTGAGGGCAATATACCGCAGGAAAAACAAGAAAACATAGCAAGACAACCAGATAAAACTAGCGTTGCTGCTACCGGCACAGAAATAGCTAAACAAGATGACTATTTACGAAGATTTAAGCAATGTTTAGCAGAAAAGGAATATAATAATAGTTTAATTATATATCAAGAATTATATAAAGATTCAGCGGAATTATCCATAAAACTACAAAATTATTTATTTGAATATTTAGCAACTGAACCATACGATGTTAAAGTGTTTGTTCTAGAGTTATACCTAGAGCATTTTGCTGATGATTTTGCTTTTATTATTAAATTAGCAGAAACATATAAGAAAAACAATAATTTTTATCAAGCATTAGTGTTATTTTTGCAGGCAGACATTAGAAATGAAGCCTGGCTTAATTGGAGTGACAAACAAATTTATCAGCTTTCTCACCTAGTATATAGTAAAAATAATAACCTAGATGAACTACTTGATTTATTTATTTATTTAGTACAAAGGTATCCTTCATATAGCTTTTACCGCTTTGCCTTAGCAAAAATATACTTAAGCTTAGGTTATGTTGAAGAAGCGAAATCTGAATTATTTGTGCTTACAGATAGCAATATATATGGAAATAAAGCTAAACGGTTATTAAATTCTATTATCAATTCTGATGAACAAAATAATCTTGAAGGATTTACTGTCCCGCTATCAAAGTATGGTAATCATTTTACCGTGTCAGCAAGAGCATCTGGTATCGAACTAAAATTATTAATAGATACAGGTACTACCTTTACTGTATTGACATCACAAACTTTAGCCGCAATTCAAAAAAAGCACGGTTTAACTAAAATAGGTAAAGTAAATCTAATTACTGCTAATGGTGAGGTCGTTTCTAATCTATATAGAATTAAAAGTTTTTTCTTAGGCAATTATGAGCTAAAAGATTTAGATGTTGCTGAGTCAGAAACCGATATAGACGGTTTAGATGGCTTGCTAGGTATGAACGCACTTAGCAATTATAACTTTTTTATAGATCAGGCTGATAATTTATTATCAATAATTCCTAAATAGTAGGTATCTAGTGATGCTCAATATTGGCACTCCAATTCCAAGTTTCATTCGCACCTAGCAGTTTAAATTTTTCGTTATCATAGTCAAGAAAATCAGGCATTTGCCATGATTTTTTGGTTATCTTAACTTTAGCTGTGTTTCTTGGGATTCCATAAAAATCAGCACCATTAAAACTAGCAAATTTTTCAAGCTGCCCAATTTTATTTTCTTTTGCAAAAACTTCTGTATATAACTCTAAAGCAAAAGGGGCAGTAAAACATCCGGCACATCCGCAACAACTTTGTTTTTTATCTAATTGATGAGGAGCCGAGTCAGTTCCTAAGAAAAATCTATTATGCCCGCTAGTTGCTATGTCAATTAAAGCTTGCTGATGGGTAGATCGTTTTAAAATAGGCAAACAGTAATAATGAGGCTTGATGCCTCCTGCTAACATATGATTTCTATTATAAAGTAAATGATGAGCGGTAATAGTAGCAGCTACATTATGATTTTGCTCTTTAATAAATTCTACAGCATCAACTGTAGTTATGTGCTCCATAACTATTTTTAATTCTGGAAAATTGTTAATAATATCTATTAAGTGTTTATCAATAAAAGCTAATTCTCTATCAAAAATATCTATTTTATCATCATTAACTTCTGCATGTATTAATAATGGTATCTGATAACGCTCCATTATTGCAAATAGCGGATACATTTTATTTATATTGGTAACACCAAACTCAGAATTAGTTGTTGCTCCTTGGGGATACAATTTACAGGCAAAAATTATATCTTCCGTTTTGCCTGTTATAATATCTTGCTGTTTTATGTTGTCGGTTAGGTATAGTGTCATTAATGGGGTGAAATTACTACTAGCAGGAATGTGTTTTATAATGTTTTGCTTGTAGTTTTTAGCTTGGTCTATAGTAACAATTGGGCTGCTTAAATTAGGCATAACTATTGCTCTAGCAAATACCCTTGCCGATGCCGGAACGGTAGTTGCTAGCATTTCACCTTCACGAAGGTGTAAGTGCCAGTCATCGGGCTGTGTTATAAAAAAAGGCTTTTCCATATTAATAATCTCCAATATAATTTTACCACAAAAATAGTTTTTGTTATCATACATTATATACTAGTGTTAATATAGATATATTAAAATACAGAAGGGTTAATTGATAATGTTTAGTGGCAGTATAGTTGCCTTAGCAACTCCTATGAATGAAGATTGTTCGTTAGATTTTAACAGTTTAGAAAAACTAATTGAAAATCAAATAACCGCAGGCACAGATGCTATTGTAGTTTCAGGAACTACAGGAGAGTCAGCAACTTTGACCACAGCAGAAAAACTAGAGCTTATAAAGCGTAGTTTAGCTATTGCAAATAACAGAGTACCTATTATTGCCGGAACTGGAACTAACTCAACAGCTGTTAGTATAGAATTAACTCAACAAGCTAAAGACTTAGGGGTTGATGCGTGTTTATTAGTAACGCCATATTATAATAGACCAATGCAACATGGATTAATTGCACATTATAAATCCATAGCAAATGCTGTAGCAATTCCTCAAATATTATATAATGTACCAACCCGAACAGCTGTAGATTTACAAGTTGATTCCATTGCAAGTTTATCTCAAGAAGATAACATTATTGGAATTAAAGAAGCAGTTGTAGATAAAAACAAGTGGCAACAAATATTAGAAAATAGCACTAAGGACTTTGTATTATATTCAGGAGATGATGCTAGTTGTGTCGAATGTATTGAGTGTGGTGCCAAAGGAGTAATTTCTGTTGCCGCTAATATTGCTCCTAATATGATGCACACTATGTGCGAAGCAGTTTTAGAAGGTAAGATTGAACAAGCGAATGAACTAAATACAAAATTACAGCCTTTATTTGATGCACTTTTTATAGAGACTAATCCTATTCCTGTTAAGTACGCTTTAAAGCTTAAACAATCAATTAATTCGGGAATCAGATTGCCTCTAACACAACTATCAGATTCGCATAAAAAACTTATAACAAAATTAGTAGCTAACTATAAATAAGAATCCTTAGAGTAAAAGTTATATTGCTTTTGTAAACTTTTATGAAAAAACAAACTAACATAAACCCATGTTATTTAGTTAAATAAAATAGTAATTAGTAACATGTTTTGTTTTATATAAATACAAACTAAAGCCCTATATAAATTTTGCAAATATTTTTTCTACTAGTATAATTACTCTTTAATTTACACAGATCTAAAACTAATTGGCAATTATTGCATACCTATTTTTTTGCCAAACTTTTCAAATAACATTAATACTCAACTATAATTATATTATGAAAAAAAAAACACTTCTTATAGCAATAACCTTATCATTTAGCCTCGCATGTGTTACTTCATACAGTGGCATAAACAATGAAAACAATAAGCTAAGTTACTGTAATAAGTTAACTAATACAGAAAATAATTTTGCTACTATTTATATTGATGATGATAAAGTCTCATCACCTCAATCAATAAAAGAAATTGAGCAGTATTTAATAAGAATTAAAGAATTAGTCTCTAAAAAAACTAGTGGTTATATTAAGTTTAAATACGGTAATAATCTAGAATTAAAGTTAAAAGTACCATATTTAGGCATAGGTAAGCATGGAATGGTATTTGATATTATCAATGAAAATAGTGAAATCGATGCTGATAAAATATTAAAATTAAATATTTTAAATGGCAAAAATGGATTGCTATCAGCAATAGACGAACATCAACACTATGATGGTTGGCAAAAAAAGGCTACTAATTACTCTTTTACAGTAGCTAAGTTATATGAATATCATCCTTCAGGTCTTTTTAGTATTAAAGCTAAAAACCATGGAATATCATTAACAAGAATGCTAATGCAGTTAGGCTTAATTTATATAGTAGATAACGAAGCTAAAACAACAGGATTCAACAAGCTAACAGATCAAGATCTTAAAAAGCCTAAAATAAAACAAATATTCACCGCCATATTTGATATGCTAGATGTAATCAAAAATGATCCGAGCTATTGCACTTCGTTATCGCCAAATAATATTTTTGTAGCGTTTAAAGACAAAAGCAAAGTTATAGAAAAAATAGAATTAATAGATTATGGTAAAACTAAAAACGATAAAAAAGTAGAAAAATATATTGCTCTTAAACATGCCAACCAATATATAGAAATAGCAGCTGAAAGGTTAAAAAAATATATAACTAGTAATTATATTCTATAAATGCAACTTAAACTTAATCTAACAGCAATTTAAAAGAGGATATTATATCCTCTAAAAAATTTATAATATTTTATTTATCATTAGAAATAGTTGCTTTATTGATAAACGACAACCATTCATCTTGAGAACATTTTTTGTCCCAGTTTTTAAAGTTAGTCGCATATTCCGCCATCTTATCTGCTTCTACCCAATGAAGCTTATCAAAACTTTTATCCATTCTATCTGGAAACCTAAGACCATGTAAATGGTCTATTTCATGTTGAAAGATACGCGCAGTGTATCCCTCAACTTCTAGCTTCACCTTTTTACCATTACGCGTATAAGCTTCAATATGCACAGCTTTATAGCGTGGAACCATTCCTATTAAAGATCCAGTTGAGAAACAGCCTTCATGATACTCTTCTACTTCTTTAGACTTCCAAGTAATTTTAGGGTTGATGAAAATTTTGGGGGACATGGAGTAACCTACTTTTTCTGAAGAGGTGTTCATATTTACCAAAATAATTTGTAGAGGAACTCCAATTTGCGGTGCTGCAAGCCCTGCCATTCCTTTTGTTTCATCAAATGCAATTTTTATCATTCTATCGATAATTTTTTGATTTTTTTCATGTAATATTTCTTTTAATGGAACCTCTTTAGCAACTTTCTGAAGAATTGGATCGTGCGGTGGAACATAAGGTTGGCTATAACTTAAAGTAGTTACTACCATTCCTAAAAAAAATACTAATGTTGTTATAAATGTATTTTGTAAAAATTTACTTTTTATAGAAAAGATACCCGACTTATTTTTTTGATGTTTTTTGTTATTTAATATATTTTGTAACTTCTTCAAAGAAAACCTCCTGTACTAGGACAGAGCAATTAAGTTATTATTAACAACTCCCAGTTAAAAAATAAATTCTATAAACAAGGGAGTTTTTTAAAATAGTAAATAAATTTTTTATAAAATGTTTGTTAGTCTTTTTATATATTAAATTTAATGACTTATATGAAAAAATGTTAAGTTACCATGTATAGCATACACTTGCAAGTAACTGCCTTTAAAAAATAAAAGACAAATATATTCTATAAATTTAATAGATGTACTTCTATAATGTATTTATTTTAAAATACCAGCAACCTTTTTATTAGACGCAAACATATAATAAAAATTCCTGAATAATATATCTTTAAATAATTTAATCCTAGAAAAGTCTACGGAATACAATCTGAAATGTTTTAGAAATGCCAACGTCTGTTTTAAACCAATATTCGAAAAACGACTCTCTAGTTTTACGATCCTTTAATTCCATACCAATATTAAAAATAGCTGTCGCCATATATTGATTAAACCCTAACGGATGACATATCTTACTTTTTGTATTAGCTG
Organism: Candidatus Gorgonimonas eunicellae; assembly: GCA_929200395.1. Classification (GTDB taxonomy): domain Bacteria; phylum Pseudomonadota; class Gammaproteobacteria; order Pseudomonadales; family Endozoicomonadaceae; genus CAKMZJ01. The sequence continues at coordinate 35,088 of CAKMZJ010000006.1, read as the reverse complement.
TAATATAACCTTTCATGTCATTATAAAGCTTGTATGTTTCTGCATCTTGTTGTTTTGCAAAAATTTCTGCTAATAATTTTAAATAACTGCCAAATACCCTCTGTTTATAAGATGACATACGTAATTGAAATTTATATTTACCAGGATTTTCTATCATTTTTTGTAATAATGCTATAGGTATTTCGACATCATTTTTAGCAATTTGATGTATTAATTGATATATTATGTCATATAACATTATAGGGATATCATTATTTTTTGATACAGATTCATGCATAGAATAAACTATACTTCCTAATATCTGATAACTATTATTATCTAATTTGCGTTTACATGTCCTTTTATATATCAATTTTACAAGATCTATATATAAATCACTGTCCGCATTAGCAAATAGTTTAGTAAAAAAATTAGAATTTTGATTTTCATAAGATAAATAATCCATAAAATCAATAGTTAGTTCGTTAATAAGTTCTGCAACTTTTAATGTATCTAAATAATTTATAAACTCTTTTAACGGATAATCTTTATCTATATAATTATTAAAACTAGTATAACTTATGCTATTAGCTTGAGTTGTTACTTCGGTATCTTTTTCTATGGTATCAGTCTCTCTAGCATCTGAAATAACAGTTTCATTTACCATACCTAATTGTTCTGCTAGACTATGCTCACTTTCGATAAATAATCCTATATTTTTTAACTCTGCAGTAACAGTTTCCTTAAAGTCTTTAGAGAGTTTGTCATCTTTTAACCAATCATTTATTAATTCGTTATTATTTTCAGGAGTTGTTAGTTGCTGTAATATTTTAGCAATACTTTGCGCTATATAATTTTTAAACTCTAAAGCGTAATCATTCTGAGCTAATTTTGTTTTAATAGGATCTTTTATTGTATTATAAAGTGTTTCTAATATTTTGTCTGCATGTATTTCTACTAAAAAATAACGATTATCTTTTATCAATTCTGCAATCTTGAGAACGCTTGTAACAGCATAAAAAGTTTTAAATTTAGCCAAATAACTTACTAATTTATAAATCTCATTATAAATTTCTGTATTTGCACCACTTTCCAAATTTTTTTTAGTTATTTTATGAATTATTTTGTGTAGTACATGGTACTGCTCTGTTGTTAAAGCTTTATTATCTATTTTGTCTAATATCAATTGTATAAAAGCTACATCTGAAGATATATCTTGTTGTTTGATGAGACGATTAGAATAAAAGGCTTCATTATTACTGTTAGTGTGGTAATTATCATGAATGCCATTAAATATATCATCTAAACTCTGGTCTTGTAGGGATGCTATTATAACCTTAATATCAGCAGTGGTATCCTGATTTTTATTTGCTTCAGGAGCTGTAAGCTCAATAACTACACTACGTTCTTCTAAAACTCTCGAATAGCATTCAGCTTCTAATGGTATAGGGGAGGGATCATCTTTTTTAGGTATATATCTAGTTGGGCCAATTTCAAGCGTTACTAGCTGATCAACATATTTGTCAACCCTAACAACATACGTGTTAGAATTACTATCTAAATTATTAGTAATCATTAGATTTCCTTATCTATCATAACTCAAATTACAGAAAAAAATTAATACAATATACAAGAGACAGTGGAAAATTGAATTGTTTCATAAAACATTAAAACAAAATGGGAAAATATCAAAATTATCCACATACAACTTGCACTCAAAGCAATCACTTGTTTACTGCAACATTTAACCAAGTGAGTAGCTTGAGTTGGTTAATAAAAGGGCTATACTAGCAACTAAAAAGTATTTTAAAAGCCACCGAGACTAAAAAATAATCCTGCAATAGTTGCTGACATTAGGTTAGATAAGGTTCCAGCTAAAACAGCTCGCATTCCTAGTCTAGCTATATCGTGTTTACGCTTCGGTGCTAACGATCCTAAGCCTCCTAGAAGTACTGCTACAGAAGACAAATTAGCAAACCCACATAATGCAAATGAAATAATAACTTGTGATTTAGCTGATAGAACAATTGAACCATCATATAAATGCTGAGCAAATTTTGAATAGGCTACGAATTCATTAAGTACAAGTTTTTGTCCTATTAGTGATCCAGCTATATGTGCTTCACTCCATGGCATACCTAATAAATAAGTTAAAGGTGAGAACACCCATCCTAAAATACTTTCGATTGTTAATCCTTGCACGCCAAAAATAGAGCCCACAGCTTCGATACTAGTATTTACCAATGCTATTAAACCAATAAATGCCAGCAACATAGCTCCTATAGTTACTGCTACTTTCAATCCAGAAGCCGCACCAGCCGCTGCTGCATCTATTAAATTAACTGCTTTTTCGTTATCTACATCTTCTAAATTAGCTAAATTTTCTATAGGTTTTTGCGTTTCTGGAATTATTATCTTAGCAAATAGCAAGCCTCCTGGTGCCGACATAAAAGAAGCTGCAATTAAATATTCTAATTTTATTCCCATTGCATAATAACCTGCAATAGCGGCTCCAGCAACAGATGCCAAACCGCCACACATAACTGCAAACAACTCAGATTCTGTCATTCTTGATAGAAAAGGTCGAACTAACAGCGGTGCTTCAGTATGACCCACAAAAATATTTGCGGCAGCTGAAATAGATTCGGGCTTAGATGTTCCTAAAACTAATGATAAAACAGTCCCTAAACTTTTAATCACCCATTGCATTATTCCTAAATGATATAATACACTTATTAAAGATGATAAAAAAATAATAACTGGTAATACCTTAAAGGCAAATACAAATCCTAGATTACCAAAAACATCAAACATTTTTACTGAAGATAAAGGACCAAATAAAAAATCTATACCATCATTGGCACAGGCAATAACTTTAGATACGCTTTGCGATATGCTATATAACACTTTATAACCTTCCGGAAAGTATAAAACAGCAGCACCTATAAGCAATTGCAAACAAAACGCAGATAACGTAGTCTTTAAGCTGATAGCCTTCTTATTATTTGAAAATAATACAGCTATTATCAATAATAACAGCATACCTGCTATGTTTATCCATAAAGACATAAAAAAAGAACCTTAAATTACATGTAGTTTTGTCATAGTGTTTAAGTAAAAAGTATATTTTAAGATATTATTCAATACAAAATAACCTCTTATTTATACACATGTATAGGTATAAATACACCTTCTGCGCGTTAGTTTATACTGATTTCAATTAATACGCTATCTTTGTTTTAATCTATTTTAATTTTCATAGACACAGAGATTTAAGTTTTATACCTGATCTTATCCAGACTTAAACCTTGTTAACCCCCTTTAAATTTAGCACTTCTAGCTGCAGATATATGCTATATATTTTTCGTTTACGCTATATCCTGCATTTTTATATTCTATTATTTGTAGTTTTTTGCTTGTTTTTCAGTAGCAACTAAATTAAGTGAAAATTGGCACACATTGGTAATGATTGTTAAAAATATTTAATAAAATATTTAACTTATTGCAGAATTAACGATATATATATTCAGTAGAGTATTGAAAAAAGAACAAAGAATAAAAAAATTTCATACTCTACCATCCTTTCGATTACTCTAAGCTACCCTATACAAAAAAATTATTTCAGTAAATTTAGTTTTAAATGTACTATTCTTTAATTCTTAGGATCAATAATTCCTAATTTAATATAATCTAGTTTGTCTTTATAACTATTTCTGCTGAACCAAGGATTTTACTTCTCAATGCTCTCAATATCAGAAATTAGCACTACTTTAAATTGTCGATTTTGATTTATTTTAGGCAATAAATTCTCTAGATTAATTTTTGTTTCACTGTCAGGCACCGCTACTGTTCTTACTTGCATACGTTTATATACGTGTTCATGACTTATACTGCTGCTGACAAACCCTCTTGATATTCCATAGCCCACAGTCACCACAGGTATTGTAGATAAAATCTCGTAAGTTTTAGCAATTAATTCGGGACAATCATCATTTAAAAGTAGTGGTCTTAAGTTAAATTAACTTTTTTACAAAAAAACTAAAAATAATGTTTCTATTTTGGTGAAATTATGGTATAACATGCCAATCTTTTTTGTTTAATTCGATTGCAAAAAAGAGTAATAATTTTTTTTAATTTAAATCTCACATCTTTCGTCACATAACTCTGGGTGCTGGTTTGCGCATATGTGCTTTTACTTTAAAGCACAGCTTTGTTATTGTTGTAATTTGTAATTTAACTGGTTTATCCACTGTAATTAATACAATAATTACCACCGATTATACTTATTTACAAATATTTTTGTAGATATATTAGTTCGCAATCAGTCGAGTTTATGGGAAAGATGGAGGAATAACCCCCTTATTAGGAGAAAAATGATGGAATTAGCAACAATGCGTAGAATGCTAGAAGCTGGCGTTCACTTTGGTCACCAAACTCGTTACTGGAACCCTAAAATGAAGAAATTCATTTATGGACATCGTAACAAAATTCATATTTTTAATCTTGACCACACTTTACCAGCTTTTAACAGTGCATTAACTTTTATTAGAAGGCTAATATCTCAAAAAAACAAAATATTATTTGTTGGTACTAAACGTGTTGCTAGCAAAATTATTAGTAGAGAGTCTAAAAGATGTGGAATGCCATACATTGATCACCGTTGGTTAGGTGGCATGTTAACAAACTACAAAACAATTAGACAATCAATCAAAAGATTAAAAGATCTTGAAGCTAAAAAAGCTGATGGAACCTTTGAAAAGCTTACTAAAAAAGAAGCTTTAATGCGAAATCGTGACCTAGATAAGCTAGAAAAAAGCCTAGGCGGTATTAAAGATATGGGAAGTCTTCCAGATGCCATATTTGTAATAGACGTTGGTCATGAGCGTATTGCTATCCAAGAAGCTAACAAGCTTGGAATTCCAGTTATCGGCATAGTAGATAGTAACTCACAACCAGATGGCGTAGATTATGTCATTCCTGGAAACGATGATGCTATAGGCGCTATTAAGTTGTACATGGAACTTGCAGCTAATGCTGTTCTTACTGGTAAAACTGATTTAAACCAAGCGGCGGAAGAAAAAGCTAATAGAGTGGCAGAAGAAAAAGCTAAAAAAGCAGCCAAGAAAACTGCTGAAGCAACTGACACAGTAGCGGAAAAAACCGCAGAAACAGCTAAAGCTAGTGAAGACAAGCCAAGCAGCAGCAAAAAAGATGCTACTACTGAAGCAGCTACTACTGAAGATAAAAAAGACACTTTGAAACCTGCTAAAAAGGCAGCACCAAAATCAGATACTGAAAAAAAAGAGAAAGTAGCAAAGCCTAAAAAGGCAGCTCCTAAAAAAGATAAATCTGAAGATGCACCGAAAGCAAAAGCTGCTGTTACAGCTAGCTCTAAAACCAAAGAAAAGCCTAAATCTACAGTAAAAGCTACAAAAAAAGCTGAAGAGCCTAAAGCAGAAACTGCTAAAAAAGCTGAAGAGCCTAAAGCAGAAGCGGCTAAAAAAGCTAGTAGTAAAAAAACTACAGAAACTGCTTCTAAAACAGCTAAATCAGAAAAACAAGATGATGCTAAAAAATAACTAATAGTTATTACTTTTAAATTTTTAGCAAACTCTTCTTAAGCCTAAAGATACGAAATTTTCTAAACTGCAAATGTTTACTTCGTGATTGATATACAGCTCATAGTTGAAGGTGATAGATTTCATCTTCCGCCTGTATATTAATGCTTTATGGCTAAAAATTATTTTCTTTCTGTGAGGTTAAAATTATGACAGCCATTTCAGCTAAAATGGTAAAAGAATTGCGTGAACGAACCGGTTTAGGTTTAATGGACTGCAAAAAAGCTCTAACATCTGCTAATGGCGATATTGAGCTAGCAATTGAAGAATTAAGAAAATCTGGTCAAGCTAAAGCCGCTAAAAAAGCTAGCCGTACAGCTGCTGAAGGTTTAGTTGTTACTAAAGTTTCACCAGATAATAGCTTTGCTATAGTACTTGAAATCAATAGTGAAACTGACTTTGTTTCTAGAGATGAAAATTTTGTTGCATATGCACATAAAGTATTGCAAGCAGCATATGATCAAAAATCTAATGATGTATCTCAACTAATGCAAGGCGAGCTAGAGACTGCTAGACTAGCTTTAGTACAAAAGGTTGGAGAAAACATCTCTGTTAGAAGAATACATTGCATAGAAGGCGGAACTATAGGTTCTTATGTGCATGGAAACAACAGAATAGCAGTATTAACTCAATTAGATGGCGGAAACTCTGAAGTAGCTAAAGACGTTGCTATGCACGTTGCTGCGGTTAACCCAACAGTAGTTAACAAAGAAGATATGCCTGAAGCTTTAGTAAGCAAAGAAAAAGAAATTTTTGTTGCTCAAGCCCAACAATCTGGTAAACCAGATGCAATAATTGAAAAAATGGTTTCTGGTAGAATTCAAAAATTCTTATCTGAGAATTCACTAACTGAACAGCCTTTTGTAAAAAATCCAGACGTTAAAATATCTGAATTAGTTAAAACTGCAAATGGTACTGTGCTATCATTCGTTAGATTTGAAGTTGGCGAAGGCATAGAAAAAGCAGAGGTAGACTTTGCTGCTGAAGTTAAAGCACAAGCTGGTCTTTAATATTAGCTTATTCGCAAACTATCAGCAAATTCTATCAAACTATACACTTTCAGTAGAAAGTGTATAACTTAATAATTATACAATTATTAAAATTAAAATTTGACATAGCTAGCTTGGTCGCAGACTAGCTAATTTATCTTGGAGGTACTAATGTCAGAAAAAATAATACTGAATGTCACTAAAAGACTTGACGTAGGGAAAGGTGCGAGCCGCCGCCTACGTAAGCAAAATATCATTCCTGGAATTTTATACGGGGAAGGAAAAGATCCAATTCAATTAAGTTTTGAGCATAAAGACATCAAAAAACTTATTGATAAAGATGCTTTTTATTCACAAGTATCAACTTTAAAAATAGATGGGCAAGATTATCAAGCAATTTTAAAAGATATGCAACGTAACCCTGTTACAGATAGTCCTATACATTTAGATTTTATGAATATCGATGATACTCATATGATCACTACTCGTATACCGCTACATTTTACTAATCAAAATATATGTGTAGGTGCAAAAGCTGGTGGTGCTATTGTGCATTCTAAAACAGATATAGAAGTAAAATGCTTACCGAATGACTTGCCAGAATATGTAGAAATCGACATGGCAAATATTGATATTAACCAGCACATACATTTAGCTGATATAGTATTACCATCTGGTGTGACTCTTATTGATCATGGCAAAAACCCAGAAGTAGTTAGCGTTCAGCTAACAAGAGCTGGTAAGAGCGATGACGATATAGAAGAAGAAGCTGCTACAGAAGAGAAGCCAGCAGAGTAAGATATACCCTACCCAAATAAGTTTAAAGCTACAGTAGTTTAACCACTGTACTTTAAAATTCTTTGGGTATGTCATATTTATTGCATAAAATGTGTATATGTTAATCTAATTCTTGCATTGTAAAATCAGTTTTACCAACACCACAATCTGGACATAGCCAATCTTCGGGAACATCTTCCCACTTAGTCTTAGGTGGAATGCCATCCTCAGGCCATCCATGTTCTTCTTCATAAACAAAACCACAAACTAAACAAATCCATTTTTTCCATTTATACATAAATTCAACTCCTCAAGTTAGTTATAAATTTTACTTATTATACTTTAAATTAATTTTATTTTAAGTAAAAAATAAAAAATTATTTATCGCTTAATTTTATTAGTTTTATTAGATAAATATGCTACAATTGTTACTATTTTTAAGTATCGCTACAACATTAAATTTTTATCAGTAATTTTTATATTTAACTTATCTATTGAAGAAATAATATGCGCATAATACTATTAGGTGCTCCAGGTTCAGGAAAAGGAACCCAGTCACAATTTATTAATAAACTCCTAAATATTCCTCAAATATCTACAGGAGATATATTAAGACAAGAAATTAAAAATAATACCAAATTAGGCATGAAAGCTAAAGATGTAATATCTCAAGGATTATTAGTATCTGATGATATTATTATTGATATAATAAAACAACGGTTGCAACAACCAGACTGTGCAAATGGTTTTTTATTAGATGGTTTTCCTAGAAACTTAGCTCAAGCAAAAAGCTTACAAAATCATAATATAACTATCGATCATGTTATTGAAATAGCAGTCAGTGATGATTTTATTATTGATAGAATTAGTGGCAGATTATTTCATCCAGCAAGTGGTAGAACTTACCATATTGCAGCTAATCCTCCTAAAGTACCATTTCAAGATGATATAACTAATGAGCCTTTAATAACTAGAGAAGATGATAAAAAAGAAACAGTTATCCGTAGATTAGAGTTATATCATCAACAAACTAAGCCTCTAATTCAATTTTATAACCAACCGGAACAGTCATGCAAGTACAGCAAAATATCTGGAATCGGAACTATAACTGAAGTAGCTGAACGTATAGCAGCTGTTATAAACTAACTTATTTTTTACCTACACTTCCCACGAAAAGAAATGTAGGTTACCAACACAAATTAATTCACAACACGATACTAATATGAAGTTATTAGCGATAGAATCATCAACCGAATCATTTTCTGTAGCAATAAATATATCAGGTGAGATTCACCATCAATTCAAACTATCACCTAAAAATCACAGCAAACAGATATTATCTCTGGTAGAAAATAGCCTAGCTACCACTGGCATTAAACTATCACAATTAGATGCTATAGCGTTTGGGGCCGGCCCAGGAGCATTTACAGGGGTAAGAATCGCTACATCTATTGCTCAAGGCCTAGCATTTGCTGTTGATTTACCAGTTATTCCGATATCTTCATTAGCTGCTTTAGCACAAAGAGCTACTGATAAATATAATTTTAACAATATTATAGTGGCTATAGATGCACGCATGAATCAAGTATATTGGGGTGGATACCAACTCGCAGCAAAAACTAAAACAGTTGAGTTAATGATTAAAGAAGCAGTATCTAATCCGGAAGACGTAAATATTACTGAGTTACAAACTACATGTATAGGTATTGGCTCAGGATGGAATTATAATATAAACACAAATAACTTATTAGCTAAATTAGTCCCTGGCGACTATCCCGATGCTGAAGGCGTGGCAAAGTTAGCAATCGTCGAGCTTGCAAAGAATAATATTATTACTCCTGAGCAGGCTATGCCTGTTTATCTGCGTAATAAAGTTGCATTAAAAAAGCATGAGCAACCTAAAAAATTAAAATAAATTTATTTAATCAAGATAATATATACACCTTCCACTTGAAGGTGTATATACAGGTAGCAGCTGGAAGTGAAAATTTTCAGCATGTAATTATAAGTTTTTAGCTAAGCTAAGATGTTATGGTTTAAATCTTTATCATAAAAACTTAGATTCTTTTCTCTTTAGGCACTAAATAGATAGCAGGTATACACTTATGGATACATTCCAATTAGTTGTTCTATCATTAATTCAAGGATTAACTGAATTTTTGCCAATTTCTAGTTCAGGGCATTTAATTTTACCTAAAGAAATTTTAGGTTGGCCTGATCAAGGTATTTTATTTGATGTTGCAGTACACCTCGGGACATTAATAGCAGTAATTTTTTATTTTAGAAAAACCTTATTAAGTATAGCTACAGATTGGTGTTTATCTATATTTGGCTCCCAAACTACTGAAAATAGTAGACTAGGCTGGTATTTAATTATTGCTACGATTCCTGCTGTAGTTTTTGGCGTGTTATTAAAAAAACTACACTTAGATGAAGCATTACGCAATATATGGGTAATAAGTGGAACCACTATAATATTTGGTTTATTATTAGGCTGGTCTGACATAGTTGGTAAACATCAATTACCTTTAGAAAAGTTAACATTAAAATCTACTATTTTGATAGGTCTTGCTCAAGCTATTGCTTTAATACCAGGAACATCTCGTTCAGGAATAACTATGGCAGCTGGGCTATTACTAGGGCTAACAAGAGAAGCCTGCGCACAATTTTCTTTTTTACTATCAATTCCCGTAATCTTAGGTGCTAGTATCTTCCTTGTTGCTGATGCACATGAAGCTAACATCGTCATTGATTTTCATGTTTTAGGATTAGGAATGTTAATATCAGCAATAAGTGCTTGGATCTGCATATATTGCTTTTTAGGTGTAATTAAACGAATGGGATTAATGCCTTTTGTAATTTACCGCTTATTACTAGGTTGTTTACTTTTATGGTTTGGGCTTCAATCTTAATTAAGATTTATTTTCCTATCAGCTTGTAACAACGAGTAGTTTAACTATACTTTAGAATGTAAAGGGATACACTTTTTAATTAAAACCCAAACTTTCGACTACTGTGTATATAGGTTTAAACTACTTAAGCATGAAGATTAATAATGGCTAACAGTATTGACAACCCTAATTCTAGACGCTCTAGTACTAGTAGCGAGGTCTCAAGTAATCAACAAAATACTCAATCTAATGCTGTAGATGCTAAGTGGCAAGATAAAAACATTAAACCTGTGTCAACCACTCCATCGGTTATAGCAGACGCAGATGATCCAACAGCTATAGCAAATACAACACCAATAAAGCAAGAAAATCATAGTTCATTTATAACTTGGTTAGATAACATTCAAACACAAAATAAAAAAAGCTTTAATAAAGATCTAGATTCTCTTAGCACAAATAAAATGAAAAAATTAAAAACACTTAAGAAATCAGATCTTTCTAAAGAAGTAGATATTCCTCTAGAAGCAAGTATAGATTCTACTCCTAAAATTAAAAAAATATCCCGTATTTTACTAGCAATAACAAATGTGATGCTAATTACAGCTATTTCTTTGCTAGGTTCTGCTGCCTCTATATATGCTGTTATACCAGTAGTAGTAATTTTGTTTGCTTCTATAACTTTACTAATTCTTATAGGCGTAACTAAAAATTCTAGTGATCACACTAAAATTATTAATTTAGATCAAAAGTCTGTAAGGGTAGGAATAACAAATATGTTACACGCTATTTTTAAAGAGATGGATATTGACAAAGATTACTCTATGGAGTATGAAACACTAAAAAACAAGATAGAACAAATAATAGAAAATGGAACAGCATTCCAACAATTTAATAAATTAAACAATAACATAAAAACTGTTAGTAATTATGATGATGCGCAACTGCTAAATGAACTAACAAAAGATAGGGAACAACTAAAAATACAAAAACAAATTAGAATTATATTATCATCTTTATTCGCAGAAATAGAAACAGAAATACAAGATGAAGAATTTCGTAATTCTTTCTTAAGAGCTAAGCAAAAATATTTTACATCTTTAGCAGAAAAAGGGTTTGAAAACACAGAGGATTTAGAGTTCAGTTATTTATTGCTACATAACTTATGCAAAAAAAGGCAATTAGATTATCATAGAAATGATATAAACCCTATAGTACAAGCTGGAATAAAAGATGGCATGAAAATCTATACTCAAACTCTAACTAGCAATAACTAAAGCAATATTTAACATATACACCTTCTACTTGAAGATACATTTTTTCAGAGATTAGTAAAAGATCTAACTAAAGGTAAAATACCGAAGTAATGCAGTTTGCATTTCAAGGAATTTCTACAATGAAGCGAATCTTTTAACTTATTTTAATAATTAAGAGTGGTTATTATGATTGATAAAGATCGACCTGATCGGCAACATGATCAATCTATTAAGAGCAGTACTCCTACCCAAGATACCGCTCTTAACAATACAGAAGAAAAAGATCTAAAAACAAGCAACAGTTATATTGCTACCCATCAAGAAAATAAATTTTTTGCTTCTACACAACAAACCAGAACAGTTCAAATATGTGGTATAGATGATATTAAAAACCAATCTTCATTTTTTAGCTGGTTAAATCAATATGTAGTTAACTATCATGATTTAAAAGATACCAAAAATGAGGTAAATAATAATTTTAGTTATCTTTCTAACTATTTATCTAAAGTTATTGCTATAATTACTACTGTTTTTACAATAAGTGTATTTACATTAATAGTATCTCCATTTTTTTTTCCTCACCTTTCACTAATTTTGATTGGTATCAGCTCACTCTCTTGTTTGATCATCTTAATAGCTGTTAGTCTCCATTTATCGCAGATACATTTGTATAAAATTCAAGAAGAAGATATAAATCTTATAGAACAAAAGTATGTACAAGGAAAGATAGCAGCTATATTTGAAGATTTTTTTGATAATGAAAAGTTAAATATAGAAGAAAATATTAATTATAATTTGTTAGCTATGCATATCAAAGAAACAGCTGAAAGCGCAGAAACTTTCAATCAGTACCTGAAATTACATAATATCATTCAAGAAGTCATTTATAACAATCAAAAAACAGAACAACTTAATGAATCAATTGATGAAAATTTAAAACAAATAACAAATTTAACTATAAATTTACTAAATTTTTTATTTTCTAAAACAAACACTCAAAACGAAGATCAAAAAGTTATAGATTTTCTAAATAAAGCAAAGGTAAACTTTGTAAATCAATGTAATGATGTACATAAAATTAAAAAACTTTATAACCTATTGTATGATATTTTATTACCTGATAAAGAATTAATAATAGATAAAAATTTAGAAGATAGCGTTAATGATATTCAAACTAAAACTATAAATGCTATAGATGAAGGTATCAAGACATTTATAAATAATAACTCTCAGGATCTAGCTTTTAACTCAAATCAAACTAAAAACTAAAAACAAACAATTTTAATTTATCATATTTTATTTGCATAACTTTTTAATAAAAGATAACATTAAGTAACTCACAATAAAACAATAACTTTTTTCTATTTAATGAATAATATAAACAAGCAATTTTTTATAAATACAATAAACAAACCTTTAGTAACCTATGATTTTTTACATGGTACTAAATACAGATTAAATCGTTGTGGCGCTCTAATAGGAGCTGTAGGTTTTTTATCTGGAATTAGTGCATATGCTATGACAGATAAACCTATTAAAAAATATTTAATTCCTAGCGCTGTTATCTTAGGATCAGGATCAGCAATACTATTGCTAGCCAAAAACAACTATAGCTTAAAAAATAAAATAGCATTACGTGATATAGAATGTATTAAAGAAATGATAACAAAAAAAATTAACGATGACTATTCTATTAAAAATAAACTAGAGCATGCTGCTAATAAATGTTTAGAATATGCTGATGAACAACAATTAAATATAGATAAAACCAATACTTTATCTGCCATCACTAGCAAACACAGCACATCCGATTTAGTAATTGCTGACCAAGACCACTTTATAAACAAATTTAAACAAACTAGTTTGTTATTAGTTACTTATATTAATGATCTGATTAATAAGACAAAAAAAATAAGAATTGATATTATCGATGGAAAAACATGCCAAGAATTTAAAGATTTAGACTCTTGCAATATAAAATTAAAAAATTACCAAGAAGCACTTATACATATTAATGTTTTTATTCGTATGGAAGATAACAGTCAACTTGCTCATGATGCATTAGTTAATAACTTACAAGGTATATTATCTTACGAAGAATTACAAGATATAGATACCATGCTATTAAAATCTTTGCTTATTAATACTACACAAGATAAAGTAATAACAAGAAAGGTTGCACCAATAGAAATTAGTAAATTTAATTTAATTAATTGGGCTAAAAGCTATATTCAAGAATCTAGACGAATTAGAAAAGACATACAACTAATAACACATAAATACAATATAACAGTTAATAGTTATGGGACACCAGATTTTTCAAAACAAAGTAAATTAATAAATTGTATGCCTAAATAACTAGGGTAATACATACTCTATAGTGCTACCAGCAAATATTTTAATCACATTAATAAAGGTTTTTATGATTCCTAATAATCCACCACCAGTAAACACTACAGCAGATAATACTTATAACGATAAAAATAAATCTACTGAGTCTAATAATAAAAAATCAACATTTAGTTATAAAGTAAAGATTAATAACTTAACAACGCCTCAGATGTTTGTATTTTCAAATGATAACATCATAAATGAGGGGGTTAATCTTAATGATCGTGATCCAAAAAAAATAGGTGAAGATATTAATGCACATAACCAAGAATTTATTAAATTATTGCTTGGTTTTGATGGTTTAAATTTATTTGAAAATAAATTTAATAACACCCAAAATAGCATACCAAAAGAATTTAATAAACTATTTGAAAATATTTTTACTTTTGGAGATATTGATATTGGTAATATTTATGATATAAATGAAGTAAATACAGCATTAGAAACTCTAGAGTTAACCAATCATAATCTCGATGATTTAACAGAAAAACACGTAAATACTGCTTATCATAAATTATCTAGAACATATCACCCAGATAGAAACCCAGAAACCCCTGAAAAATTTATTAAAATAACAGAAGCTAAAGAGTTTTTATTAGAATACCTGCAACAAAAAAAATAAACATAGTTATTAATTGTTCGTAAGATTTTTTATAACAGATAACTTCTTTCTTATTAAATAGGCTAAAGCACTAAATGTTACTTGTGAAGTCTATCATGCTTTGAAGTGGGTGAGCATCGGTTGCGATGCTGTGTACCTGCAAGTAATGGATATCTACAAATTTATACTCACTTGTTATATACACATCATAATAGGTGACTTCCTCCACGCCCTAAAGGACGTGGCTTCCTAGATCAGATTAATCTGCTAGGTGGTTCCTAGACTAGTTCTCTAACGAGACCTACATTTTCATAGGCTAACCTCGCATGCCTTGCGATTAACTCTGAAACCAAGTGTGGTCGATGGACGAAGCCATCTATCTGAGCAGTAAATAGCAATTACGCTATGTGGGTATATTAGCAAGAAACAGTGTACAGAAACAAGTACAATATTCTAAGAATTGCTAGTAAATTTTATACCTTATATTATAAATACTGATAATCGTAGCTAATTAACTGCCTTTTTCTTGCTGCAAGATTAAGCTTAATTTAAAATATTTTATATTTATGTTAGAATAGATAATTATGTATTTTGTGACCGAATTATAGCATATGATTTTATTATGCCATAATTTAGTAATACTAACCTAAGCATCTTCAACTAGAAGATGCATATAGACATTTTAAATGTAGGATATATTATGAGTAATATTATTGATATAACAGATGATAGCTTTGAAGAAGAAGTATTAAATAGTAAAGATTATGTTCTAGTAGATTTTTGGGCTGAATGGTGCGGTCCTTGTAAAATGATCAGTCCCATATTAGAAGATGTTGCTACAGTGTACACAGAAAAATCTCTAAAAATATGTAAACTAAATATAGATCAAAATGAAGAAACCGCTCCTAAGTATGGAATAAGAGGAATACCAACTATTTTACTATTTAAAGATGGTAATAATATTGCTACAAAAGTAGGAGCTTTTTCAAAAGCAGAATTAGAAGATTTTTTAGCAGCAAACACCTAATTTATACTTATAAATTAACTAAAAGTTGAGATTAGATCATTCAAAAATAATAACCCTTTTTCAGTTGCACACACTTTAGTATTTTTTGTGGTAATAGGGGTTAGCAATTTTTTTTCAATAGCAGTAGAACATATGTTAATTAATTGCTTATAGTTTAAATTAACTCTTTGATAAATAATATTTTGATCAATACCTTTAGTTAGCCTAAGAGAGTTCATAAAAAACTCAATAATTATATCTTCTTGATGTAATATTCTACTACCAGTATTAGTAGGTATAATTGAGTTTATCGAAAATGTTTGCAAATAATTACTAGGCATTCTTGTTTTCCAGTATCTGGCTATTTTATTTTGTAACTTATGAGTTATCTTGCTATGTGCTCCAGCACCAATTCCTATATAATCACCAAACTTCCAATAGTTTAGATTATGCCTAGATTGTTTTTCTATACTACTATAGGCTGAGATTTCATATCTATGAAATCCATTTTGTTTTAGAAGTTCTTGTCCTTGCGCCTGCATCTCGATAACTTTACTGTCATCGGGAAGGCGAGGAGGCTTAGAATAAAATATAGTATTAGGTTCTATAGTTAACTCATACCAAGAAATATGGGCTGGTTTAAGATCTATAGCTTGTTGTAAATCTGCTAGTGCCTGGCTACAACTTTGTTGCTGTAGCCCATACATTATATCAATATTAAAGTTAGAAAATCCTTGGTTCTTCAATGTACTTGCTACATTTATAGCATCTGCAGCATTGTGAATTCGACCTAAGTTTTTTAATTGATTATCATTAAAACTTTGTATTCCTAAAGAAATTCTATTAATACCAACATTTATATATTCTATTAAATCATAATGCTCGCAAGTAGCTGGATTAGCCTCCATAGTAATTTCTGCATTATCAGAGATATCTACATATTTACTAATAGTAGTTAATAGCTTTTTGTATGCTGTTGGTGATAATAAACTAGGAGTTCCACCACCTATGAAGATACTTGTGATTTTTCTATCTTGCACTAAAGGTAAATCATGAATAAGATCATTAATTAATGCATTGATATATTCATCTTCAGGGATGTTATTTTTAGTAATTGCGTGTGAATTAAAATCACAATAAGGACATTTTTTGATACACCAAGGAATATGTATATACAAGCTTAAATCTGGTAACATCATCCTAAAATATACCCTGATGTTTTATCATTTCTACTAATTTTCTACATGCTTGCCCACGATGACTAAGAATGTTTTTTTCCGTAATAGGTAGCTCAGCAGAAGTGCAGTTTTTATCTTGAAGATAAAAAACAGGATCATACCCAAAGCCACTAGATCCTTGAGGTTTATCTAATATATAACCACTCCAACATGAATGAGCTATTAATGGTGCGGGATCCTGATAATTATTAATAAATACTAATACACAGTGAAATTTAGCTTTACGATTTTTGAATGGAACACCTTCTAACTCTAATAATAATTTATTTATATTATCTTCATCAGTGGCATGATCTCCTGCAAATCTTGCAGTATGTACCCCAGGGGCTCCATGCAAATACTCTACTGCCAAACCAGAGTCATCAGCTATAGATGGACAACCTGATATTTTACTAGCTAAACGCGCTTTAATTAGAGCATTTTCTACAAAAGTAGGAGCATCTTCACTAGCTAAAGTTATCTTTGTCCCTATACCTAATGTATTTTGAGGTATAATATTAAGATTTGCTGGGAGTATCTTGCTAATCTCATTTATTTTACCTATATTACTACTAGCAAAAATAACATCTGTAGAATTTGCATTTATCTGTTGCATAATTAATTAAAATAGTGGTTATAAGTTTTTTAAAAGTAATTTTACGTTATCTTTACTTATCTAGTAAGTAACCTAAAATAAACCCGATAATTGTTAATACGCCTATAGTTATAGTAAAAACATCCCATTTAGATTTGAAATTATTCATCTCTTTTAATCGGTATATTGCTATAACTGGAAAAACATATAAAATAGTTGCTAAAATTGGAGCTACTATTATTTCTATCATAGAAATAACTGGAAAATTATAATATGAAGCCCACCAAACACTTAAAAATAATATAACAGGAGCTATTTTAAGTATTGTTTTATTAGTATTATCAGAATTACCAAAGTTTAATTTATGAAGTATAGATTTAACACCTTCTTCTGCTCCCATATAATGCCCAAAAAAAGATGAACATATAGCAGCTATAGATATGATCTTTGCAATCCATGAAAACAATCCACCGCTAAACTTTTCTGAAAATATAGTTAAAACATCAACATTTGTAGCTAATGCTTTTTTAATATCTAAAGGAGAAAGACTTAACGCACAGCTAAATACGAAAAACATAGTAAATAAAGTCATTAATAATGTAGCTTGCTTTAATAGCCTTCTCGTATGAACCTCGGCGCTATCTCCAAGTTTTAATCTGTAAGCAGTAGCAAATGAAGAAATTGCTGGCATATGGTTAAATGAAAATACTATAGCGGGAATTATTACAATAACACTAGCAATATATTTAAAGCTAAAGTTTATTTCAGATAAATTGAAAGACTCTAAAGACCAATTTGGAATTAAATATACAGAAGTACCAAACAATGTCAATATTAGCGGATAAACAACTAAATTAGCAACTCTTAAAACAGTTTTTTGACTTGTTACCATAATGCCTACGGTAATAAAAGCAACTAAAAAACTAAGTATTAATCGATCTGGTGGAGAAAATTGTAAGTGATTGACAATTAAAGAGTCTAGAGTATTAGTAAGAGCTATGCCATATAATAATAATGTTGGATATATACTAGCTAAATAAGCTAAAGTTATAATATTTCCATTAAATTTACCAAATTTCTCTGTGGCGGTTTGTGTAATATCGCTATTAACATTAGTAGCAGATAGGCAAAACCTATTTATTCCTAAATGAGGCCTGTATGCCAGCGGAAATACAATTATTGTTATAATTAATAAAGGTAAAATCCCAAACATTCCAGCTTTTATTGGTAAAAATATTATACCTGCTCCTACTGCTGTCCCAAACAGCATAAGCACCCATTGCAAATCTAAAAAAGAAAGTTCTTTTTTGTATGACTTATAGTCATTTTCAGTTGTTTTTGTATCTTCTGTCATGAACGACACCTAATATGTGTGTTTTAGTATCCTGCTTATCAATATACCAAACTAACTTATATACACGCGGCAGATAAAAATGCTAGGTTTCAGGGATAAGTAAAATGGTTTAATTCAAGGCAAAATATTGCAGGAATACAAAATGCATTTCAAAGCGTTTTAACGATGAAGTAAACCTTTTTAATAACCCCAGAAGAGGACAAGGATTCTAAGCTTTTATTCTGCGTTAGTATTTCTTGATTTAGTCGACACTAAACCTGCGAGACACTGCCTTAGCCAAAAACTTATAAATCACTTGCTGAAAACTTGCATTTTCAACTGCCACATGTATATTCCTAAGGAATTTACCTTAAAGTAAATCTTTTTACCATGTTATGAAAAAAGTATCTTCAAGTAAAAGGTTTGGTAATTGTATCATATTTTCAAAAAAACATGAAATGTGAAATTGCATACCAGGAAAGCAAGCCCCTTTAAAGCTTAAATAATAGTTTAACAGTTTTAAAATACACAACTAACTTGCTACGATCTCCTTTAAGCAATATAATCTATATATTAAACTTACTTATGTATTGTTAATCTAGAAACTTTATCTAGTTAATTATTATATTTATTTAAAAACATCTTAATAGAATTAATTGTGCTTACTATAAACCTTAATGATAAACTATTATAATCAAAAAGTAAAAAACAGTTGTCATTAAATAATACGAGAACTTAAATGGTAATAACTATTGAAAACAATTCTATATAGGTAACTATTGGCAAGAATATGACTTTATAGATCAGACAAAATCAGCTAAATTATATTACAAAGCCTCTTTAGTAACTATCATAGAGTTTATAATAAAACCGTTTTGGGTATCTAACTTGTAATCTCCTGAAAGCAAATATATACTCCATTTATCTACTGATAATTCATGTTTTCGCATGTACTCTTTAGCCTCTTTTACGCTAGAAAATGCCAATCCACCTGGATATAATCCAAAAAACATTGAACCGAATTTAATAATATTTTTTTGATCTTTTAATGAAGATGAATAGGATTTATCTCCTATAGTATATATATGATTTTCGATGTTAAATCTTACTACTGGAGTTAACTTACTCTTAAATTCAATTATTCCGTAGACAATTAAAATAGCGGTTATCAATATTATTTTTTTAAAATAATGCATAGCTTCTTTACCTTAGGTGTATAGCACCATTTCATTTAAATAATGATGCTAGAATGATGTTAAAGCTAAAAAATCATATACATTTTTAAGTAATATTATTTGTTTTTTCTCTTAGCTTTTTTTGTTACCCTAGATTTTTTTTTCTTATCACTAGAAATATTTTCTTTTAGCTGTAAATCTATAAGTTTCATTTCTAAATCTACTTTACTTATAATGACCTCTAGCTTGCTACCTAACTTAAATACTTTATTACCTTTATTTTCTATTAACTTATGATGGTTTTTATCAAACCTATAATAACTTCCTGGTAATTTAGATATATGTAATAATCCCTCTATAAGTATGTCATCTAATTCAATAAACAAACCAAAACCAGTAACAGTAACTACTGTTCCTTTAAATATGCTACCTATGTGCTTTTGAGCATATTCACACTTTAATGCTACTAAGGTATTTCTAGTAGCTATATCAGCTCTTCTTTCTGTATTAGAACAATGACTACCTAAATTATGAATCTCAGTTGTTTTATAAGGATAGTTATTTTTTTTATCTATAGATGGTACATCAGGAATTTTGATTACGTTTTCTATTTGTTTTCTACCTCTGATTAATTGTTTAATGGCTCTATGCACTAAAAGATCAGGGTATCGCCTAATAGGAGATGTGAAATGAGTATATGATTTAAAACCTAAGCCAAAATGACCAATATTAACCTCTGAATATTCAGCTGCTGACATCGAACGCAAAATAACAGTCTGAATGATTTTAAAATCTTCTCTTTTTTGAGCTTTAGTTAATAATAATGCTATATCCTTAACCGAAAGTTTTTTCGTTTTAGATATATTAATTCCTAAACCACCTAAAAACTCCGCTAAGCTTCTCTGTTTTTCTGGGTTAATACTTGCATGTGATCGATATAAAGACACTATATCATTTTTAAGTAATATTTTAGCTGCTGCTATATTTGCACACAACATAGCTTCTTCTATCATTTTATGAGCATCATTGCGAACTATAGGAACTATCTTGCGTATTTTCTTTTGCTTATTAAAAATAATTCTGGTTTCTATAGTATCAAACTGAATAGCGCCTTTGCGGTTGCGCTCTTGTATTCTTGTAGTATAAAACTTATAAAATTCTTGTATATGTGCAGCTACATGAGCAAATTTTTTTAATCCATTTTTTGTATTTGGCTGATTATTAATTAATTCAAATGCTTGGGTGTAAGTTAACCTAGCCTTTGAGTGAATTATAGCTTCATAAAACTGATATCCTGAAAATCTTCCTTGCTCGCTAATAGTAATCTCACAAACCATTACTAATCTATCTTTTTTCGGGTTAAGTGAGCATACTACATTAGATAGTTTCTCTGGCAACATCGGAATTACATAATCTGGGAAATAAACAGAATTACCTCGTGTTTCGGCTTCTACATCTAAACTACTATTAACTTTAACATAATGTGATACATCTGCAATTGCAACGTATAAACGCCAGCCACCTGATTTTTTCTTTGAACAAAAAATAGCATCATCAAAATCTTTAGAATCTTCGCCATCTATAGTTACAAATGGTAAATCTCTTAAATCGATACGTTCTCGTATATCTTGTTGTTTTATTTTTTCTGAGATATTATTACTTTCTTTAATTACGGTTTCTGACCATTGAAATGGTATGTTATTTTCTCTAATTGCAATATCTATTTCTATCCTAGGTTTATCTTGGTAACCTAAAACTTCAATAACTACAGCACTAGTTTCAGAAAATTCATCTGGGTATTCAATAATATCAGCTAGTACAAATTCGCCATTATTAGGAGTTATATCACCATCTTTAATATTTATGCGCCTGTTAATGCATTTGTTTTCTGCTATTATGTAGCTATCGTTGTATTTATTATTATAATACTTACCAACAATTTGTTTTATACCACGTTTTAAAATTTCTACAGGAATGGCCTCAGCTCTATTTTTATAATCTTTATTAATACACCTAGCTAAAATTATATCGCCATCAAATAAATTCAACATTGCTTTTGAAGAAATATATAAATTTTTGCCATTTGTTTCAGGAACAAAAAGACCATGTCCTTCTTTTTTAGCTTGAACGGTACCTTTGATTAATTTTATATCCTTAGCAATACTATAACATCTTTTCTTATTTTTACTGATCTGACCATCTTTTAACATAGCCTTTAGGCGATACTCAACTGCATTTTGTTGCTTTTGATCTTTTATACCAAAAGCTTTGCATAACTTTTTATGACTAGTAGGAACCCCAAGATCTTCAAGAGTGTCTATTATATAGACACGACTTGGTATTGGATTTTCATAGCGTTGCTCTTCTAGCTGTGCTTGACTATCTTGGTTTTTCCACCTTGCAGACATATAAAAAACTACTCCAAATTAATTGCTGAATAAAAAATATTTACTATTAACACACCTTCTATTTAAAGATGTGTATTTTATAACTAACTAAAAAGTAAATGCCTCGTTAAAAACCAAAATAAATACACTTTTACATAAAAAGTGTATATTGTTAAAAAACGTACTTTCAATTAGAAAATGTACTTTAAAATATCCTTTATAATAAAGGATGCTTTAATATTATAGTGTCATTTCTGTCGGCACCAGTAGAAATAATATCAACAGAAACACCAACTAGTTCTTCAATGCGTTTTATATAATTTAATGCATTTTTAGGTAGCTTGTTAATATCGGTAATTCCACAAGTAGGCTCTTGCCAACCAGGTAACTCTTCGTATATGGGCTTACATTCATCATGAGAATAATTATTACCAAGTGCTGTTGCAGATTCTGTATCTTGATAGCTAGTACAAATTTTTATGGTATTCATTCCATCTAAAACATCTAACTTAGTAATACATAGACCTGATAGCGAATTAATCTGCACACTACGCTTTAGTGCTACTACATCTAACCATCCGCATCTTCTAGCTCGTCCGGTGGTAGAACCAAATTCATGACCTTGTTTAGCTATATGTTTTCCTATATCGTCATTAAGTTCGGTTACAAATGGCCCTTCACCTACTCTTGTAGTATATGCTTTAGTAATACCTAAAACATAGTCGATATTTTTAGGTCCTATACCAGAACCAGTACATGCGCTTCCTGCCACAGTATTAGATGATGTAACAAATGGATAGGTACCAAGATCAATATCTAATAGTGTTCCTTGAGCACCTTCAAATAATATATTGCTACCTTTAGAGTATAGATTATGCAACTCAGAAACAACGTCGGTAACTAGAGGAAGAATTTTATCTGCTAGCTTCAGTGTTTTATTAAATAGACTTTGAAACTCAATCGCTGAGCCGTGGTAATAATTAGTAATTATAAAGTTATAATAGTCTAAAATTTCTTTAAGCTTATGAGATAGATTATCAGGATCAAATAAATCTATTACTTTTAATCCACGCCTAGATACTTTATCTTCATATGCTGGACCAATTCCTCGCCCTGTTGTGCCTATTTTTTTATCAACAGCTGCTTTTTCTTCGCGTAGTTTATCTAAAATTATATGATAATCCATTATCAAAGGTGCCGCTGGGCTTATTTTTAACCTCTTACTGACATCTATATTAGCAGGTAAAGTATTTATTTCTGCAACAAGTGCGTCTAACGATAAAACAACACCATTTCCTATATAACAATCAACATGTTCGTGTAAAATACCTGATGGTATCAGATGTAAAATTACTTTTTTACCTTTATTTACTAAGGTGTGGCCGGCATTATGACCACCTTGAAACCTAACAACGGCATGTGCACTATCAGTAAGTAAATCGACTATTTTGCCCTTACCCTCATCACCCCACTGAGTTCCAACAATAATTACAGATTTTCCCATTAATTGATCTCATTTAAACAAAAAGGTAAACCTAAAGTAGATAAACCTCTTTAAATACTGTTAACCTTTATTACATATACAAGTATATACGCCTTCTACTTGAAAACTATACACCGTTGTGTAAATAATAAACCATTTAGATATTATACTACAGTTAGTTTGTATGAAAATCATTTTCTTGATTAAAATAAATAATTTTACTACATTATAAAGATATTTTGTTTTTGAGGAAAAGATTAAACTGACAGAAAAACACACGGAATATTAGTTAACAATATTTTCAGGCTTGTGACTTGTGCCGTTTACTTAGCTACTTAAAGCAACCAAGTAAACGACATATTGCAACTCTAAAAATTCTTAGACAGCTTTCGTATTTTTTAGAAAGGAGTTTTATTTATCTTTATTAGAGAAATACTCAAAGAAATCGCCTTTAGGATCTAATACTAAGATATCATTTGAATCTTTAAAGCTTTCTCTGTAAGATTTTAGCCTACGAGTAAAAGCATAAAATTCTGGGTCTTTCTTGTATGCTTTAGAATAAATATCTGCTGCTTTAGCGTCTCCATTTCCACGAATTATTTCTGCTTGCTTGTATGCTTCCGCTAGAATAATTCGTTTTTCTTTATCAGCATTAGCCCGAATAATTTCAGCATACTCACGACCTTTAGCGCGGTACTCTTGTGCTTCTTTTTCTCTTTCTGAAGACATTCTAGAAAAAACAGAATCACTAACTTGAGAAGGTAAATCAATGCGTTTTACTCTAACATCGATGATATCAACCCCAAGCTCAGTACGTGCAACTTCGCCTAATGATTCGGTGATATCTTTCATCAATTCATCACGTTGACCAGAAACTACTTCAGTAAGAGTTAAACCACCAAATTTATTCCGCATACGAGATTCAGCTCGTTGCACTAAAAGGGTGTTAGTTCGTAATGAATCGCCAGCAGTTGCACGATAAAAAATACCAACGTCATGAATACGCCATTTTATATATGAATCTACTATTACAGCTTTTTGCTCTAAAGTTAAAAAACGTTCAGATGGTACTCTTAGAGTTTGTAACCTAGCTTCAAATATTTTTACTTGATCGATAAAAGGAATTTTAAAATGTATCCCTGCTGGTATATTTTCTTTGGTTATTTGCCTGAATCTTAGCTGAACAGCTCGTTGCCTCTCTGACACTATAAAGATACTAGACCAAAGCGTTATAATAACTAGAAAGCCTATTAATATACTAAAAAATGATCTATTACTCATCTGCCATACCTACTAATTTGTGAATTTGAAGAATAATTTCTAGAACTGTTATCCGTCATTGAATTTGTAGTTGCAGATTTAGAAGCTGGTTTATTTGATGTATTGTATTCCGATAAGTTAGCTTCCGACTTGGAACCAGATAGTTTATCAAGAGGTAAATACATCAGATTATTTGCATTTTCTGTATTGACAATAACTTTAGCTGTTTTGCTATATATTTGTTCCATGGTTTCTAGATAAAGCCGATCGCGCGTAACTTCAGGGGCGAAATGATACTCTTCTGCTAGTTTTAAAAATCTATTTACTTCCCCTGTTGCACGAGATATTACTTCTTCTTTATAAGCATTAGCGTCTTCTATCATTCGCTGGGATTTACCTCTAGCCTCAGGAATTATTTTATTTGCATACACTTTAGCAATATTTTTTTCTCTTTCTTCATCTTCTCTGGCTCTAATAACGTCATCAAAAGCTACCTGTACTTCTTTAGGAGGATGAGCACTTTCAACATTCACCTTAGAAACATGTAAACCTACACCATAAGAATTAAGATATGTTTGTAATCTATCTTTAACTTTTAACCCTATAGTTTCACGACCTGCTGTCAAAATTTGATACATTTTAGAACTACCAACTACATGCCGTAAAGCACTTTGTGTTGCCTCTTCTAGACTATCCCAAGGATCTACTACTCTTAGGGTAAATTCTTTTAAATCAGCAATATTGTATTGTACTGATAAAGCAACTTCAACAATATTTTCATCTTCAGTTAGCATTTGCTGTCGCAAGTTATAAGTTCTAAGCTCAGTAACTCTTTCTTGTATTTTGGTATCTATAGGTGGAAAATATACATGTAACCCCGGCCTTACAGTTTCATGATAATGACCAAAGCGTAAAATGATAGCACGCTCTTTTTCATCTACAGTATAAATAGCAGTAGACAAGTATCCGACCACAACAACCATTAATAAACCCAACAAAACTCCAAAAGAATTACCAGTTTTGTTATTTCTTGAAGAGAATCCACCACTTCCAAAAGTTTTGCTAAGTTTATTTAATAATGATTTGAAAACGCGTTCTAAATCAGGAGGTCTATTATTATTACCCTGATTAGACCATGGATCTTTATCATTTCTTCCGGGCTCATTCCAAGCCATATAGTGCTCCATATCTTTTTTTGTATGAATATATGAAAATACATACCTTCTATTTGAAAGCAGTATATTAAGCTTATTATTAAATTTATTTAACTCATATAATCAACTAGTTTAGTGAATAAAAAGTAATAATAACATTATTTTAAAATTGGTAACATGCATAAGCTAGCAAGTATATACAATTTATATAAACTAAGCAATTATGTTAGTAAAACTTAGTCATACCGACAAGTTACTAATTATATATTAAATACGATAAATATCCAAAAAGTTATTATTACAACCAATATCTATTTTGTTCGAAGATGACTTTTTAAACAAGTGATTTTTGCTTTAATGCTTTATAGAATAATTTGAGTTAATAATGATATATCTAGATATTTTCTACAGTTTAAGCGCTAGCTTTGTAAAACTGTTAAGCCTAAAAAATTTAGCAGACTTTATGCAGCTATTAATTAAAAGTATTTTTTATTTGGGTATACAAAAAATATAATAAATATGCTATAAACTGTTCTCAGTATTGATAGTATAATATTGATTATAATGTGGAACATCATTTTTTTATCTATCTAGATCTCTTCTTTGAACGTAATACTTTCCTTTCTGTACTCGTAATCTTTTAACACATATATAGATAAATACCATAACCAAAACAACGGAAACAGTAATGCTTATAACTTTAATAAAATACATAATATCCCAATCATTATAAGTATGTCTATTGTATTTCTTAGTAGCTATAAATTTAGTTATTGAATTAATTGGTAGTTTTACTAAAGATGATACATTTGCTATTTTTGGTATTATAGAGGTATCTCCAACAGGAACAATAGTGGAATTTTCTATTAACTCGTAGCCAGTGTGTCTAAAATACGATAACCTCAGTAGTTTTTTAAATATTTCATATGGAAGCAAAGTTATATTATTAGCTTGATCAATGATAAAAAAGTATCCTTTGATGATCCAATCATTGAAAATAGTAGTGTTTTCTGTAATACCATTCATTTTATTTAAATCATCATAGCAACATATATAATTAAGAATACTGTCAACTGCTTTAGGAACATTATCTACTACATTAGTGCAATTACTAGAGAACTCAGCAAAACAATTGAAGCTAATAAAAAAAAAATAAACTTGGAAAAAGCTTAGACATGTTTACTCCTCAGGATATTATTTTTATTAATAGGTTTTCAAGTAGAAGTTTTATAATTATTTAAGGTATATGATGAAAATGCTAGGTTTCAGGGCTAAGTAAAATGGTTTAATTCGA
This sequence comes from Candidatus Gorgonimonas eunicellae, assembly GCA_929200395.1. Taxonomy (GTDB): domain Bacteria; phylum Pseudomonadota; class Gammaproteobacteria; order Pseudomonadales; family Endozoicomonadaceae; genus CAKMZJ01. Next base: position 7,685 of record CAKMZJ010000006.1, on the reverse strand, counting down.
GGCAAAATACTGCAGGAATGCAAGTGCATTTCAAAGTGTTTTAACGATGAAGTAAATCTTTTTAATAGCCCCCAGAGGGCAAGGCTTCTAAGCTTTTATCCTGTGTTAGTGTTTTACAGATACACTTTTTATCTGGAGACACGTCTTTTCTTTAACCCTGAAACCTAGCATTTTTATCTTCCTCCTATAGAATCTCAAAATAGTGATAACATAATTATATGTTTTAAATATCTCTCCTCATTCATTTTCATCGTTTTTGTTTTTATTGTCATCTTCAATAGTTTGCAACCATATTTTCATTTTTATAAGCATTTTTTTTGATTCCCCCAATGCTTGCTCCTTTTTTACTATAAAAGCTTGTTGATTATTTTCTGAGTCATCGTCATCACCTGTATTTTTAGAATTTGTTGGTTTTATTTCTAATTTAGGGCTAGGAGAGGTAATATTTTTACCTATAGTATAATCGTAAATATCTTTATTGGTTATGGCAATACAGTAATCGCTACGTGGATTATCGTTTATCTCACATGAAATATTTGCATATTTATTGTAATTTTCTATAGTGCCATTATTTTTTTGATTGTTAAATACTTTTGTTAAACCAAAATTTTCGTAACTATTACAAAAGTTTTCATCACAACATATTGAAACATACCTGCATAATTTGCTATCATCACAATAAACATTAGAAGATTCTCCACCCCATGCACGCGAACATGCTTCTTTTTTTACTAGTCTCTGATTAATTAATGCTTTTTGTGTAAGATAAAGAGGGGTTATCGTTAATTGACAGGCATAATTACCTTTTTTACCTTTTACTATAAAATCTTGCTTACAACTATCATAATCTATTTGTTTATGTGTAATATTTTTAGGTCCTCTATCTAAGTCATAATAATTCTGACATTGATAGCAACTAATATCTTCATCATTTATATCAGTGCTTTGTTCAGTAACAGGGTTCGCCATTATTAAAGATTTTATTAAAATTGGTAACAAAATAATAGAACTTAATTTCATTTTAAAATACCTCAGTTAAAATAAGTATTCTATATGGCAGTGCATGTATATTTAAAGAAAATAAAATATCCGTTAGTGGACTGATAAATTAAGTGGTTTATATTATTAACTGCTACATACACATCATATACAGGACGTTAAAGAAAAAAAGCTATAAAAATAGGCTTACTTATAGTTAGATAAAATAATAAAAATAACATAAGCAAAACCTATGAATATCTTATCATTAAATATCTTAATAAAAAAGTTATTTTCTAATACTTGCATTTGATTAAGAAGATCATCAAGTATTTCTTCATCTGCTACATGTATACACGTGGCTTAGCAAAAATCTATGAAATCATCAAAGCAAATATTATTTTTCACAGCAAAGGTTTCTTCTTTATATTTAGCGCTACTATCATCTGTATAATTTCCTGCATCTTGCATTTGATTAAGAAGATCATCAAGTGTTTCTTCATCTTCATCATCTTCCTCACCTAGATTTAAATTATCTACATAAGGTTTATCAAGTAGATGCTCTATATCTGATTTTTCTGAAATTATTCTATTCCATTCATCTAAACTATTTGTATCCCATATTAATATACGATTAACAATATTATTGGCAATTATTTCAACTGAAACAAAGTCTTTATATTCTTTTAATATATCTAACATCTGCATTTCAGTAGCATTAAATACTAGACTATCTGATGCCTTTAAATAGTTAATTATCTCCTCTGCAAAGGCTTTAAGCTGTGTCGACTCTACACTAGTATGTTTCAGTATTAGAGATTGCGTAGTTATTTTTTCAAAAAATACTCTATCTTTCCCTTCCTTATTGGTTAATCTATTAATACTAGAATTTAATTCTTTATTTAATAGCTCATTATCTATTATGTTTTGTATACTAGCTTTTATTTCCATATCAAGCTTATCATCAGCTATTTTATTTTCTATAAAATCTATAACTTTAAAGAAATAGCTACTATTATTTGCAGGAATATTGTTTTTATACTTATTAGCTAGCTGCTGTATGCAATCGCTATTTAATTTGTCTTTATAATAGTAAATATGTTCCCATAAAGAATCTGCAATAAACATTCCTTGCTGAATAATAGTTGTTATTACATTAAATGATATTTTAGCTATATTAGATTCATTTTGTCGTTTAGATGGCAACATTTCTTCGCTTGCTTCTAATCTTTTTCTTTTGCATAAAAAGCTACTTTGTTTATTAACAGTAGTTGCTTTACAATACGATCTATTATTTGCAACATCATCTTCATCTTTAGCATAGACAAAATTAAAAAAATCATTTGTTTGCGCTAAAGACCAGTTAGTTATAACAACGCCTGTTTTAGTTATTTTAAGTTGTGGAGCAACAAATGATTTTTTGTTTTTAAAATCATCCATTACTAAAGTTTTATTTTTGTTATCATAAGTGTATTCAACTTCAGTATGTAAACTATTAGCAATACATGCTAAAAAAGCGTGTAATACAACGTTATTACTAATTTCTCCATTGTTATTTTTTAGTTGAATCAAGGTATTGTTTTCTACGGTAGTAGAAAGTTCAAATTCTTCATGATTATAAGCTACTGTTACTTCCATACACTTCTTAAGCATTAATGCGGTATCAAACATAGTTATGCTTGTTTGTTCAGTAACATTAGAGTTATTATAGTTAATATGCTCATTAAAAATTTGTCTGCTTTCAGATATAGATACATTTTGAATAAGTGAATTTAAACTTTTTAGTGACATATTTTTAGTTATAATTTTAAAATTTTCTAGCTTACTATACTTTTCTATATCATCTTGATTAAATCTAGTTATAATCTTTATATATTTATCAACAATAGATTGCGAAATATTTTGCTGTAATAAGTTATTTTTACACTGCTTTAAGCATGCAAATTCGTGCCTATTTATATTTTTAAAATATGATGTAAGAGTTATTAAAGCATATTCTTCCATATCTTCTAATGGTAACTCTGTTATAGTTTCTTTAATTAAGTTATAGCTAATATTTTTAATTTGTAATAACCGTATTATTTTATTTTTATAATCTAAACTATTAAATTTATCAGCAAATTCTGTTTTTTTTATTAGTTGCAATACTTTTTTTAAATTTTCAAAATTGTTAGTAGATAATATTTCAATAAAATCATCTAACAACAAACCTGAATCTTTAGGGTAAATTTTAATAAATTCTGTTAAAGTATTAATAATATCAGACTTAAATATTTGATATAAACTAAGTATTTTTATATTAAAATCATCTAAATCAAACTCAGTGTCTAGCCCAATATTTTCAGCATTTAGTATAGCACTTATGTTTTCTTCTGTTTTTTTGAGTTCTGCTTTAGTAGGAAAATTGCAAGTTTTTCTATGACATAACAAATGTCTCATCAAGTTGTAATTGATTTGGCTTATCTGTTTTTTTTCTGTTATCCAAGATACAAAATCAGTTATTAAAGTTTTTTTAAGCATACCTTTGCTATAATTAAGCGTAACAAGTAATTTAATTATAATTAAATTATCTTTTACTGTTCTAAAATTACAAGAAAATATAGCTGTTAAAAAATCATTTAGCTCCTTAACAACCGGGATACCTTTTTCATAATAAATACTACAAATACATGCAATTAAATCATAGTTGATTGTACCATTAATTTTAAAGTTATAATTTTCTAAAAATGCATTTAACTCTATTTCTTTAGGAATACCATGTCTATAACACATAGTACAAATATTAGTTATTAAACTATAATTAATTATGCCTTTACTTATAAAGTTAGTATTATCTAAAAATCTATTTAATCGTTTTTCATCAGGGATTCCACTTCGAGCACACATCTTACAAATTAAAAAAATCAAACTATAATTGAGTTTACCATCTTTGTTTTTAAATCTAGAATTACCTAAAAATGTATATATTTTTTCTTCACTAGGCATGTCTTTTTGACGATACATAATACAAATTTGTGCAATTAAACTATAATTGAGCGTGCCATCTTCGTTTTTAAACTTAGGGTCATCTAAAAATATATTTAATTGCTCTTCATCAGGAATCCCTTTTCGATAACACATATTACAAATTTGTGTTATTAAACTACAATTGAGTGTACCATCTTTATTTTTAAAATTAGGATTAGATAAAAATGCGTCTAATTGGTTTTCATTAGGGATACCTTGTTGATAACACATATTACAAATTTGTGTTATTAAACTACAATTGAGTGTGTCATCTTTATTTTTAAAATTAGGATTAGATAAAAATGCGTCTAATTTGTTTTTATTAGGGATGCCTTTGTAACTACACATACTACAAATATTTTTAACTAAACTATAATTGAGCTTGCTGCTATCTTCGCTCCTAAATTTAATATTATTGAAGAATATATCTAATGTGTTTTTATCAGGAATACCTTTGTTATTGCACATTGTACAAATTTTAACAAATAAATCTTTATGATTTTTAATATGAAAGTTATTTAAAAATGTAGTCAATTCTTTGTTAGTGGGAATAGTATTTATAGTTAACATTTTGCAAATATTAATAAATAATTCTACTTTATAATTATTTCTATCATCTTTAAAAACAGGAAAAGCAAAAAAAGTGCTTAATTTATTTAAGCTTTCAGATGAAACACCTCTATACTCTAATATTATAGCAGCAGCTTGTGATTGAATCTTTATATTGCTTTCTGTTTCATTATTTTGATAAAGAAAATTATGATATAACATAAAGCATTCATGAGTTACCATGGCGTGTTGGTGATAAATAGTAGATATATCCTGTATGTATTCAAATCTTGCTATTTCCATCAATTGTTCATCAGTAAGATCTAGCATTACACTAACATTAGAGTAAAATTTTGCTTGTTTATTTAATAGCATATTCGTTATAACAGTAGTAGAATTAGAACTCTTTTTACCTAAATTCATATATCTTAAAAATAGTATTATTTGATCAGTAAAACGCTTTAATGATTCTGTTGTTTGCAATCTTTCATTATTATTATGTCTTAAAGCAAAAATCATTTGTTTTATAGATGTAGTACAAAATTTTATTTTTCTATTCTTACAAATATCTTGTATATCTTGATAACAATCATCAATTATTTTATCTTTTGCATTATTACAATCTTCAGAAGTAATTTCACTACTAGGATTTATTGTTGAAGATCCTATTACTTTATGTTCTGCTATTATATGTCTTGTTAAATTTCCCTTCCGCATAAAAACCCTATTACAATCTGGGCATGTAAAAGATTTTTCTCCTATATGAGTTTTCATATGTCTTTCATAAAGACTTTTGTAACGAAACTTTTTATCGCAATGCTTATATTCGCACACATATGCACAGTAATTTTTAAATTGACTACTTTTATTTAGAGGGGCGGTTGTGCTATAACTAACTGTAGCACTTGTAGCTTTATCATATAAATCTGAAGATGTACTTGGGTTATTTTGTATAGATAAAGGCATTCTAATAAATCCTTATATAATAAATATCTATATAACGTAAGTTCGATAAAAAACAATGTTTTCGTGTTAAAAATTTGAATTGTCTTTGTTTAATATGCTTGGTGTTAATAAATTTTAAAATGTCGAGTTCGCGTTATATACACCTGGCAGTTATTTTTATCTATCCTTGGACTGCCATATTTTTAATAGTAATGTGCCTTATAGTAACATATTTTTGTTATTATTTCTAGTATAAATAATCATGGAGCTATAAAACCGGTATTATTGGAGATACTTGCTTTTATCTGTTACATGCATAGATTAGACTGTCTTATCGCATGGCCATTCCTAGCTCTAGTTTTTCTCTAATTATTTAGTCCCATTTATTTAAAGATTTATTTATTAATTTAATATTAATCAACTTTTTAAAGTATAAAAATACTATGTTGACGCTAATTTAATAAGAAAGCATGTAAATTATTTTTAAAAAACATGCTTTTGCTGTATACTTATTTGCAAATTGATACTTTAATTTAAATGATCATAGGTAATAAGTGCCATGAAAACAACTGATAAAAATACTACTTCCGAGTCTAGTATAAGTACATCTAGTGAGGCCTCAAAAATAGAAAGCTTGCTAGCTTCTGATGAAAGCCAGGTATCTAGTGCCGATGCTCTAAAAGTTTTACGATATTTTTGGCCCACGATATTTAATATTTCTACACCTAAACCCTTAAAAATAGGGATACACAAAGATATTGCCGAAGCAAAACAAATTCCAGAGTGGCTAATTAGCAAAGCATTACAGTTTTTCACCTCTAGAGATGAATACCTAAAGCAAATCAAGCATGGTAATAAACGCATAAATTTAACTAGTGGCAATTCAGGTACTGTGCGTCTAAAAGAAGCAGTTGATGCAGAAACTAAGCGTTACTATCAAAGTAGTGGTTACAAACCACAGCGGAGAACATTTTTAGTCACAAAAGCTAAACTTGTATCTACAGACACCCCAAATGATAAATAAAAACTCACCACACAAAGAATTTTAATATCGTTTATAAAATTTTTTATACAAGTACTTTTAGCTTTTAAGATGAGAGTACTTGTGTAACTAGCAATGTTACTATTAATAAAGAGTTAGATGTTTTATGGTTTCACTTTTTGTAGAAAATATCACTAATTTAGATTTTAGTTTTTTATCGAAAAATAGAGGACTTCTAGGAGAAACTTGGCTAGTAGATATAACTCTTACTGGTGAATTAAATAATCAAGGAATGATCTTTGACTTTAGTGAAGTAAAAAAACAAATAAAAAATATTATAGATACTACTGCAGATCACAAACTATTAGTTCCAATTAAGTGTTCACGATATTGCCCCAACGAGCAAAGCAATCAAGATTATATCGATTTTGTCTATAAAAGTGACACCGGTAACTTACATTATAAAGCTCCGAAACAAGCTGTTTGTTTTATTTCTGCAACAGAAATCACAATTAATTCTGTGACCAAATTACTACTCAATGCGATAAAACAGCATTTACCTGTAAATATTTCCGATATAAAACTGAATTTATATCAAGAGCCTAACTTAGAAAATTATTTTCATTATAGCCACGGATTAAAAAAACACCAAGGCGATTGCCAGCGTATGGCGCATGGTCATAGATCTCGTTTAGAGATTAAAATAGACAACAAGAGAGAACATGCATTAGAAACATACTGGTGCAAAAAGTGGCAAGATATATACCTAGTTTCAGAAGAAGATATATCTAATCTACAAGATAAAAACAATGATTATTTAGAAGTACAATATAGCGCCAATCAAGGAAACTTTTATTTAAAGATTGCTAAAAACAATTGTTATATGATAAACTCTAGTAGCACAGTAGAATTATTAGCGTTTCATTTAGCAAAAACCATATATTATAATTTAAAGCAACAACATACAGTTGAAGTAAAATTATTTGAAGGCTATCAAAAAGGTGCTATTGGTTATTTCAAATCTGAGCAAACACTTTAATACATTTTCTACCCTAAAAAGGAATATTAAGGTATTAATATCTTTTCTATTCTACAAGATATTAACTACCATCTAAAATAATTTATACACGTGGTAGTTGAAGATGCTAGGTTTCAGGGCTAAATAAAAATGTCTAATTCGAGGCAAAATACTGCAGGAATGCAAGTGCATTTCAAAGTGTTTTAA
>CAKMZJ010000005.1 GCA_929200395.1 Candidatus Gorgonimonas eunicellae | reverse complement strand
GTTATGCCTTATATCCCGTACCTAAAGGAACGGGTTTTACGGCACTTTTTGATAAAGCTTTGCATCTGTAATTAGGTTGTATAACCTAGGTAAAAACTCTAAATTTCCTAAACTAATTAACACTCTATCTTGAGACTGAATATAACTATAACTACATACAATAGCATTCCGTATAATTTTAAGAGATTCTTCTTTAAACCAGTTATTTTTACTAATACTCCTTAAAATAGTTATTACTCTGCCAGCTAAATCTTTTTTTGTAAATTCATTTAAATAATAGTCAGTTTTAGTTAATAAATAAGAAAATTTAAGTAAATCAAGCGTTTCGGTGGTAGTTAGATTTTCTAGATTAATATTATCTTTATTCTCAGCTTTCTTTTGCCAAAATTTTGTTAATTCTTCAAGTGAAGTAATATTATAACTTGATTCAACTGTACAATGTATATTATGTAATGGGTATTGTCTAAAAAAAGATTCGGCATACTCTTCGGTAATACCAGTATTAATACATTTTATTCTATGACACGCACCGATAAAATGTCCTCTATTAACCCAAGATTCAGGAAACGAGGTTAGTTTCCTGCAATTTTTTATTGTAACATTTCCACTAGCAGTAAAACATTCAGGTAAATGCTGTAGGTTTATACAAGAATCGATAATGAGGGAGCCCGTATGTATTTTTGGTATCGAAATAATATTATTACAATTCTTTAATGTTAAAGTACCTATGACTTTTAACTCTTTTGGTATTATAATATTATCACAGGATGTAATTGTCATAACACTTACAAAAGGGTAATCTTGAGGTGTTTTTTTAGGCTGTTGGAACTGTTGTGGTAAATTTATTATTTGGGGGCAATGCCAAATAGAAAGCAATGTATAAATCATAATATCTTCAGGCAGTTTTGTTAGTTTATCACAGTGATTAATATATAATTGGCTTATTCTAAAATCATCTGGTAGTTTTACAAAATTATTGCAATGAGAAATTTGTAAGCTTATATTTTTTTCTGGTTTTTTTACTATTTCTGTAAAATTAATGCAATCTGAAATTAATATTGATTCTGCTTCAATTAACCCTATAATTTTAGTTATATTATGACATCGCCTTATTATTACTTTACTAGTTACAACTAGTCTAGAAGGTAGCCAAAATATATCGCAATCTTCTATTATTGCATCTCCATTTACCGTAATAGTACAATTAGGTAAAGTTTTTTGTTTTAATCTTTTAATAAATTCATCTGGATTAAGCTCTATACTTGTTAGTGTTGTATTTAATGTAACTATTTCTCTGTCTTCAAGCTCGTTATTAATGGTATCAAAGGTGGTTTCTACAGAACCAATATTGTTAGAGATTATAACATCATCGCCATTATCTGTAGCACTTATAATAGTTGGATTTATCACATTATTTATTTCATTCATAACGAACCCCTAGTTAAAATTTCTATTTATGTAAGATATAACACCACACTAATAACTAGAGTAATTTTTTGAAAAAAAGTTTAATCTTTTAGAGTTATTTTATTAAAATAATGAAGATATTTTGATAAAGCAATATATGGAAGTTAGTCGTGTATTAAAGCAGCTGGAAGTGCAGTTTTCAGCAACTAGTTATAAGTTTTTAGTCAAAACAGTGTTTTGCAGATTTAGTATCTGCTAAAACAAGATATACTAACGCAATATAAAAGCTTAAAAGTCTTGTCTATTAAAGGACTCAAAAAGCTTGTTTTATTATTAAAACATGAGACATCAAACATCATTATTACTCTGTTAGATACTTAATGTCATGCATCTGATATTCAGGCAGAAGGTGTATATCCTTCTACTGCATCTACCTGACCTCCAGTAAAAAAAGCATGCATTTGTTGTAGTAAATATTCTCTAGTTTTAATCTCTAATAAATTAAGGTGTTTTTCGTTTATCAGTCTAGTTTGGTATTGCTGCCACTCATTCCAAGCTGTTTTAGAGATATTATCGTAAACCCATTGGCCTTTATCTCCAGGAATAGGTGCAACATCCAGACCTTCCATTTGTTTGCCATATTTTATACAATTAACTGTTCTTGCCATAAATTTTCCTATTATTGCATAGCACCATAGATTTTAAGTAGTTTAACAATTTCAACATGATTGTTTTGATTAGCAATAAAAATTGGCGTATCTTCGCCTGTAGCAAATGCATTTACGTTTGCTTTTTTTATTAATAATAAATGAACTATATCATAATAGCCTTTTTCAGCAGCACAATAAAGTGGTGTTTGTTTTCCTTGAGCAAATGCGTTTATATCTGCCGTTTTAGAAAGCGCCTTAGATAGCAACATTTTAACACTTTTAATTTTATTTGCATCAACGGCTCCATACAGTGGAGTATTTTTACCTTTAGCTTTAGAATCAGGATCTGCATTACAAAACAATAACATTTTTATAATATCAGTACATTCATTAATCGCCGCATGAAATATTGGAGTGGCTGCTCCTGTAGTAAATGAATTTGCATCTGCTCCAGCCTCTAATAGCATGCATACTGCTTCAGTGTTTCCTCTAATACTAGCTTGATATAATGCAGTATTTTCTCCTGTAGAAAAAGAATCAGGGTTAGCACCTTTCTCTAACAATAGTTTTAATATTTTATTACATCCCTTTAATGTAGCATGAAATATTGGAGACGATTTAGCACCATAAAAGCCATCTATTCTAGCTGATTTTTTAATTAAGTAACGAACTATTTTTTCATTGCCTACAATAACTGCTTGATTAATAGGTATTAGTTGAGGGTGTTGTTTTGCTAACTGTTTATCTAGATTACCATTTACAGAATGATATTCTTCATTTAATAAATATTTTATAATTTCTATTTGCTCAGCACATATAGCTTGATGCAAAGGATCATAAAAACTTTTATTTTGAGTTTTTTCAAGGTGAAAACTTTGCTTACGATAATCACTTAATAATTGCAGTATTTTTTTTTGCCCAATTCTTGCAGCTCTAGAAATAGCTAAATCTATTACTTTCGCTACATCTTCTTGTAAATCTTCACAATATACTATAAAAAAAACATTATTGTAAGAGCCACTATCAATATACTCGAATAAATCACTTTTAAAAATCTCTTCTTTAGAAGGAGATATTTTTCTTTGTGATATGGGTATTTTTTTGTGCTCAGAAGAATTTGTTGGTATAACAAATCTTTGCGTCGATATAGAGCAATCAATATCATGGTTATTATCAAAAACAGAATTGCAAATAGAGGAATCAAAATTAGTCTTCATTATTATACTTGTAATTAATTGAACATGAATTTTACAAATTTTAAACTACTTATATATACTAGACCATCTTTTTATATAACAAACATTAGTGGAAGTCAATATATATAAATTATAGTTTACATTTTTTCACTTTAAAAAACATAAATTACTAATATTGATCAGTAATTTATTTCACAACAATAATTTAAAATACTTTAATAGAGACAAAACCCTTTAAATACAAGGGTTTAAACTTTATTATAAGTTGATTTAATGTTATGATAGTAGTTAATTTACATAAAAGCATTTACTATATTTCTAACAATAAAGTAACATAAATATTTATGAATTTTTAATTTGTATTTACATCTATATTTTTAGGGTATTTCTGAATATGAGATTTTTCCTTTTAAAATTTACTATGTGTTTATTTAGCACTAGGTAATACAAAAATTTTCCGAAGTATTGATATGATAAATATATAAAATTTATACTTGAAGGTGTATCAACAAAATGAGAGGCAACAGTGTATATACAAAAAATAAACATTTTCTGTAAACAATTGATATTAAAATTATACAATTTTTTCTTTCAAAAAAAATTTGCTACTTGGCTATTAACTACTATCTCATCAGTGTTTCTGCTGCTGTGCCTTTTAGGTTGGTACTGGAGCCAAGAGCCTAAACTATTCCCAATAGAAACACAATATAAAAAATATATCACTGAAAGCACTGCTACAACTGTTATAGGAGTAACAACCTCTTCTACATTAATACATTTAGCTGAAACACTATTAAACAAACCTGGAGGATTTATCGCTAATGATATTATGCCTCCTGGAGTAGTTTTAGATAATATCAGCTCATGGGAAATAGGAGTGCTAATTCAGATTAGAGATATGACTAGAGTAATGAGGAAAGATTTTTGCCGATCCCAAAGTCAATCTAAAGAAGATCCAGATTTAGCAAAAGCTGAGCCACAATTTAATTTTGATGCTCGTAGCTGGATGCTTCCAGCTAGTGAATCTGAATATCAAATTGGAATTAACAAGCTTGTAGCATATACTAAAAGATTAGCTAAAAAAGATGTAAATACTCATTTTTATAATCGAGCCGATAATCTTGCACGTTGGTTATCAGATGTAGCAACAAGATTAGGTAGTCTATCTCAAAGATTAAGCATATGCACTATAAAACCAAGCTTAGAGCAAAATGGAGCTAGCATAATTATAAATGATGACCCTAAAAATCAACAAACAACCCCTTGGTTGAAACTTGATGATATTGTTTACGAGGCTAGAGGTACCGCATGGGCGTTAATACATTTACTGCAAGCTATTAGAATTGATTTTTTTGATATATTAAGCAAAAAACATGCGTTAGCTAGTATTGATCAAATAATAGTTGAGCTACTAATGACGCAACAGCGCATATTTTCACCAATGATACTAAACTCATCCGGTTTTGGTATATTTACTAATCACTCATTAATGATTTCTAGTTATATTTCACGTGCTAATATAGGTATAGTAGATTTAAAAAAATTACTAGAACAAGGGTAAACTAAGTAGATAATAAAAGGAACTATGATGAAAAATATAATGCTAAACCTTTATCAATTACAAAAAAACAGATTTTTTTGGATGCTACTAGCATTGTCTGCTTTATTATTAATACTACTTTCGTTATATTTTCAATTGGTGTTAACTGAACTTCCTTGTAAATATTGTGTTTATCAGAGAGTAGCTATTTTATTAATAGCTACTGGATTTAGTATATTTATAGTAAATCCACTTTCTAGTGTTATCCGTAAAATAGGTTTTTCAATTACAACAATAGCAATTGCATACGGTTTTTATGCTGTTATAACACAAATATATTGGCAACTAACCATTAGCAATACGTTGTTTGCCACTTGTAGCATTAAAACTGAATTTCCTTTTAACTTGCCTTTAGATCAATGGTTACCTATTTTATTTAAACCTCAAGTAGAATGCCAAGAAAGTAATTTTCTGCTTTTTAATATTCCAGTAACCTATTGGATGCTGCTAATATTTTCTGGGTATCTAGCTATTATTTTTCTATGCGCTTTGTCATATAAGTGGCACAATAAATTAAACTAAAAGAAATTTCACATCTCTTTTACTTCAAATGACTAACTAGTAAGTTAATATTGTTTCTATTTGTATACTTTTTTATAAAAAACTAGTTTATTTAAATTTGAAGTAGTAAACTTTAATTATTTATTCGATTAAGGCCATCTAACGCTGCAATTCTATATGCCTCTGCCATAGTAGGATAATTAAAAGTAGTAGATATAAAACAGTTGATATTATTACTTTTACCAGTAGCTGACATTGCAATATGACCTATGTGTATTATTTCTGAGGCTTGGTCACCAAAACAATGAATTCCTAAAATTTTTAGCGTTTCTCGGTGAAATAAAATTTTTAACATGCCAACTACCTCACCAGTAATTTGAGCACGGGCTATATTAGAAAAAAAAGCTTTTCCTACTTCGTAAGGTACGGCTTCTTGGGTAAGTTGTTCTTCAGTATAACCTAAAGAGCTAATCTCAGGTATAGTATAGATTCCAGTTGGTATTTCGCTTACATAGAGCCAATTTTTATTACCATTGATATAAGCAGCTACAGAACGTCCTTGAGCATTAGCGGCACTTGCCAAGCTTGGCCAACCTATTATATCTCCCACTGCATAAATATTACTACATGATGTCTGGTAATGTTTATTAACAGGTATATAGCCTCTTTTATCGGCTTTAATGCCTACGCTACTTAGATTCAGCCTATCATGGTTACCAGTTCTACCATTTGCCCATAGTAGTACATCTGCGGTGATAGACTTTCCTGATTTTAATTTAATAGTTACTGATTTATCATCAGTTATTACTTGCTCATAGGTTTCATTATGCCTAATAATTACATTGCCTTTTCTTAACTGATAGCTTAGCGCATCGGAGATTTCCATATCTAGAAACGATAATAGTCTATTTCTAGTATTAATTAAGTCAACTTTAATTCCCAAAGCAGAAAAAATCGATGCATATTCACAACCGACCACACCAGCACCATAAATTATCATTCTTCTAGGGGTTTTATCCATAGTTAAAATGGTATCGCTATCAAATATATTTTTATGGCTAAAATTAATATCTGCTGGTCTATATGGCTTAGCCCCTGTTGCAATAATTATTTTATCTGCAATAAGCTGATCGGTATTTCCTTTAGGTGCAGTAACTTTAACGCTGTGTTTATCTACTATTTGCGCTTCACCAAAAAACACTTTAATTCTATTAGATGAATAATAGTTAAATCTTAATAATGACTGCTTTTGCACCACATATTCCGCTTGCTTAAGTATTTGAGAGTAGTTAATCCACTTAGGATCTGATATATTTCTAAAAAAGGGGTTAAGATTAAAATCTAATGTTTGTTTAACGCAATGGCGTAAGGTTTTTGATGGGATAGTCCCTAAATGTGTACAATTACCGCCAACCTGAGGTTTAAACTCTATAACAGCAACTTTTTTGCCGTCCTTAACAGCATGCATTGCTGCGCCTTCTCCAGCTGGGCCTGTTCCTATTATTACTATATCAAATTTTATAACCGACATAATCCTATCCTTTAGTAATTATTATTATCTGTTTTCTTGCAATCTTTTTTGTTCTTTAATTCTGCTCCACAAATAGAGCATTTGCCTTTTAATCCTGCTTGCTGTAAACCGCCACAGGATCCCTTTATCGGCTTATTGCTAACAATAACACCTATAGACATGGCTACAATATACAGAAGAAAAATCACAAAAATCATAAGAAAAAACATAAATAATTCCTTTTAATTTTGCAGGTATTGAGAAAAACACTTACTATATACCACATCAATTCCTTCTTCTTTATCATCGGTATATTTAATAAAGTATACTGGTATATTATGATCATTTGCTAACTTAATACCAAGTTCATCTCCTAACATCATAAACATAGTTGATAGAGCATCCGCATAAAACGTATCATCTGCTATAACCGTCACCTCGGCTATATCAGATATTTTAGGAAATCCTGTTTTAGGATCTATAGCATGAGAATAGCGTTTTCCATCTATTTCAAAATAGTTTAAATAATCTCCAGAAGTAGCCATCGCTTGGTTGTTTAGGTGTATTATAGCTGATGTAGCTTTAGCTTCTATTCTTGGAGATAATATAGCTATAGTCCAACTTTTACCACTAGGATTTTTGCCTTTAACTCTGATTTCACCGCCTATTTCTATTGAGTAATCATTAATTCCTAAGGTTTCTAGCGCTAATGCTGCTTGATCGACACCATAGCCTTTAGCAATAGAGCTTAAATCAATAAAGATATCTTTAGTTTTGGTTACTGTTGAATTTTTAGAGTCAACAATTATTGACTTATATCCTACTTTTTTTAAAGCTGCTTCTATAGCATCATGTTGTGGAGGTTGATTACGTTTAGCAAAATCTTCAATATTTTTTATACCATCTACTATATTCTCATCACCTGAATCTACTTCTTGTGTTAAATGTTTTATACTTGGACCAAACCCCCAAAGGTTAACCACAGGACCTATTGTTATGTCATATATGCCATCAGACATTTCTGATATTTTATCTGCTGCTAGTATTAACTTTATTATATCTTGTGAGAGCTTAAAAGGCTTGCCAATTTCAGCACGATTAAATTGCATCAATTCAGAGTTATATTTATATGTTGACATTCGTTGGTCTATATCTGTTACAGCATTATGAACTGCGTGTATAGCCTGTTGTTTTTTTACTTGCCACCAAGGTGCCTGATAAGTAACATTGTAACGAGTACCCATGGTACTACCAGAAAATCTATGTGTCCTAGGTTTAAAATATACAAAATATACAATAAGTAAAACTACGGTTACAACACCAATAATACGCATCGGAGTAAAAATTTTAGATCTCATGATTCTGTTCTTACTAAAAAAATTATTTAAAAGCTGTTTAATTAGATTATAGCACAAAATAACCTATATACACGTGGCAGATGAAAATGCTAGGTTTCAGGGCTAAGTAAAATGGTTTAATTCAAGGCAAAAGACTGCAGGAATACAAGTGCATTTCCAACTGCCACGTGTATAGCTCTTCAACGACACATATTTAAACTAGAAAAGCTATGTAGTTCATTTTATATTAAATGGTCATCATCTAATACATATTCAATTCTATGACTATCTTCATTTATAGTAATATTACGTATATAATTAGATTCATCTATGTATATTGTCAAAAAATCAGAATCATATTTTGCTTTTATTGCGCATAAATCAATATTCAAGAAATTTTCTTTGGAATAAAAATGAAATATAAAGCCTTTCTTGTCGTCAAGAGCTTCTATATAAAGATATAATATATAAATATTAAACATTTTAATTTGTGGCATTTGATCGCTATTAAAAACAAACGACGGGGTAAACGGGTTTACTAACATTACTGCATTGTTTTTCTTATTCACGTTATCTATATTTTCAAGTGATGTTTTCAAAAAACTGATAAAATCACCACTTAATAGAAAAAAATAATCTTGATCAATTTTAGTATTACAATAATTATTAAGTATTGATAGAATATTTTTGTCGATACGAGAACTAGGAATAGAACTCATAGTTTTACTTTTATACAAAGTAATTTTTTTTTTCGCTTGTTTTTTATTTATTATTTCTTTTTTATCTTCTGACATACTAATAACCTTAGAACTTCTAGAAATAGTATTGCCGTTATAAAATTCATTATTAGATATTTCACATTTATTGTTATTTAAATACTTATCCCGATTATTATTATTTACTGATGCTATATTTAAGATGGTAACCTTGCTTATCAATGATATATTTTCATAAGCTTCTTGATCATTATATTTTAATTGATTCATTGAAGTAAAATTGGCATTTCTGGTATTACTAAAAATTAAAAAATTTATTCTACTATTAGATAGATAAAAATTAAATGATAATTCAGCTATTTTTAAAATAATAACTTTTTGTACTGGACTGGAGTGAAATGACATATAAATAATTAAATCGTCAAAAACTTCTGAATCAGTCTGCGTAGATTGAAAACAATTAAAAAAATCCCACTCTAATGGAAGTATATTTTTATAAGTTAAATTATCGGTAAGAAAAGATTGCTCTTTTTGATATTTTATAATATTTAAATGCAGGTCTTGATTTATATTATGAACAGCATCTGAGTTATTTACTAGGCTATGCTGGAAAAATGTCACCTTATAACTACATATACATCTATATTGTTTAGTTATGTTCTCGCAGCCTGATTTAAAAGTCACATCTATATTTCCAAATACTTTTTTATCTACAATAATACGATACTTTTTTCCAAGATAAACGTCATTACTATAAGAATAATTAATATAACAGCTAAAAAGCAATAAGCTAACAACAATAATATTTGTATAATTCATAATAAAGTATCTTCGTTTTAATTATTATAGTAAGATAATCTATAGATTAATCTTTATTGATATTTAAGAAGCCTCTGACCTTCCATAACAATTTTTTAATTGTTAAAAAATATAAAATGTTATTTTAAGATCTTTTTATCTTATTTAACAGTGCAACCTCTAGTTAATCTACTTTTACTACAAGAACATTATAATAAGCTCGCCTACATACTAAAGATGACAATAATCATTAGCTAATTGTTGGATAGCTTTAATAACACTTGCAACATCATCATATTTTGATGTTTGTAATCTATCTAATTGTATACGAAATAATCTACCTTTAGGCATACCTTTTAATAACCCTAACATGTGTTTAGTTATATACTTAATTTTAACGCCGTTTTTTATCTCCGATAGTATATACGGAATCATCTTATTAATAACATCAGCTCTGCTGATAGCATTATTATTAAACAATTGTTCTTCTACTTCTGCTAAAATATAAGGATTTTTATAAGCCGCTCTACCCATCATTACTCCATCTACCTGCTGTAAATGCTGATTTATAGCATCAATATTATCTATTCCTCCGTTGATAATAATATTAGCTGATTGAAATTCTTTTTTAATATTATAAACCCAATCATATTTTAATGGTGGAACTTGTCTATTTAACTTAGGCGACATTCCAGTAAGAATAGCTTCTCGCGCATGAACTATAAAGGCATCGCATCCAGCTTCATGCAGTAAACCGACAAACTCAACTAGCTCATTATATGTAGATCTTCCGGTAATACCTATACGATGCTTAACAGTAACTGGGATATCAACTGCATTTTTCATAGCCTTCACTAACTGAGCTACATGTTGGGGCTCCGCCATTAAGCAAGCACCTATTTTACCTCGTTGCACTCTATCACTAGGACAACCTACATTTAAATTAACTTCAGAAAATCCATGTTTTGCAGCTATTTTAGAACAAATTGCTAATTCTTTGATATCTGAACCACCCAACTGTATGGCTAGAGGCTGTTCTTCTAAATTATACTGCAAAAATTTAGCGGTATCACCATGAATTAATGCACCGGTTGTTATCATTTCTGTATACAACAAAGCATTTTTTGATAATATTCTATGAAAAAATCTGCAGTGCTTATCTGTCCAATCCATCATCGGAGCTACAGCAAAAGTTCTATTTAATTTATTGTTAGAATTCATTTGGTATCTCAACTACAATAAATGTTTTCAATCTATTTACCTCTGATATATAAATAATACTAAAAGCAATTATCTGGTTTTGGTAATCCTGCTATTTTAGCTATATTCACAGCAGGACTACCTAGGAATAACTTCATCATATAGATACTATTGCCTTTTTCTTTTCCTAACTTTTTAGCAATGTAATTTACTAAAGGCCTTTGTGATGGTGCTAATTGATACAGCTGATAAAATTCACGTATTAAATTAATGATTTCCCAATGAGAATCAGTTAATTTAATGCCTAACTGTAAGGCAATATGCTTTGCTATAGTACTATTCCATTCAGAGCCATTTTGTAAAAAACCATGTTTATCAAGGATATTATTCATAATATAAATTAGCCGTTAAGTGCTTTCAAGTTTTCTACATCATATGATACCACAATAAACCGTTTTTATCTAGCTTATACAGGTGATAGTTGGTAATCTAGTTTAAGAAAGCAATTATAAGTTTTCAATCAACTTTCATAGGTTCTATAGAGTCAACTATTTTATTATCTTTTATATAAATATTGTTAGAATTAATATGTTTCCTCTTATCAGGATTTATTAATAATAAATTACTAGTTGATAACTTTCTGTGATTTAGTGATCTTGAATAATTAATTTTAACTCTTGATTTTTTCTTTCTGAGATACGACTGTCGATCAGAAAGCGAAATAATTCTCTTCTCTGTTACTGGTATAGTAGTCTTGTTTATATCACAAGGCTGATACTCTACATAAGGATTAAAGCTAACATGTTTTTGCATAATATTTATACTTATTATTTAGGTGGAAGTTACATAATACTTTAACTAAGTATAATCAATTATACATAAGTTTCTTGTTCTAAGAAAAAATACTAATATAATATTTCAATAATAAAATTTTTAAATATTTTTATTGCTTTTATATTTACTTTAGTTATTATAAATATAGGTGTCTAATATCATAATAATTTATACGCCTAAAATGCTTTAAAAATAAAACTAATTTTTAAATCTAAACTTTACTATTGATTAAATCTCAATAATGAGGCAAATATCGATGTTTAAAATAATAATTAATTTTTTCTTCGTGTTACTTTTTTTGTTAGATATTAATTTATGTTCTGCAAAAGATACATCTTTAGTTATTTACCAGCGTAATTCATTTTGTAAGTTAATGCTATATAGCGCAGAACACCCTAATAAACATAAATTTACAGTTGATGCTATCGAAGATGTCACCCCGCTATACTCTCTAAACACTCTAGGTCGTATCGGTGGCTTAGCCTGGCCACAAGATGCTGCTATTTTTTCATCTGAAGGCGTAGTAAATTTATCTAAAAAATATTTTAATAAGATGCAAGATAATCAAAATAGTACCCATTTAAAATCTATAGTTGTATCAATAGCAGGCTATAATACTAACAAAGATAATACTGATACTTTTCAAGAAAAACTTATTGAAAAACTAGCTGAAAATAATTTTACTGTTAATGCTAATAATATAACATTTATTGATGATGAAGATTTTATTAGGCAATCAGGGTTAGAGGCGTTAAAAGACAGTTGTCTCGATAAAAAAAATTATAATAGTATATTGGTATCTTTACAAACAGATCATGCTACTAATTACCGAATTTTTAATAAAAATCAGGATTCAACAGGAAAGTCTTTTATTGCTAATAAAGAACTAACCGGAGGTTATACTCAACTTGGCAAAGAGACACAGAAATTTTTTGCAAATATACCTGAAAATTACCTTGATTATGATAAAGATAATAAAATTTTAGATAAAATATTATCGTCTCAATTAAATACTGATCTTTTCAATAGACAAGGGGATAATTTAGCTCACTGGCTACAAAATGGCAGAGATAGCGTAAGAGGTCTAGCTATCATGAAATACCTTTTAGTAAACGACACTGAAAACAAACCAATTGATGCTTCTAACAATAATAACATAAATAAGCAAGCTGAAGGTTTAAATTTATACCTAGATAGCAATTTAACAACAATTTTAGACTCCTGTATCTCCGACAACATAAATAATCTTAACTCTTTAGTCAACGATAACGATTACGCTATAGTTTTTGGAGAGTTTCTTAGCAATAAATACATTAAAGAAAAATACATAGCAGGGCTAAATGCAAAATTTAATGAACAAAAAAGAAGAAGAATACTAGTACTTAATAACGAAGAATTTCATCAATCCTTAATTAAAGCCGCTGAAAAAGTAAAGAAAACGGCTAATTGTAGCACAGAAGACAACGGCATGTTTTTTCATTTTAAGTTCTATAATCCAAAATCTGAAATAAATAAAAACGATAGTTGCTCTAAACTACAAAAGCACATGAATGACTTTAGTAAAAATTTAATGAAACAACCATTATTAGATACATTACCTTTGATGTTTCATGAAAAATCCTGGCCTATTTTTATTAAAAACCCTCTGTTTGAATATTATCATCCAGAATGCTGTCATCAAGATTATTATCATTATTGATACTACTATCTAGAATATTATACAAAGAGCTATAAAATATATTACACCTTCAAGTTGAAGGTGTAATAAAAGTTAATTTTGTATTTTAGCGCCAAATAAAATCTTAGTTATTTTTACAAGCGTTTTTCTTTGAGATAAATCCTTTTAACTTATCAACATGATAAGATCTTTTCTGAAAAGAAGTTTATTTTCTGAATAATTTTGCGGAATAACTATTTTTGTTGCGTCTGTTTGTCTTATGTAAAAATTTATTGACAATAAGGCTAACATGCTACAAAAATATTAAGCTAGTTAAAGTTTCAACTTAGTTATCTCATATTATATTTTTTATATAGCTTCTACTTGACCATCTATTAAATATTCTTATAAAATAATAAACTATTTAAATCCCTTTTAGTGATAGAGAAGCAATGTCTAAAGTTAATCTTGAAAAATCTTGGTATAATCAATTACAAGATGAATTTCAAAAACCGTATATGCTGGAATTAAAAAAATTTTTACTTTCTGAAAATCAATCAGGAAAAAAAATTTATCCTAAATGCGATCAATACTTTAAGGCTATGAATTGTATAGAGTTTGACAAAGTTAAAGTTGTAATTCTAGGGCAAGATCCGTATCACCAGGCTAATCAAGCTCATGGCTTAAGTTTTTCTGTGCCTGCTGGTATTACTATTCCACCATCGTTGGTCAATATATATAAAGAGCTAAAAACCGACTTAAATATAGAACCAGCTAAGCACGGCTGTTTAGAATATTGGGCAAAACAAGGGGTGCTATTGTTAAACTCTGTACTGACAGTAGTTGATTCAACTCCAGGTGCTCATCGGGATAGAGGCTGGGAACAATTTACTGATAAAATTATCGAAAAACTAAACAACAATCTAGAAAATATAGTTTTTATTCTTTGGGGCAGCTACGCTCAGAATAAAGGCAAGCACATCAACCAACAAAAACATTATATAATAAAATCCGTTCATCCTTCTCCGCTATCGTCTTATCGAGGTTTTTTTGGCCACAAACCTTTTTCTAAAACTAACAATTATTTAGAAAGCAACGGCATCAGGTCTATAGATTGGATTCTGCCAGATTAAATCAATATAAATTTATGTGATTTTTTGTAGCTAATATGGTAAACTAGCATAACTTATAAATTAAACTTATACATGAAGAGTTATTATGGATACTTTAAAACAAATTGAAGAGCAAATTAAAAATAATCAAATTATTTTATACATGAAAGGGTCTCCAGATATCCCACAATGTGGCTTTTCTGCAACTGCTGTTAATATGTTAATGCAATGTGGCAAAAAATTTGCCTATGTAGATGTACTAGCCAACCCTGATATTCGCTATGAACTACCTAAATATGCCAACTGGCCAACATTCCCACAATTATGGATAAACGGCGAGTTAATAGGTGGTTGTGATATTATCACTGAAATGTTTCAATCTGGAGAATTACAAACTCTCATTGAAAATGAAGTACAAGAAGGTGCATAGCTATAAAGCTTTGTATCTTTTCTGCTAGCTGTATTTATCATCTAGCAGAAACTCTTAGAATAGAAATTAAATTACTATCTATTAGTAGCTAATAAGCTATCTAGCTTGCTAGCCAAATCACTAGCATATTGGTTTAAACCATTACTTTTAGCAATATTAATACCTAGCTGATAATGCTCTACAGCAGGTTTATCGTTTTTAGCCATAAAGTTACGAAAATAACCTAATGCCAATTCTGGCTTATTTTTTTGCATATAAATCGATGCTAATTCTTTATTTGCAACTAACAAGCTATCATTTAACCGCAAAGCATTATTAAAATCATGTATAGCTTGATCATAGTTATGCATACGCATTGACGTTATTCCCATATTTTCAAATGTACGGCTTCTATTAGTATAAGATAAATCTTCTGTTACTTTTACAAACTCAGAATACGCTGCTGCATGCTCTTTATTTTCTAGTAAAAAAATAGCGTAATTATTGCGTATGCTAGAAATATAAGGCGATGATTTTATCGCTAACGCTTGTTTAAAAAACTGCTTTGCTGTTTTATATTCACCTAAAGCCTGATATGTCATCGCAAGCATTCCATAAACACTAGCAGAATTAGGATCAATCACTGATGCTCGTTTTAACGGCGTAATAGCTTGCTCATAAGAACCACTTACATAATATGCTTGAGCTAAATTTAGGTAATTGTCTACAGCTTTTTGCTTATCTTTAGGCATTTGCTGTGTTTGCTGGGAAATACCACAACTGATGCTTAATAATACAACAATAACAAATAAAGTCCATTTCACTATTTGATCTCCTAGTGTATATGCACCTTTAGCTTAAAGATGCGTAATGAATGCTAAACTAGATACTGCCACCTGTATATATTTTAACTGAATACTATAAACGATACACACTTTTAACTATTTTTAAAGCAGATCACTTTATTACGAACTTTATTGTCTGCGCATAAAACATGCCTAGTAATATATTCACTAATATATCGTCAGTTTCTAGCAGTCCTAACCTAGTAGATAAAATAGCCGCAATGAACACTACAGTTAACGTAATAACATATAGTATTTTTATTTCCCAAATTGGTGCATTGCTAATTTTGTTATCTGCTATGCTAGTTGATACCAATAATAAAAGCATGCAAAAAATTAATGATTGTAGAATAAAACTAAAAATATATGTTTGTGATACTAGCGTCCATATACTTAAATCAGGGTATAAATAAAACATTTGAAAAATAAGCAAACAACAACTTAATGGGTATAGTATATAATTGGTAACTGATACACTATTAGCTTTTTTTAAACTCCAAGCCATATATAACATCAATAAACCCATTATGTATAGAATATATTTATAGCAAGATGCTGCTAATATAACAAAATCTTCATAATTATTTTGAGATATTAACCAATTATTTAATTCTACATACTTATCGTTATAAAAATATTTTATAATAATTGCAATTGAGGTAAACACTAACCCTAAAATCCACTGTTTTAAGTAACTAGGCAATAAGTTTTTACAGATAAAAATAATTTCTGTGGTTATCCAAGCTAAAATAGTGCATAACAAAATTAGTGTTAATATCGTAACTTGTAAATCATTAAAAATACCTACAGAAAATTTTTCTAATAAATTTCCTGAATAATACCCAGGCAAGATATAAGCAAAAGACCAGGGTATTGATGAAGCAATATTAACTATATAAAATTGCGATGCTTTCATACCTAATGTTCCAGCAACCGTTGGAATAAAAGGTCTAATAGGTCCGATAAATCGACCTAAAGCAATGCTTAAAGCCCCATATTTATTAAAAAATTTAGCCCCATTGTTAAACCACGAAGGGTGGTTAGCAAAAATTTTAACCTTATAAATATCATTTTTAAACTTGCGACCAATCCAAAAACTAACGGAATCTCCCAAAACTGCTCCGACAAATCCCCATATAAGCAGACCAGCGAGATTAAGCTTTAGCACGCCTGCAATGCTAGCAAAAGCAAATAACATAACCACACCAGGCAGTAATAAGCCCATAAGTAACAATGACTCTAAAAATGCAGTTAATCCTATTATTATACCTAACCAGCTAGAATGTTGGTAAAGCCAATCTAATAACAAATTAAAGTTAAATAAATCCATAATCCCCCCTTAATATATACCTTTTGCTGATAAATATTTTCAGCTAAATCATTTTTAACTTATTAAACAAGAAACCTATTTTTTGACTTTAGTGGTACTAACTTAAAAGTAGTAACGCAGTTCAAAAGCTAAAAAATGTAGTAGCATGGAAGCAATTAGCAAGATCTTTACTATTATTAAATATAAAAAACAAATAAAAAAACTTGACAACACCTAAGATATTTTTTAATATTAATACCATCAAAGCCGGTATAGCTCAGATGGTAGAGCAACTGACTTGTAATCAGTGGGTCCGGGGTTCGACTCCTCGTGCCGGCACCATACTTAAATTGCACTTAATTATCGCAATATTCTATATCTCCATACTATTTTAACCTGTAGCATTTCCACTTTCTATATCTTATAAAAATTTCTTAATACCTACTGTTACATACTAGTGATTTTAGGTTGTTTTAGCTAAATTTATTAGCTATCAAAAAATTTTTTTAATATCTGCAACATAGATTTACAATCTACTATTCCTGCTAACTCTCGTATTGAATGCATAGCAAAAGTTGGAATTCCTATATCTAGAGCTTTTACCCCGACTAAGCTTGAAGTTAATGGTCCTATAGTAGAACCACAACGAATAGTATTATTTGAGCAAAATGTCTGATAATTAACATTTATATCATTACAAATATTTTTAAATATCGCAGCAGTATGTGCATTCGTAGCGTAACTCTGATTACAATTATATTTTATAACCACTCCATTATTTAATATCGGGGCATGATTTTTATCGTGTTTATCGGGGTAATTTGGGTGAATTCCATGGGCATTATCTGCACTTATTAGCATAGAATCATCCATAGCAGTTGATAATTTTTCTTGTGTTTTACATATTCTTTTCAATGTGCTAGATAAAAAACATCCTAAAGCACCAGTATATGATTGACTGCCAACTTCTTCATGATCATTACATACCAATAGAGGAATATGTGTATCATTATTATTACTGTTTATTAAAGATTGCATTCCTAAAAAACAGCTTAATAGATTATCTAATCTAGCACTTGAAATAAATTCCTTGTGTAATCCTATTGTTTTAGCTTCATTAGTATCATAAAAACTAAGATCAAAATCTAATATTTGTTTACAATTATTAATTTTATTATTAGTTAAGTAATCCTGTAAAACATCAACTATAGATGCATTAGTCAACTTCTTATCAATACAAGTAGCAAGTATAGGATTAACCTGTGATTGAGGGTTAATAGTTCTATTACTGTTCGCGTTTCTATCTAAATGAATTGCTAAACTCGGAATAACTGCTATTGGTTGTTTAAAGTTAATAAGTTGGTTATATAGTTTACCTTTATTATCCTTATAATATACCATTCCTGCGATAGATAAATCACGATCAAACCAAGTATTTAGTAAAGGCGAACCGTATACTTCAGTTTGTAACTGAAAATACTTATATTCGTGCATCTCTGGCTGTGGTTTGATTTTTAAACAGGGCGAGTCTGTATGAGCGCCAACCATTTTAAATGCTGAAAAATCAGCTTTATATTTAAAAGCTATTAGCGATGCATTATTTTTAACTACATAATAAGAACAATTATTTACTAAGTTCCATGTTTCATTTTCTTTTAGCTCTGTAAAACCAGCATCTATTAATATACTACTCATACTTGCTACTGCATGATAACTAGTAGGCGAGTTATTCAAAAAATTTATAATATTTTTATCTAAAGCATCCATATAAATTAACCTTTATTGAGATTAGTAGTAAATTTTAAGCTATAAGTTTTCCTCTACTATAACCTTCTACTTGAAGGTATATAAATAAAAAATATTATTATTCTATTTTTTATTCAAGTTTTACTATTAAGTGTAGATAGTATTTGCTTATAAAGAACACATGTAACACACCACAATAGCATATACAAGGATAGTTCTCATACTTAAATTTTACTACAAAGATTGTTATAAACAAAAAACATTAAATTATTTACCCTAAGGATAGCAAATAATGAGTCAATCTGGTAAAAAAAAATCTTCTGAGATAATTGCTCAAAAACCTGCTGCTGTTATCGAAAAATTAGTTGTCTCTCATAGCTCATTGGTCAAACGTATAGCTAATCATTTAGGGTCAAGAATGCCTGAAAGTGTACAAACAGATGACTTAATTCAGTCGGGAATGATAGGACTATTAGAAGCTGCTAAAAAATACGACTCTTCAAAAGGTGCTAGCTTTGAAACTTTTGCTGGTATACGTATAAGAGGTGCAATGCTCGACGAAATACGCAAGGGTGACTGGGGGCCAAGATCAGTATATCGTAATAGTCGTAAAATTAGTGAGGCATTACAAAACATTGAGAGTAAACTAGGCAGAAATGCAAAAGATACAGAAGTAGCATCTGAACTAGGCGTAAGTGTAAAAGAATATAACGAAATGATGAATGACTTAAAAGGCTGTCGATTATTCAGTTATGAAGAGTTATTTGATAGTGAAGAATCTCGTATGCAAGCTAAATCTGAAGGTTACGGACCATCTTTTTTTGCTCAAAAAGAAAAATTTAAAGAAGAATTGCGACAAGCAATCAATAAACTACCAGAAAGAGAAAAGCAGGTATTAATGCTGTATTATGATGAAGAAATCAATTTAAAAGAAATAGGAAAAATACTAGGGGTAAGCGAATCTAGAATTAGCCAAATCCATTCTCAAGCGGCTCTCAGACTTAGAAACAAACTAACAAGTTGGTTTTAAAAATTGCTCTAAGTTATCTGTCATATTATCTAAATACTCCACCTTAAAATATAGATATTATTTATAAACAACTCTTAAGGATCCTTTAATAAATTGTAATATTATTAATTTTTTTGCTAGACTAATTTTTAATACTTTGGACAGTTTTATTAGATGTGAATTCCTCTCGCACCTAAAGGAGCGAGCTTCCTGGATCATACAAGTATGCTAGGTGGTTCCTAGGCTAGTTCTCTAACGAGACCCACATTTCCAAAGGCTATCCCCGATATCCCAGCGGTTAGCTCTGAACCAAGTGTGGTCGATGGACTAGCCATCTGTCTGAGCAGTAAATAGCAATATGCTATGTGAGTATATTAGCAAGAAACAGTGTACAGAAACAAGTACAATATTATTAGTTACTAGGTTGCTGCTAATTCATCAAATATTTTTGCATTCAAATCATTAATATACCCATCTTCTTCACGAAAAGACTTATTTCTTTCTAAAAATTCTGATGGTAATACAGGTTCTGTTTCAATGGTTATATTAACTGTTTCGTTATTAATAGTTACAGCTGGTATATCTACTGAGACACCAAAAAAAACATCATTTTTTATCTTTTTTGTAAAATCAGTTGGAAATAATTCAGCTATAGTTAAATTATTTTCTGGCATAGAAATATAATTTTCTAGATCCTCTGTACTATTAACTTTATAGTCCCAGCATGTTGTATTATTTTTTGTAATTATACAACAACTAGGTAATTTGAATATAGGAGTTTGATTTTTTATATCATCCATATTTATCCTTAAAGTTTATTTATCTTAGTAACACTTATGACAATAGTTAATTAAAATAGTTCATATTAATTAACTATTAAAACTATTTTTGAACATTTCTTACTATTTTTTATCTAATGTTTAGCAATCAATTTTATTGCTTACAAAAATTATTAATTGTTATTAATCAAATACTTAGGAGCAAAAATGCAACCAATAACCCCAAATCCAACAACTATAGTAGATACTAAACCAGAAGCTAGGAATAAACAACAAGTAAAACCACTAATAGGCAAACATATTAGTGATATACAAACACACCTGTATAACAATACAATATCTAAAACTTTAATCGAAAGAAAAATCAATACATTTGAAACATTATGCCCGGTAGTAACAAATTATGGTTTATTTAAAAACAGTTTAAAAACTATTGAAGCCTTACTTAGACAGCGCTATGAACAAAAAACATATATTAATATTAGTTTTGATAAATCAAGAGAGCAAGTAAGTGAAATACAAGACAAAGAGTCATTTGAAAAATTAAATCCCTTAGTAACAGAAAAGTGCACCGAAGCAGATAAGATTTTACAGCAGATTAATCAGGATATACAACAAAACAACCTAAATAAAAAATTGTTATGTGAAAAACAAAAAGATTTAATAGAAATTGACAATAGTATTCATCATCTAATAACAAATAATAATGATATAACAGTTGCTGATTTATTAGTTAGATTGCATGAAACTATAGAAAAAATAAACAATGCTCAAGATACTATTAAACTATTATTGCAAAAAGAAGATCTTAGCTCAAAGCTACAACAATCACTTACATTAGATTCAACAGATCACAAAAAAAAAGTTGAAGATTTACAACAAATACTACAATCAGAAGAAAATTTTGATGTTTTTGAAAACTTCAATTCTATTTATAAACAATTTATGAAGAATTTTTTATTAAGCATAAATGCTAACCCTGAAAATTTCGATTATGACTTAGAGATTACTAAAATAAAAGATAAAAACACTGAGAACAAAACAATTATGGCTAACAAGTTAAAACTAGAAGAAGATGTAAAAAAAACAAATATCTTAAAAGATAAAATCATTGCTCTAGCAGAAAAACTAGAGAGTATGAACGGTGTTAAGTGCTATAATGACCTAAATAGATAACTAAATTAATAGTTGCAGATTTCTGCAACTAAATTACTAGCTATCTACAACGGAGAACTAAAAATTTATGAATATTACAAAACAACAAGGCATTGAATATAATCCTAACATAGAAAATAAAACTACCCCAGCTACACAGTTTCAAGGTAGAAAAATTGAACTTACTATCGGAAGTTTAAACCCAGATACGAATTTACTACTCGAAACCAGTTATAATAAAATATTTCCAGAATATACCGCAGCCAATCGCATGCCTAGTATTTTAGAAAAATTAAATAAAATGATAGAACAAGGTGTTGATATATTTTGTATTCAAGAAGGCAGAAAATGTACTGATAAAGGCATTTCTGTTAATTCTGTTGATCCTATAGTAAATCATTTAGTTAGTAAAAGTTACGCTTGTGAAATAAAACATTACAATAACAGTGGTGATAAAGCTTTTCAATATATTACAGCATTAAATACTGATAAATTTGATATTGTGAAAAGTGAAAGAATACTATTATCAGAAAACGGTAAAGAGTTTTATCCAACAGAAGCAATAAATGATAAACTTAGCCAATTATCAGAAGAAGAAAAGCAAAAACAGTTAAATAATTTAACACGACAACATTATTTTAATCAAGCACACCCACGGTCTATATTTATTACTGAAGCGACACATAAAGAAACAGCACAGCAAATATTTACTATAAATGTACATTTAGGAGTATTCCCAGAATCACATAAATCTAAATCAATAGAGTTTATTATTAAACAGGTAAATGAATTGCAACAACAACACCCAGACAGCGTTATTTTGCTAGCTGGAGATTTTAATTCGTTCGCAGATTTAGGCGGAATAGAACAAACTAAAATGTTAACTGATGCAGGTTTCAAAGAACTTTCTGCAACAATCAAGCATCCTAACGGTAATGATTTTTATGGTAACAGTACCTTTATAGCATATCCTTATGACTACGCATCTTATAACGCGGACGATAGCATTAGAGGCAAATTAAATGCAATCAAAGATGGTATAAAACAAGCTGAAGCAGAACAACCAGAAGCAAATTCAGCCACAGAGACTAAGCTTAAAGAGCTAAAAGATAAAATGGTTGCTATATTCGATGAATGTTGCTTAAAAGCTGAAACCTCTGCTACTGATCAAAGCTCAGCATTATATCCTGTAACAGGTCAGCTAGATCATATCTTTGCAACTTCAAAAAACCGAAAAGCCGAAGTAAGTGGTGAAGCAACATTACAAATATATGATACCGAACTCAATACTATCCCAAACAGTCGTGAAGCTGTTATTGAGCATGTAAAAAATAGCTTAAAAAATAATACGCCTTCTGTTGCTACTGACCATCAAGGAATTATATCAAAAGTTTCAATAACAATAGATCCAACAGAATAAATAATTATTTATCAAACAATGCCACAGATTTACGAACACTACCACGGAAAATTTGGAATACTATCTATTTCATCTTACGGTTTTTTTTTCATAAATATGTTACTAGCAAAATTTAATGCCCTACTAAATAGCCCCTGCATATTTGTTTCATCTTGAGTATTTATTTCGGGTTTATTATTAAGAAGATCTAAAATATCAGTTCTTAAGCTAGATGCCTCTTTAGCAGAATCACTGTTAATTTTTGCTATATCTTCTGTAGTAGCGTTATTAAGCTCATTTGAAATATCTGAGCTAGTAGATTGTATCTCGGTGCTATAATTCCATTGAATATCTTCATCTTTAATAGTATCGATCACCTCAGATTTTAGCTCTGTAGCATTAATAGCATTTATATCTATACCTAATTGATCACTAACTTCACCTAAGCTACTAACTATATTAGATAATTGCTTTGAATATTCAGATATTATTTTTGATGTATTTGTTTTTTCATATGTGGAATTTGCTTCAGGAAATAATTTATCCATTGTTTTTTTAAATGCAGACTCAAAAATTATACTGCTTTTCCCTTTGGTATCTTGTATAGATACTTGATGTTTTTTTATGAATTTACTAATGTGATCTACTGCAATTCTTATATTTTTTCTATTTGTAACCCCAAGATTTTTATGCACTCTAGATGCTTCACGGTATAAATGATAATTATTTAATGTATTATCATTATTTTGTAAAAATTCAAGAGGAGTTTTATATTCAGTAGTATCATCTTTTAAGGAGTTATATCTTGGAGTTGCTTTAAAACTTTCATCAACCGCTATAAGTTCATCAGCTAATTGTGTTGTATATCCTACATTTAACTCATTATTCTGGTTAAAATAATCAATACCTGAAATAATTTTATTCTCGTCTGTTATGATTTTAGGTGCTACAGGAGACTTTTTAAATAAGTTAGATAGCTTAGTTAAAAATGACATAATACTACCTTTATTTGTTTTATCTTTTTTAGCAGAAGTTATATCATCTAATATTTTTTTTCTATCGCTAGTATACTTTAATAAAGTATCCAATGATTGCAAGCATGCAGAATGTTTTTCCGAAGCTACTTCAGATAAAGTAACAGCTGTATCAATTTTAGTTTCACATTCTGCTATACTTCCATCAGCATAAGCAACATTAGCTTCATATAACTCAAGCAAGCTAGATATTTCGTTCTTTGTCTTTTGTTGGTGATTATTAACTGCTGTTTTATCTAACAAACTTGATACATTATTATGAAAATAAGCTGTTATTTCATATACTTTATTATTAGTCTTCTCACTAATAATTACAGAATTTTTTTCAGGCTTCAATGTTTTATCTACATGTTTTTGTTCATCAAGCATTTTTATAAAAGATTGTTCTATTTCCTTATGTACTCCTGTTGTATCAACATTAAATTTTTTTTGTTTAAAAAAACTGACTTCTTTATTTATTTGCCTGTATGCAAGTTTAACACTCGATGTTAATTCGTCAGCATCTATTAGTAACTGCGACCATCTTACCGGTACGTGATTAAGGGCAATATCTTTTAGCTCTTGTATAGCTTTATCTTTCGGATCTAAGCTATTAATCTTATTAAATAAAACAAATAATTCTGCAGTAGATCCTTTTTTAATAGCATCAGATACTTTACGACCCACTTCATCAACATTACTCTTATTTATATTATCTAATTCTTTTATTATATCCTGCTTTGATGAGGCTGTAATACTACGATCTTTTATGGGAACATCAGGTACTTCTACGCTACTATATTCTGGTATCCTCTTTGATACATCTAGCATAACAGTAACAGATTGATTTGCTTCCGTCTGAGTAATAGGCTGTTGCTTATCTATTGGTTTTGAAGGAGGTGTTTTTGCGGTATTGTTAACTGAATTACTAGACATAAAACCCTCTATTCATCAATACTTAAATTCATTCATCATGCATTTATTTACTCGTATTTAAATTATTATTTTACCTTAATCAATAAATAACCGTTTGATCTACAAATGAGCACAAGCACAATAACTTTGTGAAATTTACACTTCTTATATAACAAAGTATAGAGCAAAAACGTATCAAAAGGCGTATATTTTATTAATATATAACTCTTAAATAAATTCAATATTGCGCCTCCTAAATATAAATAAATTTACCATTTACAAATTAAAAATAATTTAATCCAACAAATAGCTACCGATATTAGCAAAGATATATTTTTATTGTTAACAAGGTAGGTTTGATTTATGAATCATGCTATAGATGCTAATATCCCAAAAAATTCTTGGAGCTTTGAAAATCAAAGCAATGATAATCTAGACCCTCTATTAGAGTGCTTAACTACAATTATAAAAAGCTATGGTGCTAGCGCATCTAAAGAATCATTAAAAAATGGCTTGCCATTAGAACAAGGTAAACTCAGTGTAGATAATGCTATAAGATCAGCTCAAAGAGCTGGTTTTTCTAGCAAATTAAAAAAACGCTGTTTAGCTAAAATACCTGATTTAGTGTTACCTGCCATATTACTACTTAAAAATAAAAATGCTTGCATCCTCGTAAATGTAAATAATAAAGAAAATACAGCTAAAATCATTGTCCCTGAACTTAGCGATGTCGTACAAACTGTAAACATAGAAAAATTACAACAGTTTTATTCTGGATATGTAATCTATCTTAAAGAAGATCAAAAATACGACAGCAGAACTAAAGCCTCATTAGATGTTAAAACTGGCCATTGGTTTTGGGGTACTATTCTAAAATCATGGAAAATATACAGAGATGTATTAATAGCGTCTTTATTAATAAACTTATTTGTAGTGCTTAACCCCTTATTTGTAATGAACGTATATGACCGTGTAGTGCCTAACTTAGCATTTGAAACTTTATGGTTCTTAGCTATCGGTGTGGCTGTAGCTTATGTGTTTGATTTTATCTTAAAAATGCTACGAAGTTATTTTATCGATTTAGCTGGTAAAAAATCAGATGTAATATTATCCTCAAAAATTATGGAAAAAGTTTTAGGCTTAAAAATGAAGGCAAAGCCAAATTCTGTAGGATCATTTGCTCGTAATTTACAAGATTTTGAAAGTATTAGAGATTTTATAACTTCAACAACTATCACTACTCTAGTAGATTTACCATTTACCTTAATAATACTAGCTATTATTTTTATATTATCTGGCAATTTAGCCATAGTTCCTCTTACAAGTATGATAATTATAGGCTTGTATAGCTTTATAATACAGTCTCCACTTAAAGCATCAATAGAAGAAAGTATTAGATCTAATGCTCAAAAAAATGCTACTTTAATTGAAAGCTTATCGGGACTAGAAGCTGTTAAAATAAACCAAGCAGAAAGCTCTATTCAATATAAATGGGAAAAAGCAGTTAGCCATATAGCTCATTGCAGTAGTAAAACTAAATTAATTACTAGCTCGGCTACAATGTTTAGTGCATTTGTACAACAAGTTGCTAATGTATGTTGCATCGTATTTGGTGTGTATTTAATAGCAGAAGGCGAACTTTCTATGGGCGGATTAATAGCTACGGTGATGCTAACAGGCAGATGCCTAGCTCCAATGGCGCAAATAGCTGGATTAGCAACTAGATACAATCAATCAAAAGCTAGCTTAACTAGTTTAAATGATATTATGGATTTACCTAGTGAAAGAGACAATACTAAAAGCTATATTAGTAGAGCTAATTTAAAAGGGGATATACAATTTGAAGCTGTAGATTTTGCTTATCCTGATCAAGAATCAAAAATTTTAAAAAATATTTCTATAACCGTTAAATCAGGTGAAAAGATCGGTATAATTGGTAGAGTTGGTTCTGGAAAAACCACAATACAAAAATTACTCTTAAACCTTTATGATGTTTCTGAAGGATCCTTGCTCATCGATGGCATAGATATAAACCAAATAAACCCTATAACTTTAAGAGCTAATATTGGCTACATGTCGCAAGATATTCATCTGTTTTATGGTAGTATTCGTGATAACATCAAATTCGGTGCCGACCATATAGATGACGAAAAAGTATTAAGAGCAGCCCAAGTTTCTGGAGTGAGTGCCTTTACAAATAAACACCCTAATGGTTTAGATATGATAGTTGCAGAAAGAGGCAGTAATTTATCTGGTGGACAACGACAAGCCATTGCTTTAGCTAGAGCAATACTTTTAGACCCTCCAATAATTTTATTAGATGAACCATCAAGCTCAATGGATAATACATCTGAAGTACAAATACGTAAACAGTTAAAAGAATTTTGCAAAGATAAAACTGTTATTTTGGTAACTCATAAATCTTCAATGTTAGATTTAGTAGATAGATTAATTGTCATGGATCATGGAAAAGTTGTAGCTGATGGCGCAAAACAACAAATACATGAAGCATTAAAACAAGGTAAGTTAAAAATAAACTAGGAATAGAACCATGACTAAAGATACTAAAAAGCAACAACAGGCAGATCATACGCCTCAAGACAAGAATGCACAAAATACAAAACATCAAGATTCAAAGCAAAACCAAATGCATCCTAAAGATAATACTCAACAGTTAAAAAATACTGAACAACCTGTAAATAACAACAAAGCAGAAGCAATAGATCAAGATGAATTAGAATACATCTCTGACTCATCAGCATCAGTACTGATTAAACCTTCTACAGGTGGAAGCTTAATAATTTACACATTATTTGCTTTTCTTATTGCTGCGGTATTATGGGCAAATTTCTCTACAATGGAAGAAATAACCCGTGGCGAAGGTATAATAATACCATCTTCTAAAATTCAAGTGATACAAAACTTAGAAGGCGGTATTTTAAAAAAATTGTTTGTAAAAGAAGGAGACATTGTTAAAGCTAATCAACCTTTAGCACAACTAGATAACACTAGATTTAGCTCTTCATTCCATGAAAAATCATTTGAGTATTTTAGTGACTTAGCTAAAATGTCACGACTAGAAGCAGAAATAAATAATTCTGAGCTTAAATTCCCCAAAGAATTAAATAAATATGCTGATTATATAGCACGTGAAACTACTATCTATAATAACCGTAAACAAAGTTTTCAGGCGGAACAAGATATACTTAATAGACAAATACATCAAGCACAGTATGAAATTAACTCCGCTAAATCACAGTTACAATTTCTTGAAAAAAGCTATGGTTTAATTGAAAGTGAAATCGAGCTTACCAAGCCTTTATTAGAAGAAGGAGTTGTTTCACGAGTTGAGTTTTTACAATTACAACAACGTGCTACAGAAATAGAGCGTGATAAGAATCAAGTGAAACTTAGCATACCTAAGCTAGATTCTATACATCAAGAAGCAAAATCCAAACTAGATGAGCTAAAATTAAATTTTCGTTCAGAATTATCAGAAGAAATAAAAGAAACAGCGGTTAACCTCGATCAACTACGTCAAAATACTCTTTCTTTAGAAGATCAACTAGAAAGAACTTTAGTTAAATCGCCTATGAATGGGATTATTAAAAAAATATTTATCAGTACAGAAGGCGGAGTCGCTCAACCAGGAATGAGCTTAATGGAAATAGTTCCTGTTGAAAACAATTTGCTAGTTGAAGTACAGATTAACCCTAAAGATATTGGCTTTTTAACAGAGGGCATGCCTGCTGTCGTAAAATTAACCGCATATGATTTTGCAATTTATGGCGGGCTAAAAGGTAAAGTCGAGCATATAAGCGCTGATACTCATGAAGATGAAAAAGGTAATAGCTATTATCTGGTTAATGTCAGAACAGATAATAACTTTTTACAAATAGCTAACAAGCAGTTGGATATAATTCCTGGTATGCGTGGCACAGTAGATATTATCACTGGCAAAAAAACTTTTATGGATTATATTCTTAAACCTATTTTAAGAGCAAAACAAACTGCTTTTACTGAAAGGTAACTTTATCAAACTAATGATGATGATGCTCTAGATGCTCTTCAGGATAATAATCTAATAAAGCTAATACAGCATGGTGTAATGCCGTTGCTGTATCGCTATCAATCTTTTGTTTAGCCGTTACCGCTGTAAGTATAATCGCATGATGCTTTGCTAAACGTTCTTGATAATCTTTTTGTGTAGGCTTAATTCTTTGAGTTAAAAAATAATCACTAATTATTTCAATAATATGATTAGCATGTTTTTCTTTATTTATTACCCAGCGAATTAGTTGAGCTTTTGAGATAGTATCGTTATTTTTAGCAAGCTCTTCTATTTCTTTGATAGCTTTAGTAATAAGATCAGAGTCTTCAAGCATCATTTTCACTCTTGCATTATCATCATAAATACCACAAGGCAGTTGGCAATGAGCATAAACAGACAACGAAGAAAATATTTGTAAATAAACTATAACAAGATACAACCAGCAAAATTTGTATTTCATGGCATAACTCTTTATTTAAGGTAATTAATATTTTGTATTCATCTTACACTAGTAAAAAATATTCTATTTATTTTTACTCCATTACTATAGATAACCCCAAAACCAGAAGAAATGCAATAGTAATATCAGCAATTAATTTACCAGACAACTTTTAATTTTCTTACACCTTCAAACTGAAGGTGTAGTTATTTTTATTCAACCTCAATATTTTTGTTAGCAACATCTTGGTCTTCAGCATCTTGGTTAAGACTATAAATATATGCGGCAACTATTCGCACTTTATGTTGTCCTAGAACATCTTGCCAAGCAGGCATTACTCCTTGCCTGCCGTTGCGTATAGTATATTCTACTTGTATCTGAGATGAACCATACAACCAAATATTATTAGTTAAATCTGGTGCCCCCAATAGGTGATTTCCAGTACCCTCTGGATTATGACAAAGAGCGCAGCTTTCATGAAATATTTGTTTGCCTTGTTCTAAATCTGTAGCTGTGGCATTAGTTGTTAAATTAGATAACCCTCTTACAT
The DNA here is from genome assembly GCA_929200395.1 of Candidatus Gorgonimonas eunicellae. GTDB lineage: Bacteria > Pseudomonadota > Gammaproteobacteria > Pseudomonadales > Endozoicomonadaceae > CAKMZJ01. The sequence goes on along the minus strand of CAKMZJ010000005.1, from coordinate 19,443 downwards.
AAAATGCTACTTGCTGTATTTGTTTCTCAGAAAGCATATCTTTCCAAGCTGGCATTTGTCCTTTACGACCATGTAATATAGTTTGCTCTATTTGTTCTGGACTACCACCAAATAACCAATCATTATTACGTAAATTAGGGAAACCAAATCTACCACCAGCATCTATAGCATGGCAAACTGAACAGTTATTAATAAAAATACGTTCACCTATTTGCATGGCTTTAGGGTTATCTATTAACTCATCAAAAGAGTTATTATAATAACGTTCAAACTGTGGCGCAAATCGGTGGTTGTGCTTTTTTTGTGCTCGATCTAGCTCGGAAGCAGAACTCCAATTTAATAGGCCTTTCCAATTACCCATACCCGGATACAAACATAAATAAAATACTGAAAAGACTAACAATATTATAAATAAAAATACCCACCAACGAGGTAAAGGGTTATCTATTTCTGTTATTCCATCATATTCGTGACCAGTGGTTTCTTCTGTTAAATCTTTGCGTTGATTTCTCCCTGAAGACCAGAGTACTAATACCGTTAGTACTAAACAAGAGATTGTTAATATTGATACCCAGCCATGCCAAAAGTCATTCACTTGTTGCTCCTTTTGCTGAGGGTTTTAATTTATTTTGTTTTATAGTTGCGTCTTGGTTATAATCTTCTACAGGTTGGTTAGTAAATGGCAATATTTCTGCCTGTGAAAACTCTTTGCGTTGTTTTTTACTAAATGCCCAAATAATTAATATAGAAAAAGCAACTAGCATTAATATTGTACAAAAACCTCTTATAAGGTGAATATCCATACTATTGAGCTCCTCTTAATAGAATTCCCAATGATTGCAAATAAATTATAAGAGCATCTAACTCAGAACGTCCTTTTACCTCTGCCTCAGCTTTAGCTATATCTTCATCTGAATAGGGAACACCTATCATTTGTAATGCTTGCATTTTATCTTTTGTAACTTTTGCATCTAAAATGTTTTTAGCTAAATGCGGATATGCTGGCATAATAGATTGCGGTACAACATCACGTGGATTCATTAAATGCGCTCGATGCCATTCATCAGAATAACGGTTGCCTACTCTTGCTAAATCTGGGCCAGTACGTTTTGATCCCCATAAAAATGGATGATCATAAACTGATTCCCCAGCTACAGAATAGTGTCCGTAGCGTTCTACTTCTGCTCTTAATGGGCGAATCATTTGTGAATGGCAACCAACACATCCTTCTTTTATATAAACATCTCTGCCTTCAAGTTCTAATGGGCTATATGGTTTTAATCCTTGTATTGGTTCAGTAATTTCAGGTTGAAAAAACATAGGAACTAATTCAACTAAAGTACCAAAGCTAATTGCAACTATCATTAATGCCGACATCACGCCAATATTTTTTTCTATAAAGCTATAAAATCTCATGATGTTGCAACCTTTGCATTTAATTCAAACTCTGACTCATCTAAATTTTGTTGTTTTTTGATTTTTGTTGTTTTCCAAACGTTATATGCCATGATCAACATTCCAATTAAAAACAAACCACCACCGATAAATCTTACAATATAACCAAACTTACTAGCAGCTACTGATTCAATAAAGCTATAAGCTAAAGTTCCGTCAGCATTGACAGCACGCCACATTAAGCCTTGAGAAATACCGTTAACCCACATAGACACTACATAAAGCACTGTTCCTGTAATAGCGCACCAAAAATGGGTATGAATTAATCTAACACTATACATACAGTCAAGATTCAGCAATTTAGGAATTAAATGATAAAGCGCACCAAAGGAAATCATTGCAACCCAACCTAAAGCACCAGAATGCACATGGCCAATAGTCCAATCAGTATAGTGCGATACCGCATTTACTGTTTTTATTGCCATCATTGGACCTTCAAACGTTGACATCCCATAAAATGATAATGAAATCACTAAAAATCTTAGTATTGGATCTGTACGTAATTTATGCCATGCTCCAGATAAAGTCATAATCCCATTAATCATTCCTCCCCATGAAGGTGCTAGTAGAATTAACGACATAACCATACCTAAACTTTGTGCCCAATCTGGTAATGCTGTATAGTGCAAATGGTGAGGTCCAGCCCAAATATAAATAGCAACTAATGTCCAAAAATGCACGACTGACAACCTATAAGAATAAACTGGTCTTTGTGCTTGCTTAGGAACAAAATAATACATTATTCCTAAAAAACCTGCAGTAAGAAAAAAGCCAACTGCGTTATGCCCATACCACCATTGGATCATAGCGTCGGTAGCTCCAGAATATAGCGAATATGATTTAGTTAAATTGACAGGTATACACATGCTATTTACTACATGCAATACAGCTGTAGTTAAGATAAAAGCACCAAAAAACCAGTTTGCTACATAGATATGATTAGTTGTCCTTTTTACAATAGTAGTGAAATATACTATTGCATAACTTATCCATACTATTGCCAGCAAGATACTTATATGCCATTCTAGTTCGGAGTATTCCTTAGATGTAGTCATACCTAAAGGTAAGGAAATAGCAGCTAAGACAATTACTAGCTGCCAACCCCAAAAAGTAAATTTTGCAAGAGAGGGAAATGCCAAAGCAGTATAGCAAGTACGCTGAACAACATAATAAGATGTTGCAAACAGTACATTGCCACCAAATGCAAAAATAACTGCATTTGTATGTAATGGCCGCAGTCGACCAAAAGTCGTCCATGGTAAATTTAGATTAAGCTCAGGCCATATTAATTGCCCGGCTATTAGCAGGCCTATTGCCATACCAATAACGCCCCAAAATACAGCCATTAAGGCAAAGTTATATACAACTTTATTGTTGTATACTATTTTTTTTTTTGTAAAGTCCATATGTTATATAGCCTTATTTATAAATACAAATGATATATTGTTACCCTTATGCTTCAATGCAGAGTATTTTTATTTAATTTAGTATATAAAATATTCTATTTGAAGATATGCAACTTATACTTGCGGTTGCACATTTGTTGCCTTATTGTACATCTATATAAATTAAAGGTACAGGAGAGAATAAGTTATTTTATCTTAAATAGTTTTAATTTATGATAACTTTTAGAGTACAAAGTATATAAAATATATCTTTTAGTAAAGTACTATAATTAGATAAAGATAATGTAAATATATCTTTTACTTAAAAATATAGCTGTATAAAGTGTATAATTGTCTTATACTTACGCATTAAGATAAGATTTTAACTCATTGGTTCTATTGTGGCTATCAGTAAATATTGTTTGAAATTATTAAAAATATCGGTTTTTACTTATTTATCTTTGATGTTAACTGTTTTATTGTCCTTTAGGTTATTAGTTTACGTGTTACCTAATTACCAACAAGGACTTTGTAGCTGGTTAGAAAATAAATTACATTCTGATATTACAATAAAAAATTTAGTTTTAGACTGGAATGGAGGATACCCTTTATTGCAGCTAGACAAACTACAACTAGTAGGAAAAAATGCTACTAATCCAGCACTAACAGTTGACGAACTTAAGTTAGAACTTGATTTATATAAATTATTAGTATCTTTTAAGCTAAGTTACAATACTATTTCTACAAAGAAAATGATACTAAATTTAGAAAACACTGATATTAATTCATGGAGATTACTTGGTGTAGCATCTTTATCTAGATCTTGGGATTCGAAAAATAATCTAAACCTTCGTTATTTTTTAACTCAAATATTAAAATCTAGGGTGGCAATAAATGATGTATCTATAAATTTATATACAAACTCTAATATTCATAAGATAAAAATACCACAAATATTAATAGATCAAAAAAAACATGGCAAAATTTTACAAGCTGGGATATACGCAGGTAATAAAACTATAGAAATATCAGGACAATCAACTACTATTAAACAACAAGAATCTTGGCAGGGTAAGTTAAAGATATCAGATATCATAGTTGAAGACTTACAAGACTTTATACATCAAGATTTCTCTATTGTAAAAAATTGTAGCGCTTCTATAGATGGCAACTGGTATGCAGATAACACCTCAGTAAAAGCAGATGGTTTAATCTATTTAAAAAATATTAATAACCCTAATTCAATGAACCTTGCCTCTAAATTTTTTTATCATGCTTCTGCTTTTGATGTTTTTAATTTGTGGTTGCAAGATATTTGCTGCAACTACCATGATGCATCGCAATGTGCATTAAAAGCTAATATTTTTATTAGCAATAAATTTGTTAATAAAAAATATTTTATTTGTAACGCTAGTAATTTACATCTACAAAATATTACAGAAATCATAAATCACTTTTTATATGAAGATAATAAATATTTTAAAACCATACAACAATTAGACCCTCAAGGTGCGATAGATAATTTTTACTTAAAGTATAACTTCAATACAATTAGCAAGCTAAACAAACTAGAATTAACAGCAATCTTAAATAATGTTAGTATCAAAGCAACAACAGGAATACCTGAGTTGACTAATATTAGTGGAAAACTATCTACTACGGAGAACAAAGGTGTTTTTCACATGAATTCCACAAATTTTGATATTTATATTCCTGATATTTTTAATAAAAAAATGCACTATAACTCTGCAACTACTTTTACTAAATGGAATATAAATAATGATCACGTAAATGTATATTTGCATGATATAAATTTAATTGGAGATAAAGAGCAGGTTAGAGGGTTATTAAAATTAAACATTCCTACAAAAGCTATTGCCCCGCCACTACATTTATCATTACTTCTTTCAGCAAAAAATACCAAGTTAGATATATTACCTAAATACTTACCCAAAAAAACTATTGTCTCAAATGAATTAAAGAGCTGGCTTAATAACTCACTGCATGATGCACAGATAGATCAAATAACATACTTATTTAATGGCTACCTACAAAAACAAAAGAATGGTAGCAACCAAAACCAGACAAGATTATTCTGCTTATTTAATAATTTAACTATTGATATTCCAAGTCAGTCATTTTCTCTCGATAAAATAAAAGGCAAACTAGCACTAGATAACACAAGAGTAGATATCATAGCAACAAGCGCTGAGCTACTAAAAAACAATATACAACATTTAGAAGCTTCAGCTACATTAAATAACAATAGTAATCTATCAGTGCACGCAGTCGTGCAGTCTGAAAACAGTCAAATTAATGATCTACTTATACATGTACTAGATAATAAAAAGTTAACTACAGTGTTGCAAAATATTAATATTGACGGCTTAATTAACTCTAAAGTAGATGTATATTTACCATTGAATCAAGAAACTTATAATCCCGTGATCGATGTAAACTCAAAAATAACTAATATAACCATTGATGATAAAAAAAATAACATCAAGATCAACAACGCTAATGGTTTTTTTAATTATAATAATAAAACAGGATTGAATACTGACTTTATAACGGCTTATTTATTTGATGAAAAACATACACTTGAGATAAAATCAACATTAGACAACGACACCAATCAAATTAAAACAATAAGTGGTATATGTAACGGTAATATTTCATTTAAAAATATAAGCGAACTTATTAATTACCCTTTAGATAACTTTTTATCAGGAAAAATGCGCCATCGTTGTACCTTTGATTTTTATCCAGCAACAGATGAAAATTATTTTACCTTAGAAAGTAAACTCGAAGGTGTTAGTAGTAACTTACCACAACCTTTTTATAAAGAAAGCGCCGAATTGCTACCAATACACTTGCGTTTTTATGCAAATAAAAACAATCATAAACAGATTAACCTAGAATTAGAACATAATAATTCAATAAATATTAACATTAAAAATTCCAATACTGCAAATCAAAAATCTAGTGATAGTAATACTTACATACTAGATGGAAATATAGCAACAATTAATGCAAAAGAATGGTTTGCTTTTTTTAACAAGCTTCCTAAAACTGAACAATCGTCTAATTTTCAATTAGACAACCTACGAATTAAAAAGTTAATTTATGAAGATATTAACTTAAACAATCTTGAAATAAAATCTAAACAAAGTCAAAGTTATCATAACCTAGAAATAATTAGTGATGTAGCTACCGGAGTTATTAGCTTTGCAAAAAACAACAAGCAACCTATTATTTTAGATTTTAAAAAAATTAAATTAGAAAATACAAATACCGTAAAATCTAATTCACTATCATTATTAGAAAATAAAATAATAACTATGGATTGGCAAGATTTACCTTCACTAAAAGTAAAAATAGACCAATTAAATTATAACAACCTTGAAATAAACAAAACTAATTTTGCAGTTGACTTTACAGATAACATCCTTAAAATTAGCGACTTAAAAACAAATATACAAGATACCGATATACAACTATTTGCAGACTGGCAAAAAATAAATGGTGCAAATAAATGCTGGATACAAGGAGATGTTTCCTCTAGTAGCAAAAACTCTTTATTGAATGATTTTTTTAAGAAAAAGAAAATAATTAGTACTAATAAGGCTAGTATTTCTTTTGCTTTAGGTTGGGACGACAAACCATTTAATATAACAAAAAATAAATTATATGGTAATATAAGTGCTACCCTTGAAGACGGAAAGATAAATAAAATAGATAAAAACACGCAAATATTAAAACCACTAGGGTTATTTAACGCAGACTCTTTATTCAAAAGACTAAAACTAGATTTTTCAGATTTATTTTCTTCAGGATATTCTTTTGATAACCTTAAAGGTAGTTGCTTGTTATCATACGGTAAAATATATACCGATGATTACATAATTATGACTTCTTCTTCATCTACGCAAAAGTTATCTGGAATGGTTGATATTAATTCTAATAAATTAGAGTTGAACTTAGTAATAACATTACCAATTGTATCTAATTTACCAATTATTAGTTTATTTTTGGCAGCTAATCCTATGTTGTCGGCGTTGATTTTTGTTGCCGATAAAGCCGTAGGAAAAAAAATAAATGCCCTAGCTAATATTAGTTATCGTATCTACGGCGATACTAACAATCCTAAAATAGTTCTAAAAAAATTCTGATTATATATAGTTTGCGGTTAAATTTGCTACATTTAACCGTTTAGTATATTTTCTAAAAAGATCTTTTAAATCGTAAATAATAAAATATTGCACTCAACTAGTCTGCAATAAAATTTATACACTTACTACAACTAAAACTCTAATAGAAGTTTTATTAATCTTAAAAGCTAGATTTAAGTAGCAAATAAAAAGTTATTTGCTACTATTATAAAGTTATACAATTTTTTATTAAAAATATTTTTGTTATACAATTTCAAAATAAATACTAAAAATAACTTGCATACTTTTTTATATTTTGAAATAATCAACTGATATCTTTAATTATATATGAATAGTTATATATTTTTAACTATTCATAAGAAACCGTGTAATTAACCCTTATTATAGATATTTTTTAACCCAAGTACCTTTTATTATTTAATTATAACTATTCATTTAAAGCGGGTATTTTTTATGTATAACTATTCCCCAGCAGAAGCAGGAAAAAACTTATCTACAAATAACTACGATTGCATACAAGAAGAAAATAAAACTTGCACACTCAAAAAATGTCTTGTTATTTCTGCTATTATTTCAGGAGCTATTGTAGTCTTTGTTGCTGGATATCTTGTAAGAAACTATTTCCCTAATGATGCTATTAATGATTTTTTAAATAACAATAATGACAATCATAAAAACATTACAGAAAGACTAATCAATACTACCAATTAACAAGGTTAATTAATAAGTTTTCATCATATAGTATTACAACTAAACAGCAATCTAATGTAAAACGATATTACATTAATTGAAAATACCAACATACTTAGCTAGATAGATCTTTACATTGTTGTATATAATCAATAATACTTTGCATATTATCATTTAAAATTTGTAATAAAACAATTTTAAAAAATATCATTTGAATTTATCAGCTACTATTAAACAGTTAAATGACAGCTCAAGAACTTTGTACATCAATCAACTTATAGTACAATAGTTACTATACTAGTCTAAATTTAATAATTTCATTTTATGAACATTGACATTTAACTCGCTATTTCAAATAAAATTATCCCTTCACAATTAATATTAATAACTGATTAAATTTTTTATCTAACATCAGTTATAAATTAAAGGATTAAAATATGTCGACACCTATAACTCTTAGTGCAAGCCCTACAAACTCATCAATAGCAACGATGACTGCAAGCTATACAGACTCATTAACAGTAAATACGAACAACCTAGAAGGTAAACAAAATAATATAACACAAGTAGCAGTTACAAAAAAGATACCACCGGCACACTCCTTGCATGCTGACAATATTAGTGATCGAGAAATACAAATTACAAGTGAAACACAGCAATTCATACAATTTAATAACACATATGCAACACCAGAAAGCCAAATAATTTTACGCTTTTTGAATGCTTTTGGTATTAAATTGCAAGATATTATAGTGAACAAAAATGGAACAATTAGCGGATATCAGATAAGATTACAAGCCTCTTTTAACGGATTTTCGGTTAATTTAAGAATGAAAGAAATAGAGCCACTTGGTTTAGATAAGCTAACTTTAATATTAAAATCAGCCGTATTATCTAGCTTAATAGATAATCATACCTCCCCTAAATTAGCAGAAAATATGCTAGTTATGGTAGATGCAACTCGTGATAGCTATAAATATATTATTTATTTAGCTGTTGATAATATAAATATCTCTTTTAATAGTATAGATGACCTAATAAACGAAGACCTTTTCAAAAAGTTCGTATTAACAGATAACGATACAACGCTCCAATATGATGCCTTTCAGCAACTAGCAGAATCTTTTGAGATTATACTTAAGAAAGCTTTCATGGATAATAAAATTGATTCTTCTCAATATGAGCGATTTTTTTGATATATTATAAAGTACTGTAATAGTTGTTACTTTAAATATAAAAGATAAGAAAGTAATAATTATTACTTTCTTATGCTTGTTTATGTATATATTTGTCACTATAATACATATAGGATAGAAACCCTAACAGAAATTTCTGCCCTAGGAGGCTAGTTTCTTTAAGTGCAAAAGGAAGTTATATCATGATTACACTACTTTATAGCATAATAATATAATGAAAAAGATTTTCCCTCTAAAAAGCATATTAACATTAGGAGTATTACTCCTAGCATTAACTGCTTTAGTGCCAAATTGGTTTTTTTCTAAAACTCAATCTTCTGCAGCAATCATATATAACAACAAACAAATAGAAAATGTACCCACAATACTACAGTCTCTCCCCCCCCCTGAGATAATGCCAACCCCCGACATAACAACTAAAAATATTGTTACTAGAAAAGATTTTATTTTAGCTGATAGTAAAAACAAGGATATTCCTAATGTATGGTGTATTGCTTTTAATTCCTTTACTAGCTACGAGCAAGCTAAAAATTTTGCTAAAAAATTAGAAGATAATAACTTTCCAGTGTTTATAGTTGATAAGGAAAAATATAGATTAGACATGGTTATGCTATCATCACAAATTAAAAATGAAGTCATTGTTGGCCCTGAAATAGACAAAGAAATCATAGAAAAACACCTAAAAAACCTTGAAATATTAGGCATTAAAGGAAAAATAACTAAATTTAACATATTATAATTTTTTATAAATAATATTTGCAAACCACAAAATTATACGATATAGTGTTTGTTAGGGGGCGATTAGGATTCGACGCCAGGATTGATCCCTAAGGTGCATGTCGAGGGCGTAGTGGTTCTCGTTAATCAAAACACTGCAAACCTTATAGTTGCCAAAATAAATGATAGCAACTTTGTAGATTCACAAGCTACCGCAGCTGCGGCAGCTTAATCGTAGCTAAACACTACGAGTCTACCAGACTACACAATTTTCTTGTTGGTTGTAATTAGTCTGTCATCGTAAACAAGATCGCTATTATTGCCTTTTCTCAGGGCGATAAGCTAAATACAAGAGAATCGCACTATAGCACCCCGCCCACTGGGTCGTTACAGTGTTAAATTAATAGTGGATCTAAGCATGTAGAGCCAAAGGCTGAAGTCTGGCGGACGCGGGTTCAAATCCCGCCGCCTCCACCATTCCTTATAGCTAATTTTACTAATATATAAAAATAACAACCTTTATTAAAAATATAACTGATAAGACACAAAAATAATGCATATTCATAGCAATAATCAGGCTAACAACACCGGCGACAACACCGAACTTCAAAACCTGCTACCAAAAACAACAGATAACTTTATCAATTCTAGCGCAAATAAAGAACCTTTATCATACTCACAACTACTCAGCAGATCAGTACGACAACTAGCATACCGTTGCAGTACTGGACATAAGAATAAACGAATGTCAGCAGAAGAGTTTAAAAATAAATTATATAGCAATGAAAAATTTTGCCCAGATACTTTCTATGTTGTTTATGCTGAACTACCAGAAGAAGAACAGGTAACTTCTATACCAAGCATTAGTTTTGCTCATACGTTCAATGACTTTTTTGACCCTTCATATCATGGCACTTTAAATCTATCAGATCTATCTGATATAGCAGTTAATAATTTGCCAAATCGTTTACATGTTAAAGGTTCAGTAAACCTTTCTAAATCAAATATTTACAAATTACCTGAAGAGCTTATTGTTGATAAAAATTTAAATATATCAGAATGTCATAATTTAACAGAACTTCCAGAAAAATTGCATGTAAGATATTTAATTGACGCACATAAAAGCGGTATAAAACAGCTTAATACTAAATTTAAAGCAGGGGAACTTGATGTATCAAAATGTATTGATCTTAAAGAAATTCCTAAAAATCCACTAAACGTTTATTCCGACCTTAATTTTAAGAATTGTCCTAAGATAAAATACCTGCCAAATTGGATTATATCTTTAAATCTAATGCCCTCTAATAATGGAAAACGTAGCGTATATCTAGATGGTACAGGAATATCCTATGATGAATTGCAAATTAGAATTGATTCATTCAAAAAAGAATATATGAAAAAATTTTTAGATGTAGAGATATTCCTTAATAGTACAAGAATCACTTAATTACTATATACAATGCTTAGATCAATAAGTTTACCTAATATACAAAGTTCTTCTAATATAGATTATTCTTCTTTTCATGATCAGAGTAACAAGCCGTTACACAATAGTAGCAGTTCATTAGTACATACAAAATCTGTAAATTATTGCGTAAATTTAGAATTACCTGTACAAAATTATGTTGAACATGCTGATAATATAAGCTGTAACTATTTACTTAACGATAATGGTAAATATTTAATAAGTTATTCTACTCACCCTATAGTAAATAAAATTTATATTTTTAATATAAAAAAAAACACAACTGAATTTAATGCTAGCTACCCTAATTATCAAGCTATTGCAGTTAGTAAAAGTGGCGACTATATCTTATGCGGCAGGATGTTTTCTAATAAAATAAGAGACATCCAAACCATACAAAAAGTTAAAAAAAATATATACAACAATCAAATATGGCGACAAGATATTCAACGCTATAGTGCTTTACCTACAGCTAATATTAACTCTATAACTATTCATAATAACAAAGCAATAATTGCTAATTATACACAAAACAAGTTAAATATTTGGCATGAAGGACCACGCATAAAACAAAAATTTTTAGGAAATTTATTTTCTCGAAAAATAGCTACTTGGAAACCTGCATTACCAATTAAGACAGATAGCATTATTTCTAATATTAAATTTGATACTAGTAACTGTAGTCGCTTATTTGCTACTACTAAAAACAAAACATTAAAGGTTTTTTATCAAAATATAAATAACCCTGGTCACTGGGAAGAAAAACATAGTATCGATAACTGCATATCTTTTCCTGATAGCATCAACAACACCGGAGATATTCTACTGTTTTTTAAGGGCAAATCTTTAACTATTAGAAGATACAGCACTGACAAAACTTGGCAAACCGACAATATAATATTAGATGAAATTATTACAGCTGTAGTTTTTCTTCCCAGCCAAGCTATAGGTTTACTTATATATTCTAAAAATAATATGTATAAGTGCCAACGAATACATAATAAATGGCTAGTCTCAAAACAAATAATACCATTAAAACATTCAGTGTTAACAGTTCTTGCCAGCTCAGATAACAACAGCAATACAATAATTTATAATCCTAAACAAGAACAACATAGCGAATCAACTTGTACTATTCTCTAGAAACTAAGACTTTGATAACAAGGTTAGTAAGCTTTTATGCAATTTATCTACTGCGCAATATTTTTTTCAACTTATTAATTAGATATATACTATAGTTAGTAATATTTACCAGAAAACAAGATCCGCGAGAACATGTAAATCCTATAGAAGAAATAGCAAGTATTACTGAAGCAGTAACCGGCAAAAAAATTTTATCACTAGATCTAGATAGTAAATCATTGCTTTTTTCTGCAATAGTAGAAACATTGTAGATGTTTTGCATATAATAGTATCCAGAAACCAATAAACTTGTAGCAACTATAACAGGTATAATATTTTTTTTATTATAATATGACGTAAAAAGAGTATCTCGAAACAGTTTTTTATTTTTTATTTTCCATGCATAATTCGCAAACATTATTAGCATTGCTGCTGTGTTAGTAGAAACAGCAATACCTTTTAAACTATTAGCTATAATTCCATCTTGATTTAAAGACAGCAGATGGTTTATTTCTTCTTTTGAAATATCAATTGCATTAATATCTATATTATTTATACAATGATCTATAGTATCGCAAGTAAATACCTGGTTATTATTTAATAAAAAAGAATAGTAATTGTTAGATGTTATGTTTGAATAGTCTACAATAAAATCTTGTAATAATAATTTAGAAGAAAAAATTTGTCTAAAAGCTTCCGCGCAAAAAACCGCCATAGTAATAATAAAACCAAATTTAACTAAATTAATATAGATATTAATCACACTTTTTTCATGGTAACTTTTTTCAGAGCAATGCAATTGCAAATTTGCAACATCTAGGGTTGTATTTAAATTATTATTTACTAAATAATCCTTAGATCTTTTAATTGCAGTTTCAGTATCACTATAATGTATTATTTGTCTTAAATTATTTACATGCTGATAATAACTTAATTCTTTAACATTATATTTTAGCGATGGTGCTAGTTTAAATAAATAGCCAATGCCAGTTTGATGAAGTATTTCATTAATTAGATTAAAAAAGAACACAGAATTCAAAGCTAATACACACATTAAGTTTAATGTATATCCTAAATGATAAGCTGACTTTAATGTTTTTTTAGAATTGGTAAATTTAGAAAATATCCAAGAATATGCATGTCCAGATGTTTGAATATCTATTAAAGAAGATAAATAAGATAAATATATACTAATTGCGATATTAGTTAAATAATAAATAGTTTTATATATATTTTGTTTGCATACTTTAATTATATTTTTTATGCCTTGGTTATAAAATATTTTTAGCCTGTCTAATAAAATAAAAGCATTTAAAATATTTAACGGGATAGTAAACTGAGTTACTAAAATTAATCCTATAGTAATATCATCATGAGTAGTAATTCCTAAATTATTTACACTAGCAGATAATGGAATTATCAACATTAAAAGTATTTTCAGTAGCCACCAATTATTATTAATTAATAAAAAGTTAGGTATTTTTAATAACTCTGTTAACATCTCAAGAATAATAAAATCATCAATTTCATTAAGATAAAGACAGTTTTCAAGTGAGTTATCATTTTCAACTATTACTAAAGTAGCTCGTTTATTAATTTTATTATCAACAGGTGTTTGTATTGTATCACCATAACACACTAAATTAGTATATAATATAAAATAAATTAATAATATTACTATATTGTTCTTTAACATGAATTTAGTGTCTTGATGTATATTTAATAATTATAGCAATATGGAATTAATTAAAATAAATAGCAAACTTTTATCAAAAATAGTTATCTATATATTTAGCATTTCTAAATATACTCAACTATAAACAAGGTAAATTATGTTTTTTACTGGATATTTACACATACACAAAAATTGTGATTTTAACAATATAGATAAAATAACCGATGTCAGTTCATCTAAAATTTATACTTTTTCAGATGTTAACGCTATTAAAAAATTAACTATTTTTAAGCAAAACACAATATTAGATGAATCCAAAATAGGAAGCAACACTAGTACTTTTGAGTTAAAGATTGATCCTCAGAAAACTAAAAAAAAACTTAAGGGATTTTTTATTAAAACAAAAACTGGAAACAAATTAATAACATTAAACCATGAAACTAAAATTTAATATTACCAAAATATTAAAGCTTTGTCTTATGGCAAGTAATTGTGGAAGATGCTATATCTTGCCAACTACGATGTTTTTTATCAACTAACACCCACAAAATACCTATACCAAAAAATAATAATGCTGGAATAGCAACCAAGCACCTTATAACAGCTTGCTTAAGACTAATTACCGAATAATCAGAATTACATATATATATATTCCAAGAGCGCATTCCTAAAGTTTGCCTAGATTTAATCCAAAAATAGCAAAAAAAATTTATAATAATTAATAGCAAAACAATAAAAAAGATCTGTTGATTTATATTACTAACAATATTAAATTTAAATTTTGTAGCTATTGCAGTTAAAAGAACTTTTACAAATCCAGTAGCAATTAATAAAGAAAGCACTAGAAAAAAATCGTAACATATTGCAGCAACTCGACGCCATATTGGCGCCGACTTAAAACCTTTAGGATATAACGAATTCTCAATTGATACATTCATAATAGACTATTCGTTTAGCTTATACACCTTCTAATTGTAAATCCTGCTTAACATTATATGGAAAATCTGTATTTTCACCAATAGCAGATAGTTTATCCACTATTGCATCATAGATTCCAGAGGCGTCTAAACCGCATTCTTGTAATTGCTCTTGTGCTGTAGCTGCTCCAATTAAACGCCTAGGTATACCTAAATTGATACAATGAATTAATATGTTTTTTTGGTGTAAATACTCGAGGACTGCTGACCCTGCACCACCTACAACACTAGAATCTTCTACAGTAACTATTAATTTATGTTGTTTCGCTATTGCATCTATAGTTTTATAATCTAGAGGTTCTACAAACCTCATGTTAACTACAGTAGCATTAAGCTTAGCAGATATTTCATTGACATTTGCCAATAATGTACCAAAAACTAGTATGGCTATATTTTTACCTTTTCTAGTAGTTACTGCTGTTCCTAAAGGTATTGTTTCTAAAGATGAAGAAACCTTTACACCCATTCCAGTTCCTCGCGGATAACGAACTACCGCCGGACCTTGATGCAAGTAACCTGTTGAGAGCATTTGTCTTAATTCTTGTTCATCTGCTGGTGTCATGATAATAAGATTAGGGATACATCGTAAATAAGCTATATCGTAACTACCGCTATGAGTAGGACCATCTTCACCCACTAAACCAGCTCTATCAACAGCAAATAATACATCTAAATTCTGAATTGCAACATCATGAATAAGTTGATCGTATCCTCTTTGCAAGAATGTTGAGTAAATAGCTACAACAGGCTTTAACCCCTCACAAGCTAAACCAGCGGCAAAAGTAATAGCATGCTGCTCAGCTATTGCAGTATCAAAATATCGATCAGGATATAAACTAGCAAATTTTATAAGATCAGAACCTTCTTTCATTGCTGGAGTAATGGCTATTAAGTTTTTATCTTCAGATGCCATATCACAAACCCAACCACCAAAAACATTACAAAATTTTAATGCTTTAGGTTGGTTAGTTTTAGCTTCTTTTAAAGGTTCTATTTTAGTAATAGCATGGTAACCTATGGGATCTATCTCTGCTGGGTAGAAGCCTTTACCTTTGCTAGTAACTACATGTAGTAATTGCGGAGTATCAAAATCACGAATATTTTCTAGCATACCCACTAATGATGGTAAATCATGGCCATCTATAGGTCCGATATAATTAAATCCAAGTTCTTCAAATAATGTTCCTGGAGGAAGCATCATGCTTTTAACCTGCTCTTCGGTTCTTCGCATTAAAGACCAGGCTTTTGGAACTTTAGCTAATGCTTTTTTACTACCATTTCTGATATATTGATAAGTTTTACTCGATAATACTTTTGCTAAATAATTAGATATCCCGCCGACATTGCGAGAAATAGACATGTCGTTATCATTTAAAATAACAATTAATTTTGCGTTAATATCAGCAGCATGATTTATAGCTTCATATGCCATACCTGCGGTTAGTGCGCCATCGCCAATAACTGCTACCACTCGACGATCTGTCTGTTTAAATTTAGAACCGACAGCCATTCCTAATGCAGCACTAATAGATGTGCTTGAATGCCCTACGCCGAAAGTATCAAAGTTACTTTCTGATCTGCAAGGAAACGGATGAACTCCTCCTTTTTTTCGGAGATTATCCATTAAATCACGGCGGCCAGTTAATATTTTGTGAGGGTAAGCCTGATGCCCAACATCCCAAACTAATCTATCATCTGGAGTATCAAATAAATAGTGTAAAGCTATTGTTAACTCAACAACGCCTAAACCAGCGCCAAAGTGTCCGCCAGTTCTGCCAACGCTGTACAACAAGAAACTTCTTAACTCCTGTGCTAATTCAGGTAACCTATCTTTTGGTAGCTTACGCAACTGATAGGGAGATTCTACACTATTTAAAATAGGAGTATGTGGTCTGTTTTTAGGTATTTGATAAATCATTCAAGGTCAATTTAGTATAAAAATACACAGATAATTAGATAGTTACTTTACCACATATAACAATATATATACAGAAGTTTTTGCTTTTTTAAATTAGGCTTGCTGTTATTTGCCGTAATAATTGTGTTCCTGAGCCTATATCTTGCAAATCTTGTAAAGCTTGTTGCTGTAAATTGAAAGCATATTCTTTAGCTTTAACAACTCCTAACAACTCGATAATACTTACATTAGCTTGATATTTTTGGCTACAATTTACTTTAGCTACATCTTTTTGTTTATCTTGCTCGATATCTTTAATATCATCACATATTTGAAATAAATTACCAAATTTTGTGCTATAACTGTATAATTTATTGCGAATATAAGATTCTTCCTCTGTAGGTGAGGCTAAATTACTACTTTGCGCCATACCCATAGCTATGCTTGCTTGTAGTAAAGCTCCTGTTTTACCTGAATAAATAGCGTTTAACATAGAAATATCAAATGAAGCATTAACATCACAAGAAAATTCTAAAGATTGCCCGCCTACCATACCACTAACTCCAGCAGCACTACTTAATAGCTTTAACATTTCTAAACGTTGCTCTGAAGTTAAATTGCTGTTAGGTAATAATAAGCTATTAGAAATAACCTCAAACGCTAAACACTGAAGAGCATCTCCAGCTAAAATAGCCGTAGTTGTTCCATAAACTATATGACAAGTTTTTTTACCCCTACGGAATGTATCGTTATCCATATCAGGTAAATCATCATGAATTAATGAATATGTATGCATAAATTCAACAGCACAAGCTGCGATAGCTAAATCTTCAATAGCAATACCTAAACATTCACCTGCACCAAATACAAGTAACGGTCTAATTCTTTTACCACCACTAAACAAGCTATAGTTTACTGCCTGAAATAACTTAGAACATAAAAAATTATGTCTATTAATAACTTTTAACAGCTGATCATTTATAAAATCAAGATAATTATTCTGGTTATATACCTTAGAATATTTTGTTTTAACTAATTCGCTATCCATAACAATCAATCCTCGTTAGCATCAAAAGGCGAGGATACTACTCTTCCCTGATTAGAAGTTAGTAATTTAACTTTTTGCTCTGCTTCGTTTAATACTGATTGACATTTTTTGGTAAGGTTAACGCCTTTCTCAAAAGCTTCTAAGCTTTTTTCTAAAGACATATTTCCTGATTCTAACTGTAATACAATTTTTTCTACTTCAGCTAGTGATTTATCAAAATCTATTTTTTCGTTCTTTTTTGACATAAAAAACGGTTACCCCTATAAAACTTGCTCTTCTAATAAACAACTATACACATTCTATTGATCTATGTATAGAATTTATTTGCAACCTTAGCTGTACTATATTACATTATATGTTGGAAATGCTAGTTTTCAGCAAGTGATTATAAGTTTTTAGCTAAGGCAGTATTTTGCAGGTTTAGTGTCGACTAAATCAAGAAATACTAACGTAGGATAAAAGCTTAGAAGCCTTGCCCGCTGGGGGCTATTAAAAAAATCTACTTCATCGTTAAAACACTTTGAAATGCACTTGCATTCCTGTAGCGTTTTGCCTCGAATTAGATCTTTTTCTTTAGCCCTGAAACCTAGCACTTTCATCTACCACCTGTATAAATTCCTTAAACTTCTTGAAGTACTAATAATATGTATAATAATCGTTGTTTACCTAAAATATACTTCACTTTTTTTCAACCAAATATAATTATAACATTAATACTAATTAATTTTGTAATTATATTCAATAACTCTTATGCCGTTGAAGACAAACCAGATGAATCACTCTCGACGATACAAATCGCTTACAATAAGAATTTAAATAACTTTTATCAATCTAGCAATTGCTTTAAAGAGGGGATAAAAGACTGTATAGATTTAATTCTTCCTGCTTCTTTTTCTATAATTCTGATCATTATTTTAGCAGAACATAATTTAATTTCTTACACCGGCTTTAAGAAAATACCTCTTATTGATCTATACGTAGATAACTTTGTAAGCTTTATATTCTTTAGTTTTATCTTTCCTGTTTTTGAAAATTTACTATCGCATAGTATCGGCTATTCATATATAGAAAAACTGCTAACTACGATAATTCCAGCTAATTTTTCTAATGCAAGATTAAATAATAAGATGATTGCATTAAAAGATTATAATCTACCACTTATAGATAATAAAATAAATAATCTACAGACTAAAATAGCTAAAGAGGCAAAGATTAAACCACATGAAACTACTATGACTGTAGAATTATTAAGTAAACTAACATTAGCATATGCGTATCTAAAATTTTATATCTTTAATCAACAAATAGTATCTGGATTAATAAAAGCTAAACATGTAATTTATAGAACGGATCATTATAAACACGAAGGGTACCATGGTGCAGTTTTGTATCAATCAGGGTTTACCTCATGTCTATATTTATGTATGGCTATTGTTTTTATGGGAGCACGTTTTATTAATTCGTGACATAAAAAAGCGAACTAATAAAAAATATAGCAGTCTATATGTTATACACGTAACATAGGAAGTAAATAAGTGAACACTAACACTATAGAAATGACTTACTATCCAAATAATGTTAGCGTCACGATAAACGCTGAAGATCCTCAGCAAAGTAACAGTAGCTATTATAATAGAGCAATAG